>CADEEO010000147.1 GCA_902826365.1 uncultured Hyphomicrobiales bacterium | reverse complement strand
AGGTAGTGGCCGGTGTAGCTGCGTTTTTCGCGGGCGACCTCTTCGGGGGTTCCTGTCGCCACGACTTCACCACCGCCGTCGCCGCCTTCGGGGCCGAGGTCGATGATCCAGTCGGCGGTTTTGATCACCTCCAGATTGTGTTCGATGACGACGACGGTGTTGCCCTGGTTGACCAGCTCGTGCAGCACCTCGAGGAGTTTCTTCACGTCGTGGAAATGAAGTCCGGTGGTGGGTTCGTCGAGGAGGTAAAGCGTGCGGCCGGTGGCGCGCTTGGAGAGCTCCTTGGCGAGTTTCACGCGCTGGGCCTCGCCGCCTGAAAGCGTGGTGGCCTGCTGGCCGACCTTGATGTAGCCGAGGCCGACACGCTCCAGCGTATCCATCTTGTCGCGCACGGATGGCACGGCGCGGAAGAATTCGGCGGCTTCGGCAACGGTCATGTCCAGGACATCGGCGATGGATTTGTCCTTGAACTTGATGTCGAGGGTTTCGCGGTTGTAGCGCTTGCCGTGGCAGGCATCGCAGGTGACATAGACATCGGGCAGGAAGTGCATTTCGATCTTGATGACGCCGTCACCCTGGCAGGTTTCGCAGCGGCCGCCCTTGACGTTGAAGGAAAAGCGCCCCGGTTCATAGCCGCGGGTCTTCGCCTCAGGAAGGCCCGCGAACCAATCGCGGATGGGGGTGAAGGCGCCGGTGTAAGTGGCGGGGTTGGAGCGCGGGGTGCGGCCAATGGGCGACTGATCAATGTCGATGATCTTGTCGAGATGTTCCATGCCATCGATGCGGTCATGCTCGGAGGGCGGCTCGCGGGTGCCCATGAGCTTGCGGGCCAGCGCCCGGTAAACCGTGTCGATAAGAAGGGTGGATTTGCCGCCGCCTGACACACCCGTGACACAGGTGAAGACGCCAAGCGGGATTTCGTCGGAGACATTTTTCAGATTGTTGGCGCGGGCACCCTTGATGCGGATGGAGCGGTTCTTCTCCCATTTGCGGCGGTGGTTGGGGATGGGCACCTGCTGAAGGCCTACGAGATATTGCCCGGTGAGCGAGGCGGGGTTGGCCATGACCTGATCAGGCGTTCCCTGGGCCACGATATGGCCGCCATTGACGCCGGCGCCGGGGCCGATATCGACCACGAAGTCGGCCATCTTGATCGCCTCCTCGTCATGCTCGACGACGATCACCGTGTTGCCGATGTCGCGGAGGTGAATGAGGGTTTCGAGAAGCCTGGCATTGTCGCGCTGGTGCAGGCCGATGGAGGGTTCATCGAGCACATAGAGTACGCCCGTGAGGCCGGAACCTATTTGCGAGGCGAGCCGGATGCGCTGGCTTTCGCCGCCGGAGAGCGAGCCGGAAACGCGCGACAAGTTGAGGTATTCGAGGCCCACATCCACCAGGAATTTCAGGCGGGCCTTGATTTCCTTCAGGATGCGGGCGGCGATTTCACGCTGTTTGGCGGTGAGCTTTGGCTCGAGATCGGTGAACCATTTGTTGGCGGCCTGAATGGAGAAATTGGCGACCTGGCTGATGTGGAGCTTGTCGATCTTCACGGCCAGGGCTTGCGGCTTCAGGCGGTTGCCATTGCAGGCGCGGCAGGGCTGGTCCGACTGGTAGCGGGCGAGTTCCTCGCGCATCCAGGCGCTGTCGGTTTCGCGCCAGCGCCGCTCGATGTTGCCGATGACACCTTCGAAGGGTTTCTTGGTTTTGTAGGAGCGCAGGCCATCATCATAGGTGATGGTGATTTCGTCTTCGCCGGTGCCGTTGAGAATCGCGTCCTGGACTTTTTTGGAAAGATCCTTCCAAGGCACGGTCATTGAGGCCTTGTAATGCTTGGCCAGCGCTTCGAGAGTTTGAGCGTAATAGGGCGAGGTGGCGCCGGCTTTTGACCAGGGGGCGATGGCGCCATCACGCAGCGACAGTGACGCATCGGGGACCACAAGGTCCGGCTCGAATTTCAATTCGGTGCCGAGGCCATCACAGGCGGGGCAGGCGCCGAACGGATTGTTGAAGGAGAAGAGGCGCGGCTCGATTTCCTCGATGGTGAAGCCCGAGACGGGGCAGGCGAATTTTTCCGAGAAGATGATGCGCTCGTGGGTATCGTTCTTGGATTTGTTGGCGCTGTCTTCCGCGGTTTGCGAGGCGGGCAGCGGCTTGTCGGTGAACTCCGCCACGGCCAGACCCTCGCTAAGCTTCAGGGCGGTTTCAAAAGTATCGGCGAGGCGTGTGCCGAGATCGGGGCGGACCACGAGGCGGTCAACCACCACATCGATATCGTGCTTGAATTTCTTGTCGAGGGCCGGGACGCTGTCGATCTCGTAGAAGTGGCCATCGACCTTGACGCGCTGGAAGCCCTTTTTCTGAAGCTCGGCGAATTCCTTGCGGTATTCGCCCTTGCGGCCGCGCACGATGGGGGCGAGGATATAAAGCCGCTCGCCTTCGGGAAGGCTCAGGACCTTGTCGACCATCATGGTGACGGTCTGGCTTTCGATGGGGAGGCCGGTGGCAGGCGAATAGGCAATGCCGATGCGGGCAAAGAGCAGACGCATGTAGTCATAGATTTCGGTGACGGTGCCCACGGTGGAGCGCGGATTGCGGCTGGTGGTTTTCTGCTCGATGGAAATGGCGGGCGAGAGGCCATCGATCTGGTCCACATCCGGCTTCTGCATCATTTCGAGGAACTGGCGGGCATAGGCCGAGAGCGATTCGACATAGCGGCGCTGGCCTTCGGCATAAATCGTGTCGAAAGCCAGGGAGGATTTTCCCGAGCCGGAAAGGCCTGTGAATACAATGAGTTTGTCCCGTGGAATTTCCAATGAGACATTCTTCAGATTGTGCTCTCTAGCACCCTGAACCGAAATAACGCGCTTGTGGCCTGACATGAAACCTGACTAGATCAAAACAAGAACATATGCAATATGGGTTATTCTAGAGATATAGCAGTCAGCAGATGTCAGCAGAACTGCAGATATCCACAGCAAGGTTAAATGGGGGCAATGACGGCGAAAGCAAAGGTTTTGCGCGAGGTCTTTGGTTTCGACGGATTCAGGCCGGGGCAGGAGGCGATTGTCGATCACCTGATCGGCGGGCGGCATGTTCTGGCCGTCATGCCCACGGGGTCCGGCAAGTCGTTGTGCTACCAGGTGCCGGCGCTGGTGAAGCAGGGACTGACGATTGTAGTTTCGCCGCTGGTGGCGTTGATGCAGGACCAAGTTGCGGCGCTGAAACTGGCGGGGGTTGCGGCGGAGACGATCAACTCGGCGGCTTCGCGCGATGTGAATGTCGATATCTGGCAGAGGGTGGCGGCGGGGCTGGTGCGGATTTTGTACCTGGCGCCGGAGCGCCTGATGACGGAGCGGATGATTGCCGCCTTGCAAAAGCTGGATGTGAAGCTGATCGCGGTTGACGAAGCGCATTGCATTTCGCACTCGGGGGCTTCCTTCCGGCCAGAATATGAGGCGCTGCATGGCTTGCGCGAGGCGTTTCCGGAGGCGCCGATTGGGGCGTTCACGGCGACGGCCGACGAGGCAGCGCGGCGCGATATTGTGAAGAAGCTGTTTGGCGGGAAGGCGGAAGTTTTTGTCGCGGGGTTTGACCGGCCAAACATCAAACTCACGGTGCAGAACAAGGATAATGTCCGGCAGCAGCTTTTGCGCTTTCTTGACGATCATGCGGGCGAGAGCGGGATTGTCTATGCGCTGTCGCGCAAGAGCACGGAGGAGATTGCCGCCTTTCTGGTTGAGAAGAAACACCGCGCCGTAGCCTATCACGCGGGGCTGACACCGGCGCAGCGGGCCGATGCGCAGGATTTGTTCATGACGGAGAAGGGCGTGATCGTGTGCGCCACGATTGCTTTTGGCATGGGGATCGACAAGCCTGATGTGCGCTTTGTGTTTCATGCGGATTTGCCATCGTCGCTTGATGCCTATTACCAGGAGATTGGCCGGGCGGGGCGCGACGGCGAGGCGGCGGTAGCGCACATGGTGTTTGGCCTTGGCGACATTCGCCTGCGGCGGCAATTTATCGAGCAGGGCGAAGCGAACGAGGAGCACAAGCGGCGCGAGAACCGAAGGCTTGATGCGCTGGTGGCCTATTGCGAAGCGCCGAGCTGCCGGCGGGTTTCACTGCTGGGTTATTTCGGCGAGGCGGCGGAGCCCTGCGGCAATTGCGATGTGTGTTTGAGTCCCGGCGAAACGATTGACGGCAGCATTGAGGCCAGGAAAGTTTTTGAAACGGTGCGGGCCACGGGCGAACGCTTCGGAGCCATGCATATCGTTGATGTGCTGATGGCCAAGGCCAACGACAAGGCGGTGGCGCTAAGGCATACTGAGCTACCTATGTTCGGGCTTGGCCAGGATCGTCCGCGCACGGATTGGCAAGGGATTATCAGGCAGCTGGTGGGGGCCGGCTTCCTGGTTCATGACATTGGTGGCTATGGCGGGCTATCGCTTTCGCCGAAGGCTCGCTCCTTGATGAATGGCGGCGGTGAATTCCGCTATTGCAAGGTGGAGCAACGCGGAACGAAAAAAGCGGCGCGGGCTGAGGTGATTGCGAAGATCAGTGAAGCTGATCCGCGCGCCGGGGCTTTGCTGGTGCGGTTGAAAGCCTTGCGCATGCAGCTTGCCAAAGAGGCGCGGGTTCCGGCCTATGTGATTTTTTCGGACCGCACGCTGATCGACATGGCGGCGCGCGTGCCGCTCACCAAGTGGGATTTCGGCGAGGTGCATGGCGTGGGAGCGGCCAAGCAGGAAAAATTCGCGGAGATTTTCTTGGCGGAGATTACCGGCTTTGCGCGCGAGACTGCCGCTGCCAGTCAATGAGCAGATGAATGACGAGTGCGGTGAAAACCACCGCGCCGCCGAGGAGGGTTCGCCCGGACGGGATTTCACTGTGAACCAGCCAGACCCAGATAGGGCCGAGGACCGGCTCCAAGGTTCCCACAAGAGCCGCCAAGGCAGCGGGGAGGAGCCTGACCCCGGTTGTGAACATGACAAGGCCGAGGCCCAAGTTGAGCGCACCAAAGGCAATGAGCCAGCCGAGATCGGGGGCGCTTACGGCATAACGGCCCGCAAGGAGGCCGGCAAAACACGCGGCAAAGACGGTTCCGAGGCAAACAGCGGGGGTCATCCGCACGTGAGCCTGGCGGCGGGTAATGACTGTGGCGATGGCGAACATCACGGAGATCAGCAAGGCCAGGCCGTCACCAATAGGCGAGACTTTTCCAGTGAAGGATTCGGAGACCATGATGGAAACCCCGGCAATCACCGCGGCGATGGCGGCCCAGGTCGCGCCTGAAATCTTTTCGCGAAACAACGTCCAGATGAGGAGCGCGGCGATCAGGGGAACGCCGGCCTGCATGAGCAGGATGTTGGCCACCGTGGTATAGGCAAGCGCCACCACGAAGGAGCTGGAAGCTATGGCAAAGCACAGGGCGACGCCGAGGCCGGCAAGCCCCATGCTCTTAAAAAGCGTGATGGTGCCGCGGGGGCCATCGCGCCAGAGCATGAAGCCCAAAAGGAAAAGGG
>CADEEO010000146.1 GCA_902826365.1 uncultured Hyphomicrobiales bacterium | reverse complement strand
CTGGGCGGCTGGCTTTCCGGCGAAATCTTTGACCGCACCGGCTCCTACCAGGCCGCCTTCCTCCACGGCATCGCCTGGAACGTGCTTAACATGGCCATAGCCTTCTGGCTCCTTATGGGGCGGAAAACGGCAAAACTCCGGCCTGCCTAAAATCTGCCCACTTGACCTCCCGCCATGCAGCGTGTTTGCTGCACTGCAATATGGTCGCGAAAACGACAGTTGAGTTAGGAAAGTGCCCGCGATCGCTGGGCGCGAAGGCGGCTGGGCTCAGCGATATGCTGGCCCTAGGCCTCGCCGTTCCGCAAGGCTTCGTCATCCCAAACCCTGCGAGCCTCACCGCCGCAAACCTTGCCGCCGCCGTGAAAAAGCTTGGAAGCAAAACCAAGCCCTTGCTGCTGGCCGTGCGCCCCAGCGTGAATGGCCAGGCCCGTGGCTACATGGAAGCCATTCTCAACATCGGCCTGAACGATGAAACGGTGGAAGCTCTGGCTGCACGGCTGAACGACCGTCCCCTGGCCTATGATCTCTACCGCCAGTTCATACAGAATTACGCCGTGAATGTTCTCTCCCTCCGCCATGCCGATTTTGAAGATATCTTTTCGGCGCACAAAGGCCCCGACCTGATCTCCCACTACAAGTCATTCATCGAGAAACAGTCCGGCGCTGTCTTCCCGCAAGGCTTGCTCGAGCAATTGCAGGGCGTGGTGAAAGCCGCCCGCCGCCGTAATAAATCCGCTGCCCTCATCGTGCAGGCCATGGTCCATGGCGGAAATATTCTGGGCGTCGCCACCTCGCGCAATTTTTCAAACGGGGCGAGGGATCCAAACATCGCGCCCGCCTTCACGGAAAAATTTCCAAAGCAGGCCGCCCAGCTCAAGTCTGCGCTCAGCAAGATCGAGCGCCGCTGCAAATCCATCCAGGAAGTCACCTTCACCGTCGAGAAGGACAAGCTCTGGCTGCTGCAAAGCAAGCCCGCCAAAATCAGCGCCCGGGTTGAACTCAAAACCCTGGTGGACATGGTGGGCGAAGGCCTGCTCTCGAAGAAGGAGGCGGTCCTGCGTGTTGATCCGCTGATGCTGGACCAGTTCCTTCATCCCACGCTTGATCCAACGGAGACTCACGAGATATTTGTGACCGGCCTTGCCGCCTCGCCCGGCGCCGTGTCGGGGCAGGTGGTGTTTGATGCCGCCGAAGCCCAGCAACTGAAAACCCGCAACCGCCCCTGCATTCTTGTGCGCGGCGAAACCAGCCCCGAGGATATTCAGGGCATGCACGCCGCCGAAGGCGTTCTCACCGCGCGCGGCGGGCTTCTCTCCCATGCAGCCGTGATTGCCCGCGGCATGGGGAAAACCTGCGTAGTGGGGGCCAGTGGCCTCCGCATCGATTACGAAGCCGGAACCATGTCGGCGCTCGGCATCGTCGTGAAAAAAGGCGAGACGATCACCATTGATGGCTCCACCGGCCGCGTCTTCCGGGGCCGCATCGCCACCCAGAAGCCGGTGCTCTCCGGCGATTTCGCAACGATTCTTGAATGGGCCGATGCTTCGCGCCGCATGAAAGTCCGCGCCAATGCCGAAACGCCAAACGAAGCCCGCTCCGCCCGCTATTTCGGCGCCGAAGGCATTGGCCTCTGCCGCACCGAACACATGTTCTTCAGCGCCGAGCGCATCGGCCCCATGCGCAAGATGATTCTTGCCGAAACCGTGGAAGCCCGCCGCGAAGCGCTGGATGAAATTCTCCCCATGCAGCGCCAGGATTTCATCGAGCTCTTTGAAATCATGGCGGGCCTGCCCGTCACCATCCGCCTGCTCGATCCGCCGCTCCATGAATTCCTGCCGAAATCCGAGCATGAAATTCTCGAGCTCGCCGGGAGCCTCGCCATCGCGCCAGACTACTTGCGCACCCGTGTCGGCGAATTGCAGGAGTTCAACCCCATGCTCGGCCATCGCGGCGTGCGCCTTGCCGTGTCCTATCCGGAAATCGCCGAGATGCAGGCCCGCGCCATTTTCGAAGCCACCGCCGATGTCGCCCAGAAATACGGCAAGGCGCCAATTCCTGAAATCATGATTCCCCTCGTTGTCGGCAAACTGGAGTTTGATTATGTCCGCGCCCGCATCGATGCCGTGGCCGAAGCGGTGCAGCAGGAATGTGGCCTCGCGCTGCCCTATCTCGTGGGCACCATGATTGAATTGCCCCGCGCCACCCTGCGCGCCGGCGAAATTGCCGAATCAGCGGAGTTCTTTTCCTTCGGCACCAATGATCTCACCCAGACCACGCTCGGCATCAGCCGCGATGACAGTGCCCGATTCATTGGTGAATATACCGACAAGGGCCTTTTGAAAGCCGATCCCTTCGTCTCCATTGATATTGATGGCGTTGGCGAGCTTCTGCGAATCGCCGCAACGCGCGGAAGGAAGGCCAGGCCCGATCTCAAACTCGGGATTTGCGGCGAACACGCGGGCGATCCGGCCTCGATAAGTTTCTGTGAGGAAATCATGTTAGATTATGTTTCCTGTTCGCCCTTCCGCATCGCCATTGCGAGGCTTGCCGCGGCCCAGGCAAGTATCAGAAATAGCTAAATAATTTCTCGCTCCCGCAACCGGTTAACCCTCATCCAAATTGACCGGAAAAAAGGTAAAATAACCGGCCAGTTTTGGTTGCTGGCATGGTTAACCTATGCTAAACGCGGAGAGTATATGTTTCCGTCAGTGAAACAATATTGCGGGACTAAGCCTTTAATAGGACTAGGGGATTTGCAGGAAAAACGCCCAACTCATAGGCCTATGGCCGATTTCCCCGTTTATCCTGAAGTGGATGAAGGCGGCGGGATTGTTCAGGAATATGCGCCGTTTGTTTTTGGCGGGGTAATGCTGATCGCGGCCTTCGCTTTTGCCGGCAACTACATGGGCCAGAATGCCAGTGCCCATAATGCGCCACTTGACGAACCGGCGCTGAACATTGTTTCGCCAGTCACCAACATCATCGCCAAGGGTTCGCTTCTGCCCGACGGTGAAAATTTCGATATCGTGAACCTGAACGTGCTGCGCAAGCAAACCGTGGTGAGCCTTGGCAAGGGTGATTTCGTCAATGCCAGCGGCCAGGTGTTCATTTCCCCAGCCTCCGTTGACCTCACCGGCAAGGCCGATGTTTCGGTTCCCGCGGTGAAGCGCCTGGCGCTGGCCCCGTCGCCGTCCAAAATTGAAAAATCATTCAAGCTGAAGCGCACCGAGAAGCAGGCCGTCGTGGCCCAGCGCCGCATGCGCCTGGCTGAAGAAAATTGCATGGCCCGCGCCATTTACTTCGAGGCCCGTTCCGAATCCGAACTTGGCCAGCTCGCCGTGGCCCGCGTGATCCTCAATCGCACCAAGGACGCGGCCTATCCGAAAACAATTTGCGGCGTGGTCTATCAGGGTTCCAACCGGCGCAATTCCTGCCAGTTCTCCTTTGCCTGTGATGGCCTTCCCGATGATGTGAAGCAGCCCGCCGCCTGGGCCAACGCCAAGCGCCTTGCCCAAAAAGCCATGAGCGACAGCAAGGGCACCAAGATCATGAGCACCGCCACCAATTACCATGCGGATTACGTGCGCCCGAAGTGGGCGGGCAGCATGAAGCGCCTCGTGAAAATCGGCCGTCATATCTTCTATTCAGATTCGTGATAGCAGTTTCCGGTTTAAGTGTTGCGAGGCGCCCCGGTGGCGCCTTTATTGTTTGCGGATAGAGTGAAGGAAAGAGGACATATCATGGCCTGGAATGAAAGCAGCGGCACCGCCTGGACCTGGTTTGAAAACGCCTGGCACAAGGGCAACCCCTCCATCATGGGCGCCATGGACCACGCGCCGTGGCTGGGTTCCTGCGTATTTGATGGCTCCCGCGCCTTTGAAGGCGTGGCCCCCGATCTTGATCTCCATTGCCAGCGGCTGATCCGGTCGGCCAAAAGTTTCGACTTGAAAATCCGCAAGAGCGCCGGGGAAATTGAAGCCATCATCCGCGAAGGCATCGCAAAATTTCCCAAGACTGCCGAGCTCTATCTGCGGCCCATGTATTGGGCCAGCGAAGGCTTTGTCGACGTCGATCCCGAATCCACTAAACTCTCGGTCTCGGTCTATGATTCGCCGCTGCCCAAGCCCAGGTCATCGTTCTCCATTACGCTCTCGGCTTTTCGCCGGCCTTCCAATGAATATGCGCCCACCGATGCCAAGGCCGCCTGCCACTATCCCAATTCCGCCCGCGCCATCCGCGATGCAAAGGCGAGGGGTTTTGACAATTGCGTGATGCTTGATCCCCTCGGCCACGTGGCCGAACTCACCACTGCCAACATCTGGTGCGCCAAAAACGGCGAAGCCTATACGCCCATTCCCAACGGCTGCTTCCTCAATGGCATCACCCGCCAGCGGATCGTTTCCCTGCTAAGAGGGGCGGGCATCAAGGTTCACGAATGCACACTGGACTGGAAGGACCTGCTCGACGCCGACGAGGTTTTCTCAACCGGGAACTACAGCAAGGTCATGCCGGTCACCACCATCGAACAGCGCATCCTGCAGCCCGGCCCCATCGCCGCCAAAGCCCGCGAACTCTACTGGGCTTATGCTCACGGAAAGTAGAGTTTCCTGGAAGAATGCTCATTGATGTAGCCCCGGTCTCCGTCAGGATTGCCGCCCAGCACGGTGGAGCCGTTGGAGGTGAGCGGATTGCCGAAAGGGCCGTAGTCATGGCGGGAGGTGGCTTGCCCTCCGGCCATGAAGGAGACGAGGCGGCTGGCGGCGGGGCACGGCCGCCGAGGGATAGGCCATGTTGGGGTTGGCGGCGCAGAGGCCGGTCGCCTATCCTAAAATGGCAACTGTCAGGTGATTACTGTTCTTGGACAGCCCCCCTCACTAATTCGCTTGCAGTTCGACACCGCTGACGAGAGATAATTTGGCTCTAAGGTCAACAATGAGTGAATCTATTGTTTCCTTGGAAATTTCCTGCACGCATTTGTTGTATAGTGCAAACCTAAAAATCTGAGTATCCAACGAATTCAGAAATCTGACGGTCAAATCCTTTCTCTGCATTTCGATGTGAAAGTGTTCACCATCGGGAGTTGTTTGTGCAATTCTGACGACGAATCCGTTCTCCTCTCCAAATGTTTTTAAAACATCGATGAACTTAGTTCGTACATGATCCTCAACTGATACATTCTCGATTTGGAGTGGAGAGGAGGAGTCACACTCTCCAGCTGCAGCGTTCGCGTGGCAGGCAAATAACAATAGCCAGACCAAGTAAAACATTTGCATTTTATACCCTCGCATGTTGGCTACCAACCACCCTTTAGTCTTTCATGTTCTTCAATATAGTTTTTCATATTTGTGTCAACTTTGGCAAAAATAGACGGACCAAATGTCTGGTTTGCTATATTCATTCCCGTGGTCACGTTGTTTCCTACACCTATTGTGGTTATGCTCCACGAGCCATCGTCCGCCTGTGCCGCTTGTCTTGTAATTTCACCATCAGCGAAAACGTGGCCCGGAAGTGTTGTGTTCTTAACTGTTAAACCATCTTT
>CADEEO010000145.1 GCA_902826365.1 uncultured Hyphomicrobiales bacterium | reverse complement strand
GAAGCGGCCAAGCCGGGCCGACGATTCATTGGCCTGCAGGCTGTCGCGGGCGAGCGAAAAGGCTGTTGTGGATTGCGCTGGGGTCATGCCCCCACCCTTGCAGTTGCCATAATCTCCATGGGATAAGGTTCTAAGGTCAGAAGTGTTAGGATAATCTTATGGGCGCCGCTTCCCGTTGCACAGCCAAGCGCTTGGGGCCGGAAACCGGTCCGGCACGCGAAAAACCTATGCCCCAAGGCATGACATCCCATATGCCCAAAACCCCTTTTCATGGCCATTACAGCGTGCCGACCGAAAGCCCCAAGGGGCGCAGTGGAGCACTCCACCATTTGAACCACAATTGGCCAAAGGGAAAGATGGCAGGGGACAGAATTTTGCCCTACCAGTTTAATGCTTAACGAGGATTTGATGACAGATACCACGACCGCCCTGGCCGCCGCCGATAAAGGCCTCGATAAAAGCCTCGAAAGGCTCTTTGATTTTCTCCGTATTCCCTCCATTTCAACCGATGTTGCCTATAAGGATGCCTGTGAAAAGGCCGCCCGCTGGCTGGTGGTGGAACTCACCGCCCTGGGCTTCGACGCCACCGCGCGGAAGACCCCGGGAAGGCCCATGGTGGTGGCCCATTACGCCCCCAAGGCGGCGACGGCCAAAACCCCCCATGTACTGTTCTACGGCCACTATGACGTGCAGCCCGTGGACCCGGTGGAGCTCTGGCATTCGCCGCCCTTCGAACCCACGCGCAAAACCGGCAAGGACGGCGTCGAGCGCATGTATGGCCGCGGTACCGCCGACGACAAGGGCCAGCTTATGACCTTCGTGGAAGCGGCCCGCGCCTGGATTTCCGCCACCGGCAGCCTGCCCATCAAGGCCACATTCCTCATTGAGGGCGAAGAGGAGTCGGGATCGCCTTCGCTCATTCCGTTCCTCAAGGAGAACAAGGCCGAATTGTCCTGCGCCGCGGCTTTTGTCTGCGACAGCAACATGTGGGACGAAAGAACTCCAGCCATCACCACCAGGCTGCGCGGCATGGTGCATGAGGAAATCGTTATCTCCGGCCCCCGCATCGACCTGCACTCCGGCATGTATGGCGGTGCCGCGATGAATCCCATCCGTGTGCTGAGCAAGGTGCTGGCCGCACTCCATGACAAGACCGGCAAGGTGACCATCCCGGGCTTTTATGACGGCGTGAAGCCGCTGCCGGCGGCCACCAAGAAACAGTGGCAATCGCTCAAGTTCTCCGAGAAAAAATTCTTGAATGATGTGGGTCTCGCGGTTCCGGCCGGTGAAAAGGGCAAGTCGGTTCTCGAACAGATCTGGGCCAGGCCCACGGCGGAAGTGAACGGCATCTGGGGCGGCTATACGGGCGCTGGCGGGAAAACCGTTCTGCCCGCCAAGGCCCATGCCAAGCTCACCTTCCGGCTGGTGAGCCAGCAAAAGCCCGAAAAGGTTTTGAGGGCCTTCCAGAAATTTGTGAAGGATCTGCTCCCCAAGGACTGCAAAGTGGAATTTTCCGGCACTGGCGGCGGTGCGCCCGCGTCCGAAATCAGCGAAGACAACGCCTTCATCCGGAAATCCGCCGCGGCCCTCAAGGCCGAGTTCAACCGCGCCCCGGTGCTGATGGGCTCCGGTGGCTCCATTCCCATCGTGCGGAGCTTCAAGGACATCCTGGGCATGGACAGTGTTCTGGTGGGCTTTGGCCTCAATGACGACGCCATCCACTCACCCAATGAAAAATACAACCTGTCGAGCTTTCACAAGGGTGTCCGAAGCTGGGTGCGCATCATGGGGGCATTAGCGGAGTAAGCCGATGAGCAAGGATTTACTGAAGCAGGCCGAACGCTACTACACCGCGCTGAGCAATTTTGACTATGCCGCCCTTGAGAAAATATTTGCTGAAGACGCCGAGTATCATTCATCGGGCATCGGCGGAGGCGGGCTTTACGGGCGCCCAGCCATCATCGAGGCGATGAAGGCGTATTTTCACGAATTCAGCGACCAGGTTTCAACCAATGACAGCATTGAGCTCCTGAGCGAAACCTCCGTGCGCACCCATTGGCGGCTTCACGCCACCACCAAATCATCGGGCCGCAAAGTGAAACGCCAGGGCATCGAGACCATCCATTTCAATGCGAAGGGACTGATCACCACGGTGGAAGTTCAGGACGTGGAACCGGTCAAGGAGTGAACACCACGTTCACAACTGTTTTTTCCAGAACGCCAGCATGCGCTTCCAGCCGAGTTCCGCGGCTTTGCGCTCGTGCACATCGCGCTGCTCATTCATGAAGCCATGGTCGGCCTCATAGCGGTAAAATTTGAATTTCCGTTTTGCCGCCTTCAGCGCCGCTTCGAAGGCATCAACCTTTTGCGGCGTGATGTGGTCATCGATATTGGCGTAGTGGCCCTCGAGCGGCACCTTGATGTCAGAAGGCTTGAAGGCTGTTTCCGGTGGCAGGCCATAGAAGACCACGGCGGCGCTGACTTCAGGAATGCGGCACGCTGCCAGAATGGCAACCGCCCCGCCCATGCAGAAGCCGGTGATCCCCACCTTAACGCCGGTCTTGGCCAAATATTGTGCCGCACCCCGCACCACCTGGTCGGTCGCCTCAGCAAAATTGAGTGAATTCATCTCGCGCGCCGCAGCTTGCGCGTCGTGATAGGGCACAACCGTTCCGGCATAAAGATCGGGCGCCAGCGCCTCATATCCCGCCAGCGCCAGCCGGTCGCAGATGCCCCGGATCTGGTCCTGCAGGCCCCACCATTCCTGGATGACGACAACGCCTGGCGCATTAGGCTTGGCGGCTTTTGCCAGATAGCCCGTGGCCAGTCTTCCGTCCGCCCGGGAAAATGAAATCTGCGTGCCCATGATAGCTCCTCGGATGCAGGAAGAAGTATGTTCCTTGAGCGGATGCGTGGCAAGAAGATAGCATCCCGGCCCTTCGTTGAAGGGTCTTGGTGTTTGCTGGACACCTCTTGAGTGGCATGTTACCTCCAAGGGCGGGGGTGAATGAAGGAGGTGTGCTTAACATTGGAGATTGTCTTGCAGCACTTGATTTGCCGGCCCGCAATCAAAATAGTTTTAGCCATTCTGGCGGCCTTTTCGCTGGCGGCTCCGGCATCAGCCGGATCCAGGGGCGCGGATGATTCGATTATGATATTTGGCGGCGTGGCGAGCGAAACGAATTTCACTGAACTCATGTTTTCACCGTGGTCTACTCATCTTAACCCAATTGGGGTAGTGGGGGCCAGCTACTCGCACCGATTGGGCACGGTGAATGAATTGGTTGGTGATATTGGCCTTGGGCATATCGGGGAAGATTTTACGATCGAAGCCGAGGGGGGCGCGTCATTCCGGTTTGGCGATGAAAATCTCGGCGAAGCTTGGGCGGCGCTTTACCTGCGTTATGACGGATTGCCGTGGAACGACACGGTCTATACGACCGTCGGGGCCAACACTGGCGTGAGCGTGCTTACAAATCTATCCGACTTCGAGGCGTGGCGTGACAGCAACGGGAAGTCGTCCGTGCTCCTGCATTACCTTGCGCCAGAGTTCACCTTCGCCGATCCTGAGAACAAGGACTTGGAATTGGTGATCAGGCTTCATCATCGTTCCGGCGTCTTTGGCCTGTTCGACGGGGTTGTCAGCGGTTCAACTTTCATAAGTGCCGGCGTCCGGATGCGGTTTTAGAACCCAGTCAGTTCGCGGCAGCGGAAATCCTTTTGTATGGCCGGTCGTCAATCTTGAGACGGCTGGCATAGGCTTCAAATTTCATCCCATCAAGACGCCCCGTTGCGCGCACCGGAACTAGCCGCGATCCTCCGGAGGCGTCCGCACCAATTGGCGCGAGCCAGACGCTGTATGTTGGCGGCTCCTCTTTGCGTTTTTTGAATTTTGTCGCATAGCGGCCAGCCACCGGCACATAGGTTGCGCGGCATTCATAGGCTTTCCCATGGTAGGCGCCCGGAAAACCGTCATCCAGCATGGCTTCGCGTTTAAAGCTGAAGCGCAGTTCAAAAACTTCCTTTCCGTCAAAAATCCGGTGCGTGTCCTGGCACGGATTTCCCCTTGGCAATATCCCGATCCGGAAAATTGCCGTCAGAGGATCGGCCACGTTGGGCGTGAGTGCCGCATCTATTCCCGCCTGGATCTCCGGGTTATTTGCCGCCTTGCGGTCCTCCGATGATAGCACACCCTCCGACCAGTTGAGTTCGACAAGTTTTTCCTTGTCCTTCTTTTCGCTGCGCGACCGGTAAAGCAGCGGGCTTGATTTGCCGTCTGCGAACACGCCGGAGCCTGACATCTTCATGCGATAATCCGAAAAAAATGAAGCGACTCCCCTGGTTTCGATTGAAATGCGGGAGGTATGCGCCCCAGCCGAGAGTTCCGAACTGTATTTTATGTCGAGTACCGTTATGCCGCCGACATTGACTTCATAGGTGGTTTCAATCTTGTCGCCGGAAGCCGCGCTGGCGCCGCCCAGCCCAATCATCAGGCCGGACAGAACCGATGCAAGCAAGGCAATGATGCGGTATGTGATAATATTCAAGCGATGTGCCCTCCGTCTGCACTCTCCCTTCTCCCTTAACTCGCATATTTGGGCGATAATGAGGTCAAAATTGGCTGGGGGAATAGGGCTGGATGTCGCTAGCCCATCTTGAAACTCGTCACATGAGCGGGTGGTGAAAGCCCCGGCAGGTTTCGCGCATCCGGCGTGGACGCTAGAGTTTCTGTGCGGATCGGAATTAGGCCGGCCCAGATCGGCAGGGCGTAGTCTTCCTCGTCGTCTCCGGGTGGGCCATTGCGGATCTTGGCGGAGGCCTCGTCCAGCGAAAGGCCAAGCATCATCGTGGCTTTCAACTCCTTTGCCGTGACCGGCCGCAGGATATCCCAGCGCCCGGGAAAAAGCTTCTCGGTGAAGGCTTTCAAGTGCTGCTCTTTCTCTGCCGGGTCCTTGATGATGTAGGCCTTGCCCATCACCATCACTGAGCGGTAGTTGCACGAATGGTTGAAGGCCGAACGCGCCATGACCATGGCATCGATCATCGTGACGGTGACGCAGACATCCGCATCAACACAGGTTTCCAGCATGCGGCTGGCCGATGAGCCATGCCAGTAGATATGATCATCCTCGCGCCATTGCAGCGTGGGCGTCACATAAGGCGTGCCTTTGAACACGTAACCCACCGAGCAGATGGGCATGGCGTCCAGGATGCCGTGCACGGTTTCCGCGTCGTACTTTCCGCGATCGTGGCGGCGCTTTACGCGGGTTCTTTCGCTGGGGGCTTCGGTCATGGCAGGTCCTCTTGATTGCAGAACCTCTATGCTGTCTATATGGTCTGCTTGAAAGAACCAAGATAGCCATCAATGAACAGACCACTTTTAGCCCCGGCAACCAGCGAAATCGGCATCGACCGGGCCGACAGCGAGGCCATCCAGTCGCAAATTGCCCGGCAAATCCGGGAGTTTGTGCTGAGCGGGCGATTGCGCCCCCAGGCCAAGCTGCCCTCGACTCGCAGCATGGCGGAGGACCTGAAGGTGGCTCGTGCCACCGTGGTTGAGGCCTATGAACAGCTCCTGAGCGAGGGCTATATCGAGGCCCGCAAGGGGTCCGGAACGCGCGTTGCCGCCGAACTGCCGGAAGCGCTTCTGAACTCTTCC
>CADEEO010000144.1 GCA_902826365.1 uncultured Hyphomicrobiales bacterium | reverse complement strand
TGCGCTTCGCCATCCGTGAAGGCGGTCGTACCGTCGGCGCCGGCGTCGTTGCAAAAATCACGGAGTAACACCATTTAGGGGTATAGCTCAGTTGGTAGAGCGGCGGTCTCCAAAACCGCAGGCCGAGGGTTCGAGCCCTTCTGCCCCTGCCATTAACCAAGGAATATCATGGCCATGGCCAAAACAAGTCCGGTCGAATTTGTCCAGCAAGTGCGCGAAGAAGCCCGGAAAATATCCTGGCCCAGCCGCAAAGAGGTCATGATTTCCA
The DNA here is from genome assembly GCA_902826365.1 of uncultured Hyphomicrobiales bacterium. Taxonomy (GTDB): domain Bacteria; phylum Pseudomonadota; class Alphaproteobacteria; order Rhizobiales; family Aestuariivirgaceae; genus Aestuariivirga. The sequence goes on along the minus strand of CADEEO010000144.1, from coordinate 5,424 downwards.
CCGTCATGGTGATGATTATGGTGGCCATGGCGTCGGTATTCTTCTTCGTGGTTGACACCATTCTGAAATGGGGCATCGACAAGCTGCTTCTGGGCCTCTAAAGGGTGCCGCTGAGAGTTACGGAATTGGAATGACAAAACGCTGGTATATCGTTCACGCTTACTCGAATTTCGAGAAAAAGGTGGCCGAATCTATAAAGGAACAGTCGGTTCAGAAGGGTCTTGGCGACCTTTTTGAGCAGGTTCTGGTTCCTACCGAGGAGATTATCGAAGTTCGCCGGGGTCGCAAGATCAAGAGCGAGCGCCGGTTTTTCCCGGGCTATGTGCTTGTAAAAATGGAACTCACCGACCAGGCGTTCCATTTGATCAAGAACACGCCAAAGGTCACCGGTTTCCTCGGTTCGGATTCCAAGCCGATCCCGATTTCGGACGCCGAGGCCAACCGTATCCTCAATCAGGTGGCGGAAGGCGTGGACAAACCAAAGACCAGCATCTCGTTCGAAATCGGTGAACAGGTGCGCGTGGCCGATGGTCCTTTTGCTTCCTTCAACGGGCAAGTTGAGGAAGTGGATGAAGAGCGGTCGCGGCTGAAAGTTGCGGTCTCTATTTTCGGCAGGCCAACGCCTGTCGAACTCGAGTATGGGCAGGTCGAAAAGATCCGCTGAATGTAATCCGTGGGAGGCCCTTAAAGCCGGACCACTAACCTTGAAAGAGGGACTATAGAATGGCCAAGAAAGTCGTCGGCTACATCAAGTTGCAAGTGCCGGCGGGACAGGCAAACCCGTCTCCGCCAATCGGACCAGCGCTCGGACAGCGCGGTCTCAACATCATGGAATTCTGCAAGGCCTTCAATGCGGCCACGCAAAAGATGGAGCAGGGCTCGCCCGTTCCGGTGGTGATCACCGCCTTCCAGGACAAGTCCTTCACCTTCGAGATGAAGTCGCCTCCGGCGTCGTTCTTCCTGAAGAAGGCTGCCAAGATCACGGCGGGTTCCAAGGAACCCGGCAAGACCAGTGCCGGCACGGTTACCATGAAGCAGTGCCGTGAAATCGCTGAGCAGAAGCTCAAGGGCATGAACGCCCGCGATCTTGATGCAGCGGCACGGGAAATCGCAGGTTCTGCCCGGTCCATGGGCCTTCAGGTTGTGGAGTAAGCAGATGAGCAAAGCCCCAAAACGTATTGCCAAGAACGAAGCCGACATTGACCGGTCCAAGTATTACGGCCTGGTGGATGCGGTGAAGCTGGTGAAGGCCAAGGCCAACGCCAAGTTTGATGAGACCATTGAAATTGCCATGAACCTGGGTGTTGACCCCCGCCATGCGGACCAGATGGTGCGCGGCGTGTGCACGCTGCCCAACGGTTCGGGCCGCAAGGTGCGGGTTGGCGTTTTCGCCAAAGGCGCCAAGGCGGAAGAAGCCAAGAAGGCTGGTGCCGATGTTGTCGGCGCCGAAGACCTGTTCGAGATCGTAAACAAGGGCACCTTGGATTTCGACCGTTGCATCGCAACGCCGGACATGATGGGCCTGGTTGGCCGTCTCGGTAAGGTGCTCGGCCCGCGCGGCATGATGCCAAACCCCAAGGTTGGCACGGTGACCATGGACATCACGGCGGCGGTGAAAGCCGCCAAGGGTGGTGCGGTTGAGTTCCGTGTCGAGAAATCCGGCATCGTCCAGGCCGGCATTGGCAAGGCAAGCTTTACGGAAGAGCAGATCGCCGGGAACATCCGCGCCTTCGTGGATGCGGTGAACAAGCAGAAACCATCGGGCTCGAAGGGCACCTTCCTCAAGAAGGTTTCGATTTCGTCCACCATGGGCCCGGGATTCAAGCTCGATATCGCCAGCGTATCCGCGGCGTAACAAAAGTTTCTCCCTGATGATGCGAAAGCATTTTCAGGGAGTTAACCAGGGCCCGCAAGGCCTTGGATCTACCTGTCCGAGATTGCAGGCGTGAGGGAAATCCTCGCTTAAACCGCCAAGCCTGCATGAGATGGGTGTCAAAATTGAATGCGAGACCCCATATAGCGGGTTTCAAGTCGGTTTGGACCTCAAGATCCTGACCTCCGGCAACGGAGTAAGGGGACAGGCAAGTGAGCGCCGCCCAAGGCCTTACCTGCTGCTTGCAGGTGACGTTTTGAGCGGCTGGTCCAACGGCGCAGGCACAATCAAGTGCTGCGCCAAAAAGGAGAGAGCAAGTGGAAAGAGCTGAAAAGACAGAGCTCGTCGCAACGCTCAATGCCGTGTTCAAGAACACCGGTGTTATCGTTGTGGCCCACAACAAGGGACTGACGGTCAACCAGGTCAATGACCTGAGGGGCAAGATGTCCTCGGCGGGCGCCACCATCAAGGTGGCGAAGAACCGTCTTGCAATGCTTGCTCTGGATGGCACTGACGCAAACGGGATCAAGGGCCTTTTCAAAGGCCCGACTATGATTGCTTATGCAAAGGATCCCGTATCGGCTCCAAAGGTTGCCGCAGACTTCGCCAAGGCCAACGAAAAGTTCGTTGTGCTCGGCGGGGCGCTCGGCAAAACCATTCTGGATGCCAATGCCGTCAAGGCTCTCGCGGAACTGCCTTCACTCGACCAGTTGAGGGCAAAGATCGTCGGCATGCTTCAGACTCCGGCCACCCGCATTGCGGGCGTGCTGGCAGCACCTGGCGGCCAGATCGCACGCGTGATCAACGCCTACGCCACCAAAGACAAGGCTGCCTGATAGCCTGCCTTACAATTGTTGTCATAAACCGACTTAAAAGAAGAGAGAAAATAAAATGGCTGACCTCAGCAAAATCGTAGACGAACTTTCCAGCCTCACGGTTCTGGAAGCTGCCGAACTTTCAAAGCTGCTTGAAGAGAAGTGGGGCGTTTCCGCTGCCGCTCCCGTAGCTGTTGCCGCTGCCGGCGGCGGCGCTGCAGCTCCTGCCGCCGAAGAGAAGACCGAATTCACAGTCATGCTCACTGCCGCAGGCGACAAGAAGATCGAAGTGATCAAGGAAGTCCGCGCCATCACCGGCCTGGGCCTCAAGGAAGCCAAGGACCTGGTTGAAGCCGCTCCGAAGGCCGTCAAGGAAGGCCTCAACAAGGCCGATGCCGAAGCTGCCAAGAAGAAGCTCGAAGCGGCCGGCGCCAAGGTCGAGTTGAAGTAATTGACAATATCTTCCGGCGCGGGGCTCAAACCCCTCGCCGGAAGATGTTTGCAGGTTTGAGTTTGCCCGACGGCTTATTTGAAGTTCTCAAAAAAGGACTTCAGACAAGCCGTCTTCATCGTTTGAATAAATAGACTGACAAGGAAAACACATGGCTGAGGCACATACGGTCGCAAGTCGCAAACGCATCCGCAAGGTATTCGGCAAGGGCATTGAAGTTGCCGTGATGCCGAACCTCATCGAGGTGCAAAAGGAATCTTACGACCAGTTTCTGCAAGTCAAGGAACCCGCCGGCGGACGGATCAACGAAGGCCTGCAAGCCGTATTCAAATCGGTGTTCCCGATTTCGGACTTTTCCGGCCAGGCCGTGCTTGAATTCGTGCGCTATGAATTCGAGGCGCCGAAGTTTGACGTGGACGAGTGCCAGCAGCGCGGCATGACCTTTGCGGCGCCCTTCAAGGTGACGCTGCGCCTGATCGTGTTTGAAATCGATCCAGACACCCAGGCCAAATCGGTCAAGGACATCAAGGAGCAGGATGTTTACATGGGCGACATTCCGCTCATGACCTCCAACGGCACCTTCGTGGTGAACGGCACCGAGCGGGTTATCGTTTCGCAGATGCACCGTTCGCCCGGCGTGTTCTTCGATCACGACAAGGGCAAGAGCCATTCCTCGGGCAAGCTGCTGTTTGCGGCGCGCATCATTCCTTACCGCGGTTCGTGGCTCGATTTCGAGTTCGACCCCAAGGACATCGTGTTCGCGCGCATCGACCGCCGCCGCAAACTGCCGATCACCACGCTGCTCTATGCACTTGGCCTGCAGGGCGAAGAGATCCTGCACGAGTTCTACAAGTCGGTTGGCTACACCCAGACCAAGGACGGCTGGAAAACATCGTTCGATGTGGACCGCTACAAGGGCATCAAGCCGACGGTTGACCTGATTGACGCAAAGAGCAAGGCCGTTGTGGTTGAGGCCGGCAAGAAGATAACGCCGCGCCTGGCCAAGAAGATTGCCGAGGACGGCACCAAGGAACTGCTGGTGCGCGACGAGGATCTCTATGGCCGCTACATTGCCGATGAACTCGTCAATGAAAAGACCGGCGAGATTTTCGCCGAAGCCGGCGACGAGATTGACGAGAAGGTTCTGAACGCGCTGAAGGAAGCGGGCTTCACCAAGCTCAACCTTCTCGACGTCGACCACATCAACACGGGCGCCTATATCCGCAATACGCTCAAGGCCGACAAGGTTGAGAGCTATGAGCAGGCGCTCATCGAAATCTACCGCGTCATGCGCCCCGGCGAACCGCCAACACGGGAATCGGCGGAAGCGCTGTTCAACGGCCTGTTTTTCGACGCGGAGCGTTATGATCTCTCGGCTGTGGGCCGGGTGAAGATGAACATGCGCCTGGAGCTTGATGTTCCGGACACGATGCGCGTTCTCCGCCGCGAGGACGTGCTTGCCGTCATCAAGACGCTGCACGAGCTGCGTGACGGCAAGGGCGAAGTTGACGACATCGACCATCTCGGCAACCGCCGGGTGCGCAGCGTTGGCGAGCTGATGGAAAACCAGTACCGCCTGGGCCTGGTGCGCATGGAGCGGGCCATCAAGGAGCGCATGTCATCGGTCGATATCGATACCGTGATGCCGCATGACCTGATCAACGCCAAGCCTGCGGCTGCCGCGGTGCGCGAGTTCTTCGGTTCATCGCAGCTTTCGCAGTTCATGGACCAGACCAATCCGCTGTCGGAAATCACCCACAAGCGCCGCCTCTCGGCCCTTGGACCGGGCGGCCTGACGCGCGAGCGCGCCGGCTTTGAAGTGCGCGACGTGCATCCCACCCATTATGGACGCATCTGCCCGATCGAAACGCCGGAAGGCCCGAACATCGGCCTGATCAACTCGCTGGCGACGCACGCGCGCGTCAACAAGTACGGCTTCATCGAGAGCCCGTACCGCAAGGTCTCGCACGGCAAGCCGTCGAAAGAGATCGTCTATCTCTCGGCGATGGAAGAGGCCAAGCACAAGATCGCGCAGGCCAACGCCATCATCGACGAGAAGGGCAACCTCACCGAAGATCTCGTGCAAGCACGTGAGAACGGCGAAGCGCAACTCATCCCGCGCGATGAAATCGATCTGATGGACGTGTCGCCGAAGCAGGTTGTTTCGGTCGCCGCGGCGCTGATCCCGTTCCTTGAGAACGACGACGCCAACCGCGCGCTCATGGGCTCCAACATGCAGCGCCAGGCGGTGCCATTGGTTCGCACCAATGCGCCGCTGGTGGGCA
>CADEEO010000143.1:3418-5808 GCA_902826365.1 uncultured Hyphomicrobiales bacterium | reverse complement strand
CTCTTCGAGGCGGTGGGTGACGAATATCGTGGTGATGCCATCACGCTTGAGACTGCGGATGATGGCGAAGAGTTTTTCAACCTCGGTGCGGCTGAGGGCCGACGTTGGTTCATCCATGACAATCATTTGCGATTTCATGGACAGGGCCCGGGCGATTTCCACCATTTGCTGCTCGGCCACGGAAAGATCACGCACCAGGGCGCGCGGGTTCCGATCAAGGCCGATGCGATTGGTGAGCGCCACGGTTTGCTCCTCAAGCTTCTTGCGGCTGATGAACAGCCGCGAACCCGGCTCGCGCCCAATGAACACGTTCTCGGCAATGGTCATGTCGGGAGCCAGCGTGAATTCCTGATAGATGGTGACAATGCCCCTGGCCTGGGCCGCTTGCGGGCTGTCGAGGACGACGGCTTCGCCGTTCAGTTCAATGTGGCCGGCATCGGGGGCCTGGGCACCGGAGAGAATTTTCAGAAGGGTCGATTTGCCAGCGCCATTCTCGCCAAGGAAGGCGTGGATTTCAGCGGAGCCTACTTCAAAATTGACAGATTCAAGGGCTTTCACGCCGGGAAAGGATTTGGAAATCCCGGTCATGCGGAGCAGGGGCTGGGGTGCGGGCGGTGTTGCCATGGATAGAATGTCTTCCGGCCGAGGTTTGCGGCCCCGGCCGGAAAATTATCCCGGTTGGTTTACTTCACTTCGCCGAGGCGTTCGGCAATGTTCAGGTTGTCCTTGGTGACGGCAACCGGGGTGAGCAGCATGACTTTCTCGGCAGGCTTGGTGCCGTCCTTCAGGAAGGCAACGAGTGTCTGCACGCCAAGGGAACTCTGCTGGCCGGGGAACTGCTCGATGGTGGCGGTGAGGCCGCCATCACGCACCTGGGCCAGGGCTTCCGGCAGCGCGTCGAAGCCGATGATCGCGATGCCGGAAAGGCCGCGGCCCTTCACGGCTTCCATGGCGCCCAATGCCATGTCGTCATTGGCGGCAACGATCACCTTGGGGGCGTCGGCCATGCCGGAAAGAGCAGCTTCAGTTACAGCCAATCCCTTGGCGCGGTCGAAGCCCGCCTGCTGTTCGAAGACGATCTTGTACTTGTCGGACATGCCATCAAGGATGTTGTGCAGGCCCTTGTTGCGGTCGATGGCGGGCGAGGCGCCGGGCTGTCCCTGCAGGTTGATGATGGTGGCGCCATCGGGGAACATCGAGACGATGAGATTTGCCTGGGCTTCGCCGCCCTTCACGTTGTCAGCACCCACATGGGCCAGAATGCCTTCGACCGAAGGCACGCGGCGGTCGATTGTGACGACCGGAATGCCCGCTTCAACGGCCTGCTGCAATGCCGGCGCCATGGCGTCGACCTCGTTCGGGCTGATGGCAATGCCCTTCACGCCCTGGGTGATGGCCGCTTCGATGTCAGCGGTCTGCTTGGGTGACGACACCTGGCCATCGCTTTCAATTGCGACATAGCCCTGCTTGGCGATTTCCGCCTTAAAGGCGTTCATCATGTGAACGAAGAAGGGGAAGGTGAGGCCCGGCACCGAGGCCAGGATCTGGTCTTCGGCATGGGCTATAGGTGCAGCCACCACGGTCAGCGCAAGCGCGCTGGCGACAACAAGTCTTCTGGTATATTTACGCATTGAATGGATCCTCCCATGAGATTTGCGCCCAATTTGGTGCGCTCTTGAAGCAGTGCATCCCGCATGCAACGCTTTGACATCTGATATAACAGTATTGAGCGCCTCCAAAGCAAAATCTTAAGGTGCAATGCAGCAATAAATTCTAAGCCTTCAGATTTTTGTCGAGCAAGCGTCCACCGGACACGAGGACAAATCCCAGAACGAGAAATATCACGAGCAGGCCCGCCTCGTTCAGCAGCACGCGCGCGTTGCCTAATTTTTCGCCATTCAAAAAAGGGTAGGGATAGAAGCCGGAATAGGCGCCGTGGATATAAGTCCAGACAAGATAGATGACCGGAAAAGCAAGCCAGAAAATCGTGTCCTTCATCTTTAGCGTTTGCTTGGGAACCAGAAACAGCCAGTCGATCACGAACAGCACCGGCATGACATAGTGCAGCAAGATATCCGCCACGAAATCCCAGCCCTGCAGTGTGGTGAGGTGGCGCAGCACAAAATAGACAACGGTCATCACGATGATGATGTAGGCGGCAATGGCGGTGCGCACCGAGGGCCGTGCGAAAAATTTTCCAAGCATTGAATGCGGCGCAAGCCAGGGCAGGGTAAGGGCAAGCGCCGCGAAGATGTTGACGAGGACGGTGAAGTAGCTGAAAAAATTTATGCTGCGCGTGAGCGGGTCGGCGCCCATGGCGCCGGCGAGCACAAGCGCATATTGCAGCGTCAGTGCAGCCCAACCAAAGACACCCGCCGCCATTCGAAACG
>CADEEO010000143.1:0-3318 GCA_902826365.1 uncultured Hyphomicrobiales bacterium | reverse complement strand
GCTGTAGACGGATTGGCTAAGGCCAATGTCGCGCAGCATGTGATCATCCATGCGCGAGAGGATGCGCCGGTCGCGGGCGCGCTGGCGCCGGGCGCGGAGATAAGCAACGATGGTTGACCAGACGTGGTTAACCGGCGCGCGTTGCCTGGCGGCGGCAATTCTGAGTTTCAGCAACATGATACGTCTCCATTGGCAAGCAATTTATCAGAGGGCTTTGTCAGTTGCTGTCATGAGCATTTGACGCGTTCCTTGACTGTCACTGTGCCTGCGGGCCTTCTGAAAGTCCTTGGGGCAAACCTGAAATTTCCTGAAATGGCGGAAATTGAGCTATATTGCGGGCCATAAACCTGTTTTGGGATTGTCCATGGACCTGCAATTTGCCGGCTACGAACTTAAATTGCGCGAACGCCAGCTCATTGGCCCCGGCGGTTCCGTTGACTTGAGCAGCCGCTCATTCGACATTCTCGTGGCCCTGCTGCGGCGCCCCAATGAAATGATCGGCAAGTCCGATCTTTTTGATGCCGCATGGCCGGGCGTTGTGGTCGAGGAGAACACGCTGCAGGTGCATGTCTCGTCGCTCAGGAAGATTCTCGGTCCCGGCTACATCGCAACGGTGCATGGCCGGGGCTACAAATATGTAGGGCCGATGCCGCAATCGGTGGTGGCCGACACTGCCGCTGCCGCTGCCGCCGCGATGCCAAGGGAAAAGGGGAATGTTCCGAGTTACCGGTCCGAATGCGTAACCCGCGAGGATGAACTGGCGAACCTTGCGGCGCTGCTCGGCAAGCACAAGATCACCAGCATCATTGGCCCCGGAGGTGTGGGCAAGACCACGCTGGCGGTTGAGATGGCGGCCCGGCAGCAGGAGCGGTTCAGCGGCGGCGTGTGGATTGTCGATCTTGCCCCGGTTGGCGATCAGATTCATGTGGCGAGCAGCATTGGCCAGACGCTGGGGATGCTGACGCGGAAATCAATCGCAATTGAAAATGAACTGGCGGAATACCTGCGCACCGAAGAGCTCCTGCTTGTCCTCGATAATTGCGAGCATGTGCTCGGCGGCGCCGGCGATGTTCTCAAAGTCATTCTTGCGCGGGCGCCGCGGGTCAAGGTGCTGGCCACATCGCAAATTCCGCTTGGGCTGCGCGATGAGCAAATCTTCAAGCTGGGAACCTTCAAACTGCCGGAGAAAGACCAGAGCTGGCAGGACTCGCAATCCGGCCGGTTTTTCCGCCACTGCTATGAATCGCAAGGCGAAGCGATCAGCGGCGCAGAATGGGACACGGTTTCGCGGCTTTGCCGCAATCTTGACGGCGTGGCCCTGGCGCTCAAGATGGCGGCGGCGCGGGCCGCCACGCTGGGCATTGCGGCGGTGGACCAGCAGATCAAGTCGGAATTGTCGGGGCTGTTTGCCTCATGGCCCACGGATTTGCCCCGCCACAAGTCGCTGATGGCGGCGATGACCTGGAGCCACAGCCTGCTCAAGGAACCGGAGCGCAAGGTATTCCGGGCGCTCAGTGTTTTTAACGGCGGCTTCTCGCTTGAGGCGGCTCTGGCGGTGGCGGGCGTTGGCGAGGCCGAGAGCCTTTCGGAACTGGTGCGTAAATCGCTGGTGGTGAAGGATGGAAACAGCAGAGCGCTCTACCGGCTTCTTGAAACCTCCCGGCATTTTGCCCGCGACCAGTTGCTCTCCCACAAGGAAGTGAATGAGGCGCGCCGGCGCCATGCGGCCTATTTCACCAGCCTGTTCAGGACCAGCCTTGACGACTGGGAGAAATTGACGGACCGGCAATGGCTGGATGTCTATCGTCATGACACGGATAATTTGCGCGCGGCGCTGGAATGGCTGCGGGAGCAGGCGCAGTGGCAGGAGTATGCGGACCTCTGCGCGGTGTCCTTCCGGCTCTGGCTTGAAACCGGGCTTTACCGCGAAGGCATGAGCCACTGCGAGCGGGCGCTGCAGGCCATGGAAAATTCTCAGGACCGGGACCTGGATGCGCGGCTGCGGCTGGGTTTTGCCGAATTGTGCCGGACGGATGCGCTGGACCATCTTGCCATCAACGTCATGGGACCCGCGCTGCAATACTACCGCGAGACCTCCAACACCGTGAAGCTGGCGCAGGCACTGTCGCTCAACGGGTTTATCCTGCTGTCGCAACTGCGCGATGAACCGGCCCGCGTCATTGTGGCCGAACTGGACGTGCTCGTGCGCGGCATGGGTGCCTCGAAGGTCAAAGCGCGGGCCATGATTTCGATTGGTTTGAGCCAACTGAACCAGGGCGAGGAATTGCAGGGGCTGGCCAAATGCGAAGCAGGGCTGGCTATGCACCGCGCCAGTGGCAATACCCGCAGCGGCCTGCGCTCGGGCCTTTTTGTGGCCGAGGTGTTGCATCGCTGGGATAACAACGGGCGCGCCATTGCCCTCGGCATGGACCTGCTGCGGGAATTGCGCGAGCTCGGCGGCTACAAGCTCGAACGCGGCTATCAGTACTGCAATCTTGCCGCCTACCATCTGGCCGACGGTGCCACCGACCGGGCGCTGGAAGCGCTTCTGGAAGCGATTGAATCGGTGCCGCGCGATGACACGTTCTGGCATTGGGCCATGCTGCAGAATGCGGCGGGGATTGAAGCCGTTGCCGGTGACCCCCGGCGGGCGGCGCGGCTGATGGGATTTGTCGACCGCCGCTACGGCGCTTTTCCCGATGGCCGCCAGCATACGGAGCAGCTTCAGCGCGCCCGCATCATGGAGCAGTTGACGGCCGCAATTCCAGCACCGGAGCTGGCGGGCCTGATGAAGGAAGGCGAAACGATCAGTGCCTTCGAGGCTGATTATTTCGCGAATTTCCCGGTGCTGGAACTCGATGGCGCAGCATAGTTCGTTTCCTTCGCCTCCGTTCTGGTGTATTGGCGGCTTCCATGCAGGACGGCAGTGAGATTTCCAATCAGCTTGGGCGGCAGCGCTGGGGCACGCGCGGCACGGCGGGCGCCTTGTTTGCGGGCAGGCTCACCTTCGAGAATGTCTCCTGCACCATTGGCTCAACTGAAATTCTGAAGAACTTGAGTTTTGAATTGCAGGCGGGAGAAATCGCCTGCCTGCTGGGCCAGTCGGGCTGTGGCAAGACCACGCTGCTGCGCATTGCGGCGGGCATTCAACGGCCCACGGCGGGCCGGGTGCTGCTGGACGGCGAGGAAGTCGATGGCCCCACGCGTTTCGTGCCGCCGGAACGGCGCAATGTGGGGCTGGTGTTCCAGGACTTTGCCCTGTTTCCCCATCTCAACGTCATTGAAAATGTTTCCTTCGGGCTCAGCGCTTTAAGCCGC
>CADEEO010000142.1 GCA_902826365.1 uncultured Hyphomicrobiales bacterium | reverse complement strand
CATGGTTCAGCTATATCTGGTTCGCCACGCCATCGCCGAAGAACGCGGTGCCAAGTGGCCCGATGACACAAAGCGCCCCCTGACGAAGGACGGCGCGAAGCGAATGCGGGCGGTCGCCAGAGGACTGAACCGGCTGGGCGTCACATTCGACATCGTCCTGACCAGCCCGCTGGTCCGGGCGCGACAGACGGCAGACCAGCTGGTCTCCGCTCTCGACGTGAAGCCACCGATTGTCGTGGCTTCGTCGCTGGCGCCTGGCGCTCGCTTCGCCGACCTCCTCGCCGATATCAAGAAGCAGCCCAGACGGGAGCGTATTGCGCGTGGCGGCCACGAGCCGGACCTGGGGGAAACGGCGAGCCGGTTGGCCGGGCTCAAGCGGCCGCTCGAGTTCAAGAAGGGCGCGGTGTGCCGCATCGACCTCGATGCCGTGCCCCCGTCTGGGGCCGGCCTTCTTCGCTGGTTCGCCACGCCTGCCTTACTCCGCTCGATCGGTCGCTGACGCCTGGGTCAAGAGCGTCGTTCAGGCGCGCAGGAAATCACCCTGCCATTGGCTTATCTGCTGCTTGACCGCTTTCTGATCGGTGAGTTGACCCGCGATTACACGGTCTACGAGGGCCGGAAGTTCGGCATCCGACGCGAATCTCAGCGCGACGACCAGCGCCACCGGGAGCTCACACGCGCGTGCCGCGACGTCTGGCAGCAGTAGCCGCTGGAAGCGCAGGCGCTGTTCGAGCCGAATTACCCGGTTCTGCACCGTCAATGTCTGCGTCCGTGCGGCGAAGGCCGCCAACAGCAAACACCACCGCAAGTTTCACTTATTTCGCCGGTGACGAGGCTGGGCGGAAGGTAGAAAATCTTGTCGTCAAGGGGCAAAGCCTGAGCCTCAAGGGCGACGTTTTTCTCACCGCTGATGGCGGATTGAAATCGGCGAAGTTTTCGCAAGTCTGGCTCAGCGACGAGAACAATTTCGTTTTGACAATGGTGCCTGCCGGCGAGGGTCAGGCAATCGACATCAGCGGAAAATCCTTTGATGCCCGCCCCTTCATAAAATCCATATTCGCCAAGGGCACCGGATCGTCCAACCGGTCCGCGCCGCGCCAGAACCTTACCGTAAATGCGGCGTTTGACCGGGTTATCGCCAACCGCGGCGAAGTCATTGCCGGGGTTTCAGCAGCCATCGGCGTGCGCAACAGCCTGGTCGCCAATGCCGATGTCGAGGGAAGATTCCTGTCCGAAAAGCCCTTGGCAATCCGTGTGCGCCCTAATGCCACCGGCCGCCATTTGCTGATCACCAGCGCTGACGGTGGTGCTGCCCTGCGCGCCTCGAACCTCTATTCAAAAGTGGCCGGAGGCAGTCTTGAATTTTCCGCCTTTCTGGCGAATGGCAGCAATTCCACCATCCAGAATGGCCGGCTTGTGCTGCGTGATTTTGACGTCCGCAACGAAGCGGCCCTTGCTGATATTGACGCCCGCGGCAAGTCAAAAAAATCCGGCCCGCGCCGCGAAGGTCTTTCCTTCACCAGGCTCACATTGCCCTTCACGACCGATGCGAAATTCATCCGGATTTGTGATTCACTGCTCAAAGGGATTGAACTTGGAGCCTCTGCTGAAGGATTGATCCGCAAGGCCGATGGCGCCATTGATATAACCGGAACCATCATCCCCGCGTATGGCATCAATGCTGCCGTTGGAAACATACCGCTATTGGGTGAAATTCTTACCGGAGGCAAAGGACAAGGAATTTTTGGTCTGGCGTTTGCCCTAGGTGGCTCCATGGCCAGTCCGAAAATCCAATACAACCCCTTGTCGGCAATCACCCCAGGCATATTCCGTAAGATATTCGAGTACGACGCCTCAGGACCGACGGCCAAATGTGGTAGCTAAGAGTCTCATTGATTAAGCTTGCTTCGGCTTGATCAGGGCGTGTTTCTTTTTTCCCATCGACAGTTTGATCACGCCTTCGCTGTTGAGGTTTTTGGAGGTGAGTTGCATTTTTTCGTCGCTGACCGCCACGTCATTCACGCGAATGGCGCCACCCTGGATGGAGCGTCGGGCCTCGCCATTTGATGATGCAAATCCTGCCAGCACCGCCGCTTGAAGAATTCCAACCCCCATTGCCAAATCAAGTTCAAGTGTGGGCAGGCCCGCAGCGCTCTCGCCATCTTCAAAGGTCTTGCGCGCCGTCTCGGATGCGTCTTCGGCAGCTTTTTGCCCGTGCAGCATCGCGGTGGCCTTTTCCGCTAGCGTCTTTTTCGCAATGTTGATTTCCGAACCGCCGAGAGCTTCCAGTTTTGCGATCTCGGCCATGGGAAGCGTGGTGAATAGCTTGAGGAAGCGCCCCACATCCGCGTCTTCCGTATTGCGCCAGAACTGCCAGTAACCGTAAGGAGACAGCATGTCCGCGTTGAGCCACACGGCTCCACTTGCGGACTTCCCCATCTTCGCGCCCGAGGCCAGCGTGATGAGCGGCGTGGTGAGGGCAAAAAGCTGGTGCGTGCCCATGCGCCGGCCAAGGTCAATGCCATTGATGATATTGCCCCATTGGTCAGAGCCGCCCATCTGCAAATTGCAGCCATAGCGCCGCGCCAGTTCGGCAAAGTCATAGGCCTGAAGAACCATGTAGTTGAATTCGATGAACGAAAGCTCGTGTTCGCGCTCAAGGCGCAGCTTGACCGAATCCATCGCCAGCATGCGATTCACCGAAAAGTGCCGGCCAACGTCGCGCAGCATCTCGAGATAATTCAGCTTCGTCAGCCACTCCGCATTGTCGATCATCAGGGCGTCTTTGGGTCCGGAGCCAAAGCGCAGGAACTTGGCGAAAACCTGCTGGATGCCGCGCTTGTTGTCTTCGATGTCCTCAAGCGTGAGCAGTTTGCGGCTTTCATCGCGCCCCGAAGGGTCGCCCACCCGCGTCGTGCCGCCGCCCATGAGCGCAATGGATTTCTGCCCCAGTTCCTGGGCCCAGTGCAGCAGCATGATTTGCACCAGCGAGCCCACATGCAGGGATTTTGCCGTGCAGTCAAAACCGATGTAGGCTGTGACATCACCCTTGGCTGCAAGCGCATCGAGGCCTGTGGCATCGGAACATTGATGTATGTAGCCCCGGGTTGAAAGGGTGTTAAGAAAGTCTGACTTATAAGTGCTCATAATGGGCTGCTCATAGCATGGGATAAACCAGTGTCAAAACTCACAACCGCCATAGGCCTCATGTCCGGCACCTCGCTGGATGGCATTGATGTAGCCCTCATCCACACCGATGGGGAAAACATCGTCGAGCGCGGGCCCTCGCAGACCTATGCCTATTCCGAAGCGCAGCGCAGCTTGTTGCAGGCCGCCTTGAAGGACGCCAAAGGCCTTGAACGCCGTGACGAACGGCCCTTCGGTTTGGCTGGGGCGGAAGCCGCCCTCACCGATTGGCACTTGCAGGCGGTGGCGAGTTTTCTGAAGGCCAACCCCGCCACCATCGATGTCATCGGCTTCCATGGCCAGACCGTTATCCATCGCCCGGAAATCAGGCTCACGGTGCAATTGGGTGATGGCGGCACCCTGGCCAAAAAATTGGGCGTGCCCGTTGTCTATGATATCCGTGCCGCGGATGTGGCAACTGGCGGGCAGGGCGCTCCCTTCGTTCCCGTCTATCATCGGGCGCTGGCCGCATCGGTTCCCGAGCGCCCGGTGGTTTTCGTGAACATCGGCGGTGTTTCCAACATCACCTGGATTGGCCCGCAAGGCGATATGATCGCGTTTGATACAGGCCCGGGAAATGCCCTGATCGATGATTGGGCTTTGAAACATACCGGCATCGCCCGGGACAATGATGGTGCCCTTGCCGCTGGCGGCAGTGCCAATGAATCCATCGTCCAAAAATACCTGGCCCTTCCATTCTTCGATGTGGCCCCGCCCAAATCCCTAGATCGCAACAGTTTTGCCGCGATCAAGTTGGATGGCTTAAGCCCCAAGGACGGCGCTGCAACTCTAGTGGAAGTCACTGCGCGCGCCATTGCCAAGGCCACAAGCTGGTTGCCTGAAACCTCGAGGGCTTGGATCATTTGCGGTGGTGGCCGGCACAATCCCGTCATCATGAAAGCCTTGCAAAAGCGGCTGCCCAATGTCCAGCCCGCCGAGGCTTATGGTTTCAATGGTGACTCAATTGAAGCGGAAGCCTGGGCCTACATGGCCGTGCGCAGTCTGAACAAATTGCCGCTCAGTTTCCCGATGACAACAAAGGTGAGCGAGCCGATGACGGGTGGAGTCTTAGCTCTCCCGTGACAGGCGCTTATCCAGATAGGTGGAGCAGATCTTGGTGAGCTCGTCGGTCTTGCCTTCGAAGAAGTGATTGGCGCCGGCCACCACCTTGTGTTCGATGACGATTCCTTTTTGCGTTTTCAGCTTTGAAACTAGGCTGTGCACCGACTCAGGGCTGGCAACCACGTCCTTCTCACCGTTGACGAACAGGCCCGAAGCCGGGCAGGGCGCGAGGAACGAAAAGTCATAGTGCTTGGCCAAAGGGGCAATCGAGATAAAGCCGCCGATTTCCGGCCGCCGCATCAAAAGCTGCATTGAAATCCAGGCCCCGAAGGAAACCCCGGCAATCCAGCAGATTTTGGCCTCCCGGTTGAAGGATTGCAGCCAGTCCAAGGCCGAAGCCGCATCCGAAAGCTCCCCCGCGCCATTCTCAAAAAGTCCCTGGCTACGGCCTACCCCTCTGAAATTAAAACGTAAAACCGAGAATCCACGGCTCACGAAGGTCTGGTAAAGCGAATGCACGATGGGGTTGTTCATGGTCCCGCCAAAGGCGGGGTGGGGGTGCAGGAGAATGGCGATAGGCGAGCCTGCGGGCTTGGCATGGTGATAACGTGCTTCAATGCGGCCAGCCGGGCCGTTAAATATGACTTCAGGCATGCCTTGGGGTCCGTTCCGCTGTTTTCACCCGCTTAATTTCTTCCACTGAACCACCTGCTAATAGTTGACTCCGGAAGTCGGGTTTTCTATATTTCTTCTTTAGAATGGTTCAAGAAAGCGCTAGCTTCCCGGACCCGGTCAGTTGCAAGGGCTTTAGCACGGCACGGGGGGCAAAAAGCAAGCTTTTCGTGCATTGGACAGAGGAAAAAGCAGATGAAAATGAGCACCAAAGGCCGCTATGCCGTCATGGCCATGATTGACATCGGCCAGCATTCGGGTGGCAACCCCGTTTCCCTGTCGGAAATTGCCGAGCGTCAGGACATCAGCCAGGAATATCTCGAGCAGCTCTTCAGCAAACTGCGCCGCTTTAACCTTGTGGAAAGCGCCAGGGGGCCGGGCGGCGGCTATAAGCTCGCCCGCGATGCCGCCGACATTGCCATGGCCGATATTATTCTCGCCGTCGATGAGGAATTGCGTTTCACCCGCTGCTCCGGTGACGCCGTTGATGGCTGCGTGCGGGGCGAGCAATGCTCCGCCCATGACCTCTGGTCCTCGCTCGGCCGCCAGATGATGTATTTCCTGGGCTCCATCACCCTTGAAGATGTCGTTGAGAAACGCAATCTCGCTCTCTCCGCCACCATAAAGCAGGCCAAGGACCGGTACGTGAGGCAAGAGGCGTGAGATCCTACCTCGACCATAACGCCACCAGCACCGTGCGGCCCGCCGCAAAGAAAGTCATGCGCGCGGCTATGGATGTGGAAGGCAACGCCTCCTCGGTTCACCGTGAAGGCCGCCTTGCGCGTAAACTTCTCGACGACTCGCGCGAAACCATCGCCCGCGAGATCGGCGTCATTGCCCCGATGATTTCCTTCACCTCCGGTGGCTCCGAAGCCAACAATCTTGCCATCAAGAGTGCGCCAGTTGAGCGCCTGCTGATTTCCTCCATTGAACATCCAGCCGTTATCGAAG
>CADEEO010000141.1:2845-5931 GCA_902826365.1 uncultured Hyphomicrobiales bacterium | reverse complement strand
CCGCCCGACCAACATGGTGTTTCAGAGCTACGCGATTTTCCCGCATCTCAATGTCGGTGAGAACATCGGCTATGGCCTGCGCAATACTGAACTCTCCAAGGATGAGGCGGCCAAGCGCGTGAGCGGCGCGCTCGACCTGGTGAAGCTGTCGGGCTACGGCGGGCGCGCTGCCCACCAGCTCTCTGGCGGCCAGCGGCAGCGTGTAGCGCTGGCGAGGGCGCTGGTCTGCCGGCCGAAAGTGCTGCTACTCGATGAACCACTTGGCGCCCTCGATAAAAACCTGCGCGAGGAAATGCAGATCGAACTGCGCGCCCTGCAAAGAACCGTCGGCATCACCTTTGTTTTCGTCACCCATGACCAGGAAGAGGCGCTCACCCTGTCCGACCGCATCGCTGTCATGTCCAAGGGAAAGGTGCTGCAGATCGATGCGCCGGAAGCCCTCTATGAAAACCCAAACTGCCGCGAAGTTGCCGAATTCATTGGCACGATGAATGTTTTCCCCGGCAAGGTTGCCGGAGGTTCCAAAGGCCAAACAACGCTGGATGCTCGCTCACTGGGATCGTTGCATGTTGCAGGCGCAAATCCAAAAGGAAGGGATGTTTTCCTCGCGGTGCGGCCCGAAAAATTGAAACTCACGGCCAAGAAACCCGCTGCATCCATGAATGCCATCGCTGGCATGGTGAGCGCCATTTCCTATCGCGGCGACCGCCACCATTTTCTCGTGGCTGTCGAAGGCCATGACCGCCCCATTTCCGTTTCCCAGCAAAATGACGGTGACACAAAAACAACTCCGATGAATGTGGGCGCAAAGGTCTGGGTTACCTGGCCAGCCTCAACCGGCCGCGTGCTCAGCCATTGATCGCCATGCAGAATAGCACCGCCGAATCCGCCCTTCGCACGCTCGTTGCCGAGATTGAAACCTACATATCAACTCTCAAAGGCCCGGGGATTGCATCGGTTCTTGAGGGAATAGGCAAGTGGGCGAGGGGGCCGATTGGCCAAATCAAAAGCCGTAGTCTCCCGGCTTGTGATCATCTCGATCCGGCCCTGCGGGCCATGGGCAAGCCATCCCTGGCAAAAGCCATCGCCGACGCCCGCCCGTCTCTCAAATGGATCACCTACGACGGCTATTCCCGCGAAGATATTGGCGCGGGCTTCGCCGACAATCACGCCTTTGCCTCCCTCATTGGCGAAGGCTGCCCCATAGAAGCGGTGGATTTTGATCTGGGCCTGTTCATCATCGCGCCCCATATTTTCTACCGCGACCATCACCACGCGGCCCCGGAACTTTACGCGCCGCTCACCGGCCCCCATGGCTGGCGCTTCAAGCCGGGTGATCCGCTGGTTTGGAAGGAAGCCGATGATCCGGTCTGGAACAACCCATGGGATCCCCACGCCACCATGACCGGCGAGGCACCCTTTCTCGCAATTTTTTGCTGGACCCGGGATGCAAGCCAGCCCGCAAAAATCATTCCCTCACCCGATTGGCCCACACTGGAGAATCCATCTTGAAAACCCCTGAACTCATTGTCACCAACGCCGATATCTGCACCATGGATCCGCTCACCCCGCGCGTTGCTGCCTTGGCTGTCATCGACGGGCGCGTCTCCGCCATCGGCACCGCCGCCGAGATCGCGGCGCTTGCCGGCCCCACTACTCGCATCGTCGATGCCGGTGGCCACCTCGTCCTGCCCGGCTTTCAGGACACCCACATCCATCTGCAGGACAGCGGCTATGATCACAGCAAAAGCGCTGCCCTTCACAACGTCTCCACCATCGCCGAATTGCAAAAAGTCCTGGCCGACTTCGCCAAGACCCATGCCAGCCCCTGGGTGAATGGCGTCGGCTGGTACACCGGCATTTTCACCGATCATAATCTCAACCGCCAGGTGCTCGATGCCGCCGTTCCTGACCGGCCCTGCTACATCGTGGCCAGCGATGGACACAACGCCTGCCTGAATTCCAAAGGCTGCGAGGCGGTGTGCCTCGTGCGCGGCACGCCCGATCCCGAAAACGGCCACTTCGTTTTGGGTGCCAACGGCGAGCCCACAGGCATGCTGCATGAAACCGCAACCTACTGGGCCGAGAGCTTCATGCCCGTACCAACCGACGAGGATTACGCCAATGGCGTGCGCTACGGGCAGGCCCTGTGCAACCGCCACGGCATAACCGGCGTCATCGATGCCATGGTGAACGAGCGCCACGCCCGGGTTTACAGCGGTTTGGAACGCGCCGGCGACTTGACCGTGCGCGTCGCCGCCACTGCCAAGGTTGTCTCCGCCGAGAAAACCGAAGATGCGCTCCGCCGTATCGAAGATTTGCGCCGCAATGCCAGCTCCGACCTGTTCAAGATTCACTCGGCGAAATTCTTCCTCGATGGCGTTCTGGAAAACCGCACCGGCGTGATGATCGAACCCTATTCCGACGCGCTTGGCGGCAACGCCGAACTCATGTTCGGCCATAACCAGATCAAGGAACTCTTCACCGCCTTCGACGCTGCCCGCTTCCAGATCCATGTTCACGTCATCGGCGATGGCGCGGTGCGCGCCGCCCTCGATGCCCTTGAAGCGGCCCGCGCCGCCAATGGCCCGTGGCCCAGCCTCCACCAACTGGCCCATGTGCAATGCATTGATCCCGTCGATATTCCGCGCTTCCGCGAACTGGGCGTGGTGGCCAATATCCAAACCCTGTGGGCTCGCTACGAGCCTTCGGTCACTGATGTGGCCTTGCCCATGGTGGGCGAGGCGCGGGGAAAATGGATGTATGCCTTCCGCTCGCTCATCGATGCGGGCGCTCCCTATGCCATTTCCAGCGATTGGGGCGTCTCAACCCTTAACCCTTTCCCGATCATGGAAACGGCGATCACCCGCCAGCCGCCGATCAAAAGTGGCGACCATCCGGTCTTCCTGCCCGAACAGCGCATGACCCGCGAGGAATGCGTCAAAGGCTACACCACCTTCGCCGCAGAAGCCGCCTGGCGCAGCCATGACACGGGCTCTCTAAGTGTCGGAAAATACGCCGATCTCATCGTTCTGGACCGCGATATTTTCACCTGTAATGTCTATGATATCGGTGATACGGAAGTG
>CADEEO010000141.1:0-2745 GCA_902826365.1 uncultured Hyphomicrobiales bacterium | reverse complement strand
AAGCGGGTTGTGGAGGAGGCCGCAAAGCAGCTTGGCCGGCTCGATATTCTGCTCAACAATGCCGGCGCCATGATCCGCCGGGCGCCGTTTCTTGAACTAGACTCAGAGCTTTACGAAGCCGCCCTGAACCTGAATGTGAAATCAGTGATCGAAGCCTCGCAGGCAGCCGTTCCCCATATGGAAAAGCAGGGTGGCGGCGCGATCATCAATGTGGGTTCCATCGCAGGCAGCGATGGCGGCGGCCCCGGTTCCGGCCATTACGCTTCCGCTAAGGCCTATGTGCATAACTTGACCCGCCACATGGCCCGCGATCTCGCCTCCCGCAAGATCCGGGTCAACGCCATTGCCCCCGGCGTCATCGAAACCGCCTTCCACGCGGCAACCCCGCCGGAGCGCATGGAGGCCATGAAAAAATCGGTTCCCCTCGGCCGTGCCGGAACGCCTGAGGACTGCGTTGGCCCCATCCTTTTGCTCGCCTCTACCTCCATGGGCGGCTATGTCACCGGCCAAATTCTCCATGTTAACGGCGGCCAGTTCATGCCTTAATGGGCATTATTCGGTTTTCCATTGATGCGTCAAACGCAAACACGAATTAAAAAGAAGAGCGTAAGTTAAGATTTAAGGGAATTTTAACCACCTAAATGCGCCAATAGGACCATTTTGCAACAGAAGGCGCTGGCCATGAAGAGTTCAACCTCAATACTCATTGGCGTTTTTGCAGCTCCACTATTGCCCGCAATCTACCTCAACATATTTTACCCCATGACTTCAGAACCATTGAAGATGCTTGGTTGGATTTTTGTAGTCTACCAGCCTGTACTGTTGGTATGTGCTGCATTGGGTTTGCCCGCTTACTTGATTGGGCGTCGGTTGAATCTGGTGAGATGGTGGTCAGCCCTGCTTGTCGGAGCACTCATTGGTGCGGCGTTTGGCAATTCTCAGATTAACAGCCCCCTTGGCGCCGCAACAGCAATCCTATTTTGGTTGATTGTCAGACTTGGAAATACCGACGCCACGGTGGAATACTCCAGCAAGCCGGAACAATGAAGAATGCGCCTCCTCCCGCCGCAAGTGGAAGCAGGCAATTAACCTAAATTGACCCGCTTCCACTTGCTCCGGCCACAAGCTAGAAGGGGCCTATGTCCAATAGCTTCGACTCCAAAGCCTTCCGCTCAGCCCTGGGAACTTTCGCCACCGGCGTCACCGTGATGACAACGGTGACGGCTTCCGGCGAAATGGTGGGCAACACCGCCAGTTCCTTCAATTCCGTTTCGCTTGATCCGCCGCTCGTTCTGTGGAGCCTGGCGCGCAAGGCCTATAGTTTTGAAACCTATATGGCCGCCAAGTATTTCGCCGTGAATGTGCTGCGCGAAGGCCAGGATGACCTGTCGGCGCGTTTTTCCAAATCCTCGCCCGACAAGTGGCGCAGCATCGATTATGAAGTCTGGGAAACCGGCTGCCCGATTTTGCCAAGCGCGCTGGCCATTTTCGAGTGCCGCAAGCTTTATACCTATGACGGCGGCGATCATGCTATCTTCGTGGGCGAGGTTCTGAAATTCGATCACGACCCCAAAGGCAAGCCGCTGGTGTTTTATCGCGGCGGCTATCATCGCACGGTGAGCTGAATGTTTCTCTCGGTTTTTGAACTCTTCAAGATTGGCATTGGCCCGTCGAGCTCGCACACCGTGGGGCCCATGGTGGCGGCGCGCCGCTTCCTGTCGAACGCAAAAGCCGAAAACGCCGCCCACGTCACCGTATCGCTCCACGGCTCGCTGGCCTTCACCGGCAAGGGCCACGGCACCGACCGCGCCTGCGTGCTGGGTCTCGCCGGGGAAGCGCCAGATGCCATTGAGCCGGACCGGGTCGATGTGGTGGTCCAGGAAGTTTCGGAACGCAAAAACATCACTCTGCCGAACGGCAAGCGCGTTTCCTTTGATCCTCTCAAGGATGTCATCTTCGATTATGGCCCCGCACTTCCCGGCCATGCCAATGGCATGATCTTCACGCTGTGGGACGCCAGCGGCGCGAAAGTTTTCAGCGAAACCTATTACTCCATCGGCGGCGGCTTCGTGCAGACCGAAGCGGAACGGCTGGAATCAAATTCCCAGGACCGCGCCGCGGCGAAACCAAAACTCGCCGTGCCCTATCCATTTTCGACAGCGAAAGAAATGCTGGAGATGGGCAAGGCCTCCGGCCTCACCATCGCTGCGATGAAGCGCGCCAATGAAACCGTGCATATGTCCAGTGCCGAATTGGACGCAGGCCTCGACCGCATCTGGGCCGCCATGAACGCCTGCATGAATCGGGGCCTGACCTTCGGCGGCCAATTGCCCGGCGGGTTGAAAGTGAAACGCCGCGCCAGCGAGATTTTTGCCAGGCTCAAGGAAGAGCAGGGCGGCAACTCCATCCAGCCGCACCGCATCATGGATTTCCTTTCGGTCTATGCCATGGCCGTGAACGAGGAAAATGCCGCGGGCGGCAAGGTCGTCACCGCCCCCACCAATGGCGCGGCGGGCGTCATGCCGGCCATCGTCCGCTACTATCTTGACCATTGCCTCGATGCCGATGAAGCGGGCGTCCGCACCCTGCTGCTCGTCTCGTCGGCCATCGGCGGCATCATCAAGCATAACGCCTCGATTTCCGGCGCCGAAGTGGGCTGCCAGGGCGAAGTGGGCTCGGCTTCCGCCATGGCCGCCGCCGGATTATGCGCGGCTCTGGGCGGCAGCAACGAGCAGGTCGAAAACG
>CADEEO010000140.1 GCA_902826365.1 uncultured Hyphomicrobiales bacterium | reverse complement strand
AGGGTGATCTTCTTCACCGTCTGCATGATGAAGGGAAGCTTCGTGCCCGGCGTTCCGGCCGAAGTCAGGTACTCCACCTCCTGCCTGCCGCCCAGGGGCTGGGTGATCGAGGTCAGGAGATCGATGTTGGGGCCGCTGTTGAGCCAGATATTGGTGTTGGCGGTGCCGTCGAAAAAATCCGTCTTGCCGTCGCCGTCATAGTCGCCGAAGCGCTTGGGGTCGTCCAGGTTTTCCCAGAAGGTCCCCGCATAGGGGCCGGGCGCAAAGCCGCTTCCCGCCGACTGCACAAGCCCCAGCTTGTGGCCGCCCGTGCCCGTCGGCGCGCCCCAAAGCCACAGGTCAACCCGGCCGTCGCCGTTGAATTCGCCGTGGCGCAGGCGGGGCCGCGCGTTGAAGCCTTCAAAATCCGCATTGGCGGCTTCGAGAAAGCCGCTCAAGGTTTGGGCCGCCGCATTGGCGATGTCGAACTGCTGGCCTTTCGAGAGGAAGGTGGTCACCGTATAGGAAGTTGAACTGGCCTGCTTGACCGCCAGCACGTCGGTCATGCCGTCGCCATTGGCGTCGGCCACAACCCAGCCGCTGGTGTCGAAATTATTGGCCCAGGGCGTGGTCTGCTGCGGCTGCAAGGCCAGGCCCGTGGCGGTTCCGAGATAGAGCTTGGACCACCAGTTGCCGCTGGAGAAGCCATGGTCAATCACGTCGCTGCGGCCATCGCCGTTGAAGTCGCCGGTGCTGACATGGCGGAACTTGTCAAAAGCAGGCTTGCCGGCGGCGCAGGGCCAGGTGTAGCGGATCGCCGTCGCCCAGCTGCTGGTTCCGCCGCCGAGATAGACGCGGCCATTGCCAAACAGGATGTCTGATTTGCCGTCGCCGTTAAAGTCGCCGGTCAGCGTGAGGCCCCGTGTTTCACTGCCGCCGCAGGGGTCGAGGGAGCCTTCATTGAAGCGGTGCCACTCATTCAGGCTGCCGCTGCCCGCGTATTTGATCGCCAGGATTTCATCAACCTGGGTTCCCACGTGGCTGTTGTCGGTTTCCTCGATCTTGAGGAGCACATCGTCCTGGCCGTCGCCGTTGAAGTCGCCGGCAGAAAACAGCAGGGGCTGGTCTTCGTCGGCCGGGCCTAAATCCGTGGTGCTCAAGGTTTCAAACTCGCCGGTCACGGCAATATTGATCTTAAATCGCCAACTGGCGCTCCCCGCGCCCCCTCCGCCGCCGCCCTGTTCAAAGGCCTCGGAAGCATATTCGGTGCGCCCGTCGCCATTGAAATCTCCCATGAGTGCCGGCTGGCGGTTGTCTTCCATTGACCAGGCCGTCGGCGTCAGAGTGATCGGCGCGCCGGAATAGGCCATGACGGAGGCAGGCAGCGCAGTTCCCCCGGAAATCGTGCCATCCGGCGCCACCCCGGTGTCGCGGCCAAACTCCTGCACCGAGACCAGGCGGGACAGGCTGGAAATCGGGCTCGCCTCATAGGTCAGCTTGTAGGCGCGCACCAGGTCGGAACCGGAGCGCACATCAATGGTCCTGATGCGCTTGGTAATCCGCCGGATATCCTTGCCGGAGGCATAGGACATCTCATCGGACCGTGCCTCCCCATAGAATTTTATGGTCGTGACCGCCGATGTCTCGCCCTGGTTCTTGTATTCGATGGTGCTGATCAGGCATTCGGTTCCGGCGGTGCCGCAGTCATAGCTGTAAACGACAGTGTTTCCCCGGCGGTCGGTTGCCGTCTTGAGGTGCCAGCGGAAGCTGGTGGCGGTCGTGCCGCCTTCCAGGTCGCCATAGGCAAAGACCGTCCCGTCCCTGGCCGTCACCTCCCAGGTATTGCTGGCGCTCACCTGCCGAATGCGGCGGAAGTTTTCGACGCGGGGTGCAAAGCCTGTGGTTCCCGAAGCAACCGCCACGGCGCAGGACGGCGTTGACGACGGGCTCTGGATTTCTGAACAGGGGACCAGTTCGCTGCCGTCAAGCGTATAGGAATCAACTGGCATTCCCGCAGCGCCGAAGGCTCCCACCCCGCGCCCGCCGGATTTCTTGTCGTTGCCCGGGGCGGGAGCCTCGCGCCCCGACACCCGTTCAATGACCGACATGCCCTCGAGCGACCAGCCGATGCCGAGCCAGCCGCCCGCATTTGGAATGTTGCGGATGCCGCGCGATGAATCATAGGAAAGCGAAAGGTCAGGCTCGAGGCCGCGGAACGCCGGGATTTTAAGCTCAATGCTTTGCGTAAAGCTGCCGTTCCAGGCCTGAACCGGCGGCTGCGGCCCTTTGCTCTCGGGGGCGCGGGGGCCAGAGATTTCCTGGGCTGTTGCCGCCAGGCTCATTGCCAAAAAGAATGCCGCCGCCAGAAGCCGAATCATGGGATTCTCCGCAAAACAACGCCGCGATCCACGGCTTGAAAGACAACCGTGTCATGAAGATGACGAAAGAAAAACCACCAAGTGCCGGTTTACGACAAGGCAAAGGCCTCACGGGCCCCCAAGCTGAAGCTCAGACTTAATTCATAGGGCCTAGGTTAGATCGGTGCGCCGCGCTATCGGCTGCAAGCGAATCTACTTCACCTTCAATTTGTGCTGGCTCAAAAAGGTCTCGATCAGTTTGGGCAATTCCGAGCGGGGAATGCTGCCGGAACTTTGGTTGTTTAATGACTTGATTATGCTGGCCTGCCGCTCTGGTTCGACATAGCCGTAATTTCGGAAGGTGGTTAGAACCTCTTCATGGCCGAGGTTTTGGCTCCAAATTTTGAAATCTTCGGGCGTGCTGCAAACTTCCTGTCCAAATCTCACCAGGGTTTTCCGAAAACTGTGGGGATTGAAGGCGGGAAGCCCTGCCGCGGCAAAGGCCGACTTGAAGATCGAGCGGATTGGCGTGGCGTTGGTCCAGTGGCGCCGGTCCAATCCGGCAGATTCAAAAGCCAGGTTTGGGCCATTCACTACTTTAGTTGCCGGGAAAAGCGGGTCGTCCATACCCCACAGTTTCATTGTTTCCAGATACTCCACCCATTCCTCGAAGATCGGCTGCGCGCTGCCGCCAACCTGAAAGAACCATGTCGTGAATGTCTTGCTGAACTTTGTGTTGACATCGCGGGCGTCCTGAAAAACATGCCCGTCCTTTATGTTGATGTGTCTAAGTTTGAGCGTGGGGATCGCGCCGTCGCGCATGCCAGTCAAAATGGTGAAGGCGATGAGGGCCCTGTTTCGCCTTTCGATATCCGTGTCTGCTGGCATCGTGCGAAGCGTATGTTCAATCTGCGCAAGGGTAGGAATCGCGCCAGGCCGATGGGCGGTGGCGATGCGCGTCTCCTTTTCAGAAAGATTGAAGTAGTCCGCGTCCTGGTAACTCAGCCGTGACCGAAATCCCGGCCTGCCTGCCAACCATCGAAAAAAGCCTTTCAAGGCATTCAAGGTTTGATGCAGCGTGGCTTTGCTCAAGGGTTTGCCGGTGCGAAGGTTGGACAAGCCCGCCATATGCTGCTTGAAGCCCGTGGCTTGCTCAATGCGAAAGCTTTTGAAGTCCTTGAATCTGGTGTAACTTTCGAAACGGTGGATTGCCTTGGCAACGCCATCCAAGGTTGAGTCATCATGCCGCTTGGCCTCTTTGAGATAGACCATGTAGCTCCTCTTCAACCGTTCATTCTGAGCGTTGTGGTTTGACATGGTGCAGGGTTCCTTGTTCAGAGTCACAATTCAGACAGGGGTCGCAGGTCTCTTCTATGCGCGAGTGCCCTTGTGGAAACGCAACCTGGAAAATCGATTGAAAATCGCCAAGCTTGGCCAACGGTGTGCAGCGGTGCATCAAATTTCCGCACTCAGCGCACAAACCGCGCAGGTTGCCTGATCGCGGTGAAAGGGGCAGATAGTCGACCATTTTTCCGGCCGGAATTTTTGGTGACTTGCACACGAGGCAGAACATTTCATCACGGCGACAGGACTGCCGGCTCTTCTGGCGCCGGTCGTCGAGGAACCCCCTGATTGCAAGCCCAATAAACAAGTAAGGCTTCTGAAGGTCGATTGGCCGGAGCCCAAGTTTCATCCAGCCGCGCAAGGTATTTTTGTGGACGCCGAGCAACTTGGACAATTCATGGATGTTGTAGTTGCGGTGCATCTTAACAAGACGTGGATTGGGATAATGCCGGCCCACTTAGCCCTTGATCCCCGACTCGATCAGGAACCAGATATCCTCAGCCCGCCAGACGGTCACACGCGGCCCAAGCTTCATAGGCTGGGGGTAGCGGCCCTGTTTAACTCCAAGCCACCAAGTGCTCTTGCTGACCGGCAGGGGGCCTTTTGGGGAGAGAATTGAGGAAAGCCGGACGAAACCCGTCCGCGGAAATTCAAATTGGTTCGTCATTGGCGACTCCCTTTAAGATGTTTGGAGCCGTCCTATGTGATCCAAGCTGTCCTGTGACCGATTTCGGTTTTGGTGAAACCGAAATCAATATCGATTCGCCTATTTCGGTATTGATTCAGGAATCACGGAGGTTTTTCGAGAGAGACCGTATTTGCGGCTTCTTTCAGTTTGCTGCGGACTGTGTCCTCATCAATCGAAATTCCCCACTTAGCCAGGCAATCGACAAGCTCCTTGGGTGTTGGCGACTTCTTTTCTGTCGAGTCATAACCGTAGCCATCTATCGCCATTCCTAGCACAAGTTTCAGAAAGCTGTGTCGCTCCTTGGGATTCAGCTTCTCGCCTATCTGCTGCTTCTGAGAGGCAGCGCGTGACCGAAGTTCATCGATCACAGCCTGCAATTGTGCGATCTGCTGGTCGCGCTGCTTAATTTTCGATGTTGCCTCTGCCAGCTGTTGTGATGCGGCCGCAGCTAGTTCACTGGCTTTTTCAGTGGTTTCCTTTGCCCACTTTAGAGTTGCCTCCTCGCTCTCCTGTGCTGCTTTCACCATGGCTGGCCAGTCAGCAATTTTCTGACCGATCTTTTTCACCAACTCGACCAGAATCTCAGGTACGTCTAAGTCGTTGCGCTGGGCCCATCCAAGAAACATTCCGGGCAATACGCCATCCGTCAGTTGCTTCATTGCAACGGCACGACGCGCGAGATCGCGCCGGAGCGCGTATTTCAGCGCAAATGCTGATTCTCCCTTGTAATCTTGGATGTGTTTCCAATTCACTTTTTCGGGGTCTCGACCCAGGGACAAGGCAATGGCTTCTTCGATTGTCCAGTATGGTGCCTTGGCCCAATGGGTAAAATCCGCCATGGCAAATGGTTTGTTGAAATACCTCTCGGCTTCTTCCTTCTCCAATCGTGCCTTGGTCTGATCGGCCTGTCGCTGGAGGGCCTGGTCATATAGGGCCCGCAATTGTTCATGAGACAGCGCCTTTAATTCTTTGGCGAAATTCGATGCAGAAACAGCGATACTTCCATCCTTCCGTGCCATGCGCTCCGCACTGAGGTAAACACCATCCGAAATCTTGCCAAATCGCTCGTCAGTGAGATACTCGATCATCTGCTGGATCGGGTCAGTCGAGCCGGGCATTTTAACCACGTGCTACCCCCACAGCTCCGCTCAGCCTGCTCGCAGTGTCACGATTTCTGCAGATTTTGCAGACATGAATTTAGCCCAGGTCTCCATCAAATCCCTACGCTTATCGAGCAGGTCGCCTCTGCGGTAGGCAGCCTCGGCTTTATTCTTGATTGTATGTGCCAACGCCATTTCGCAGACCTCGCGGGAAAAATTTGTGCGTTCCGAGGCCCAGTCCCGGAAGGCAGACCGGAAACCATGGACAGTGATAGCCAGCCCCATGCGCCGGACTATCATGAGAAAGACCATATTCGACATTGGAAGTTCAGCGGAGCGACCCGGAAACACGAGAAAGCTGCCCCCCGCCAATTCTTTGGCTCTTTTGAGGATTGCCACGGCGCGTTTGGAAAGAGGCACCTTATGTTCCCGGCCCGCCTTCATTCGCCCTTTGGCAATCGTCCAAATGCTTTTTTCGAAGTCAATTTCGCGCCATTCAGCCCCTAAGACCTCATTTGTCCGGCTAGCGGTGAGTATGAGAAATTCCAAAGCCAATTTTGCACCTTCCCCCGTCGAAGCCAAGTGCAATTGTGCCACGAATTTTGGCACATCTGCATAAGGCATGGCGGCAAAATGGCCATCGCGA
>CADEEO010000139.1 GCA_902826365.1 uncultured Hyphomicrobiales bacterium | reverse complement strand
GGCCATGTGCGCCGTCACGGTTTTCTGCACGGCGAAAATCTATTCATCCCTCAAGACCATTCGCGCCTGGAATCATCCGCTCACCGTGCCCGTCTATATCGCCTTCGCGCTCGCCTCCGGTGGGGCCTTGCTCACCGCGATTGCAACCATCTTCGACCGCTTCCAGATATTCCAGGTCATCCTAACAGGTGCCGCGCTGCTTGTGCTGATTGCGCTGAAATTTTTCTACTGGCGCGGCATCGACAGTGCCGAGCGGACTCACACTATGGCGGCTGCCACCGGGCTGGGCGCCGGCGTGCGCCAGTGGGAAGTGCCGCACACATCGGAAAATTACATCATGAAGGAAATGGGGTTTGCAGTGGCGAGGAAGCACGCCATGAAGCTGCGCGGTGCCGTATTCCTGCTTCTGTTCATCACTCTGCTGGCACTTGCGGCCTGTCTTGTCAGCCCATGGTTTTCACCACTGGCGGCACTTTCGATTCTGCTCGCCGCGGTTCTGGAACGCTGGCTGTTCTTCGCCGAAGCCCAGCACGTGGTATCCCTCTTCTATGGTGCGGAGAAAGCCTGACATGCTGGCGCAAGATGTAAGATGGTTTGATGATTGGTTTGCGATTGAAAGCATCGCACCTAGCGTTCATGCCATCGGCGAGCCACGCTTTCACCAGATCAACTGGAATTACCTGATCGAGGGTCAGCACACCGCGCTGCTCTTTGATACCGGTCCCGGCGTGCGCGATATTTCTGAAGTGGTGCGAACCCTGACCAAACTTCCGCTCATCACTTTGCCCTCGCATCTCCACTTTGATCACACGGGAAATCTGCATCGCTTTCAGAATATCGCCTTGGCCGACTTGCCTGTTTTGAAGACCTGCATGCGTGACGGCCTGCTTTACGCCAGTGATGATCTCTTCCGCGGTTTCCTTGAAGGCATGGTGTGGAAACCCGTGAAAATTTCACAGTGGCTGCCCATCGGCACGCGCATTGATCTCGGCGGCCGTCAACTTGAGATGCTCCGTACGCCCGGCCATTCACCCGATTCTATTTCGCTTTTCGAGCGGGACGCAGACATTCTGTTTGCCGCTGATTTTATTTATCCCGGCCCTCTCTACGCGCAAGTGCCGGGTGCCAACCTGGCGGACTATCTCGCTACAACCAAGGCCCTGTTGCCGCAGATAGATGGCCAGACAAGAATTTTCTGTGCCCACGGAGCGCCAGACGACAAAGGGAAACATCGTGCCCCCACGATGGGCAATCAGGATGTTTTGGATCTTCAAAAGACTCTGACAGACCTCAAGAATTCCGGCAAAACACCGAAAGAAACCACTGTGAATGCCAGAATGACGCTTCTGGCCAACAAGGCCGCCTACGCCTCCTGGCTATCTGGCTAAACCGAATTTTCCCTGTTCGCGACAACACGTTAACCAAATATTAACCATGTCTGGTCCTAATCGCCGCTGTTGGGGTGCGTTGCGTGAGGGTTTTCAATTTGTCAGTTGCTGTTCAATCACGGATTTCATTTCGTTTAATGGGCCGGTCCTATCTGGCCTTTGTCCTGGCCCCGGAGCTGCCCTTTGTGGATTGGCTCGTTGAGTTGGATCGCAGGGTGGAGAACTCCCTGAGCTTCTTCGCCAACCGGCCCCTGGTGCTCGACCTCACCAGCGTTGCGCCCACCAAAGCCGAGACTGTCGAGATCATTGCCTTCATCGAAGAGCGCCACTTGCGGCTCATCGCTGTCGAGGGCGTTCCATTGGATTGGTTGCCTGAGCGGTTGGCGCCCCTCCCGGGCAAGGTTCAAACGGCAGGCGTGTTCCAGCCGCCTGAAGGAGAAAAACCAGTGCGGTCAGCGCCGCCGCCGGTGGCGTGGGAGCAGGAGCCCTCCATTGGTTCCCCCTGCGCGGCCCTGCTGGTCAATGAACCGGTCCGCTCCGGCCAGTCGATCATCTATCCCCATGGCGATGTCATCATCGTCGGCTCCGTAGCATCGGGCGCTGAAATTATCGCCGGCGGCTCCATCCACGTCTACGGCTGCCTGCGTGGCCGCGCCTTTGCCGGCACCAACGGCAACACCAACGCGCGCATTTTTTGCAGCAAGTTTGATGCCGAGATGATGGTGATCGACGGCCTCTACAAGACTGCGGATGATTTCGATCTCGCCCTGCGCGGCACTTCGGTGCAGGCACGGCTGGACCGGAACGTCATGAACATCGAACAAATGAGCTGAAAAAATGTCAGGAGTAAACTGTATGGCTAAGGTCCTCGTCGTAACGTCCGGTAAGGGAGGTGTCGGCAAAACCACTTCGACAGCGGCATTGGGTGCGGCTCTCGCGCTGAATGGCCAGAAGGTGGTTGTCGTCGATTTCGACGTTGGCCTACGCAATCTCGACCTTGTCATGGGGGCCGAACGCCGCGTGGTCTATGACCTCATCAACGTGGCCCAGGGCAATGCCAAATTGAATCAGGCCCTGATCCGCGACAAGCGCCTTGAGAATCTGGCGCTGCTGCCCGCCTCGCAAACCCGCGACAAGGATGCGCTCAGCGAAAAGGGCCTGGCCCGTATCATCAAGGAACTGCGCACCCTGTTCGATTGGGTGATCTGCGACAGCCCGGCAGGCATTGAGCGCGGCGCCATGATGGCCATGCGCCATGCCGATGCAGCAATCATCATTACCAACCCGGAAGTTTCCTCCGTGCGCGATTCCGATCGCATCATCGGGCTGCTTGACGCCAAAACCGAAAGGGCGGCAAGGGGCGAGCGCGTCGAAAAACATCTCCTCATCACCCGCTATGATCAGGCCCGCGCCATGCGGGGCGAAATGCTGAAGAAAGATGACGTGCTCGACATCCTCTCGGTGCCGCTGCTCGGCATCATTCCGGAAAGCGAACAAGTGCTGCGCGCCTCGAACCTTGGCCAGCCCGTGACCCTCGCCAATCCGCTCTCGGCTCCGGCCCGCGCCTATAACGATGCGGCACGGAGGCTGATGGGCGATAATCTTGCCATCAATGTTCCTCTTGAACGCTTCAACCTGCTGGGGCGCATCTTCGGCGGGAGGGCGGCATGAATTTTTTCGGCCTGTTCAAGCGTAGCGATCCGCTGCCGGCAACCGCGCCCGTGGCCCGCGAGCGCCTGCAGGTGCTTCTCGCCCATGAACGTGGTTCGCCCCGCAATTCAAGCAAGATGGTGGCGCTCAAGGAGGATATCATTGATGCCATAGCCCGGCACATGTTGGTGAAGCCCGAAGCGGTGAAGGTGAAGATTGACCGCCGCGCCGAGGTCTCGATTCTGCGGATTGCCGTCGATATTCCCGCCTGATAGGAGGGAAATGGGCTTTGCAAAGCCCTCTGAAATCATATAAAGACTTCTTTATATTCATTTCCAGAGGCTCCCATGACCCGACCGACCTTCACCGAAGCGCTCAATTCCCGTCCGTGGCTTCTGGCCGACGGCGCCACCGGCACCAACTATTTCCAGATGGGCCTGGTGTCGGGTGACGCGCCGGAGATGTGGAATTTTGAGCATCCGGAGCGGGTGCGCCAGCTCCACCGCCAGTTCATTGCGGCAGGCGCTGATATCGTTCTCACCAATACCTTTGGCGGAAACCGCCACCGCCTGAAGCTGCATAATGAACAGGGCCGGGTGCGCGAAATCAACATGGCCGCCGCTGGACACGCCCGCGCCGAAGCAGACGCGGTCGGACGCGCCGTTTATGTCGGCGGCTCCATCGGCCCCACCGGCGAAATCTTCATGCCCGTCGGCACCATGCCCCATGAGGAAGGTGTCTCTGCCTTTGAAGAGCAGGCCATGGCCCTGAAGGAGGGTGGCGTTGACGTGCTCTGGATTGAAACCATGTCGTCCGAGGAAGAGCTTCGCGCCGCCGTCGAAGGCGCTGCCAAAGCCGGACTGCCGATTGTGACAACCATGAGCTTTGACACCAACGGCCGCACCATGATGGGCATCACGCCCAAAGCCTTTGGCGCCTTGACCGCTTCGCTCGGCACCCAGCCCGTGGCAATCGGCGCTAACTGCGGAGTGGGCGCTTCCGAATTGGTGGCAACCGTGCTCGGCATCAGCGAAGCCCGCCCCGATGCGGCTATCGTGGCCAAGGGAAATTGCGGCATCCCGCAATACAAGGAAGGCCACATTCATTACACCGGAACCCCGGAACTGATGGCCGACTACGCCCGTATTGCGCTGGACTCCGGCGCCAGAATCATCGGCGGTTGCTGCGGCACGTCACCGGAACATCTGGCGGCCATGCGGAAATCCCTTGAAAGCTACACCAAGGGTTCACGCCCCTCGATTGAACTCGTTGAACAGCGCCTCGGCCCCGTCTCGGTCCTCGCCAAAGGCATCGACACCGCCGCCGAAGGTGCGGCCAAGCGCGAGCGCCGCCGGGGGAACTGATCCCTCAGTTCGTCATTCCGGCGTACGCCGGAATCCCCACGGCGTTAATGGGACTCCGGCTTTCGCCGGAGTGACGAAAGTTTTGGGTATTGCGATGAAGAATGAAAAATCGCCTGCCGTTTACATTCTCGCAAGCAAACGTGACGGTGTTCTCTATGTTGGCGTAACGAGTGCGCTATGGAACCGCGTGGCGACCCACAAGGACGGCGGCGTTCCCGGTTTTACAAGGAAATACAATGTAAAGTATCTCGTTTAGTACGAGCATCACCACACAATGGAAGCCGCAATCCGCCGCGAAAAACAATTGAAGGAGTGGAAGCGGGCTTGGAAAGTTGATCTTATCGAAAAACTAAACCCCGAATGGCGTGACCTCCACGATGAAATTGATGTCGTTTCGACGTTGGTGGAATTCAAATGAGACTTTCGCCAACGGGACTCCGGCTTTCGCCGGAGTGACGATACAAAAAATAACTCGTCATTCCGGCGAACGCCGGAATCCCTTTACCGTTAAACAAACTTTTCCGTCAGCACCGGCTTGCCCAGCATGAAGCAATCGCTTACGAGTTGAAGCGGTGAGGCATCCACATCCGAATTCTTTGCCTTCAGAAGCCGCGCGAACTTGGCGTAGATGTCTTCATACTCATGCAGAACCGCCTCGTGGGCAATCTTGCCGTTGACGAACAGGACTGATCCTCCCTTTTTAAGATGAAGGGTCATGCCATCTTTCGTGCCAATTTCGATTTCCCAGGTTTCGCCAGTCTCCTGACGCCAATCGAATGCGGCGCTGAGATCGGCGGCCGCGCCGTCGCCTCGCTTGAAACGGATATTGGCTGCAATGGGTGTTGCCGCGTTCGCGGGGACCTCGATCGTGGCGCTATCAGCAAAAATGGGTTCGGGCAGAATTTTGGTCACGATCGAAAGGGCATTGATGCCGGGATCGAAAACGCCAAAGCCGCCGGGCTGCCAAATCCACTCCTGGCCGGGATGCCATTTCCGCACATCCTCCTTCCAGGCGACTTTCAGAAAATTCACATGGTGGCCCTTGAGCTTGGCTTTTGCCATATCCACGGACTTGTTGTAGCGCGAGTGCCAGGCCGCATAGAGCACCCGTTTCTTCTTTCGCGCATAAGCCTCCATCGCAAGCAATTCACCCACCGTAGGCGTTGGCGGCTTCTCGATGAGGAGATGCCAGCCGTAGTCCAGCGCTTCGCGCGCCATGGCGAGCCGCACCGCCGGCGGTGTGCATAGGGCTACGCAATCCACCGCGATCTTGCTCGCCCGCAGTTGGCCCAATGATTCAAAACAGGGAACCTGGTCGACCTTCGCGTGACGGCTGACGCCGGCCACCAATTTGAAGTTCCGGTTCTTGGCAATGCAGGGCAGATGCTGGTCCGTTGCGATCTTGCCAAGCCCGACGACGGCGATTTTGAAAACCATTTACTGATCCTAGGTCTTGATGATGCGGGTGAGGGCGGAGAGAAAACTGTCGACTTCCGCAGCTGTATTGTAATGCGCCAGCCCCACGCGCAGCACGCCGCCCTTGTCCAGCAGCCCCATGCGGCCCACCGGCTCGATGGCATAGTTGTGGCCGGACCAGACAAACATGTTCTCCGCCGCGAAGCCCCTGGCGAGATTGTCGGGATGGTGGCCGTCGAGCGTGAAGGAAACCGTGGGCACCCGGCGGTGCAGGGCATTGGCCGAGGTGAGCCCGCGAATGGTGAGACCCTTCACCCCGCGCAAGCCGTCAATCAGGTGC
>CADEEO010000138.1:2539-6280 GCA_902826365.1 uncultured Hyphomicrobiales bacterium | reverse complement strand
CGTTACGATAAGAAACGGCCAATGCACTTGCTTCTGATCTTGCTCGGTTTTGCGCTGGCGATAGTCGTCATTGTGCTGTTTTTGGGCAATTGGACCCGCCTTCACAACGTCAAAGGCGGCCTGGACTTTTTATTTGCCTATGGTCGCGATGGCGCGGAGTTTCGGTTCATTCATGCGCCCACCGGCAAGCAAATTGCTTTTCGCCTGCACATGGTAGGTGGCGTCAAGCAAATCTACTTCCTTGTGGACCGCCTGCAATTGCTTCCGGACGAGCGTACAGCGCTGTTGCAAATCCTTGAGCATAGGGGGCTGAAGCTGCAGGCCCGCCGCAACAGGGCCAAAAGCGAATTTGTAAATGCGGGCCACTCCACTGGACTGGCAAATGAATTGGCTTGCCAGGTTGCCTTGGAGATCATGCCTTGGACAAGATTCACCAGGTTTTGGTATGAGGACAATATTGATTTCTCCCGTTCGGGAGACGGGAAAAGGTGGAAGAAGCCCGGGTGAAGGTGCCAGAATGAGCGAAACGGCCGACATTGAAAACGGCCTCTCATCCCTGAATGAGAAGGTCAGGTGGGATGCGGCGATTGCAGCCGGGGAGCTGATTGCTGTCAGACCTTTGGTTGTCTGGTCCATCGTGAAGAAGTATGGCTCAATCGATGATCCGGATTTGAGAACGGCGGTCGCCACCTGCATTCTCGAACATCTGCTCGAACATCACTTCGACGATTTTTTCCCTTTGCTGAAAACGGAAATAGAAAGCGGCAATCATCTTCTCGGCGAAACCTTTTCGGAATGCTGGAAGTTTGGCCAGTCCGAATTGCCACAAAATTCAATTCAGTGGGATGAACTGCAAAAGAAGATAGCGGACGGTAGAATCCAAGAATAGGGACACGTTCCATCGGGTTCCGGCTTTTGCCTGAATGGCAATTGAAGAACAATAAGGACATCACCATGGCTTTTGACGAGGTTCGCTTCCCCGTGGAAATCTCCCGTGGCAGCAGCGGCGGCCCCGAGCGGCGCACGGAGATTGTGACGACGGCGTCCGGCCATGAGCAGCGCAACACGCGCTGGGCGGATTCCAGGCGGCGCTACAATGCGGGCTTCGGGGTGAAGTCGCTGGATGACATTCATGCGGTGGTGGCTTTCTTCGAGGAGCGGCGGGGCAGGCTCCATGCCTTCCGCTGGAAGGACCATGCGGATTTCAAATCCTGCGCGCCGGGTGCGACGATTTCTGCGGCCGACCAGATGATTGGTGTGGGCGATGGCGTGACCGCGTCATTCCAGCTGGTGAAGCGCTATGGCACAGGGCTCCGCGACCATATCAGAGTGATCAATAAGCCCGCGGCGGGGTCTGTCGTGGTGGCGGTAGATGGCGCGCCGACTGTGAATTTCACGCTTGATGCAGCAACGGGGATTGTAACTTTTCTGCCGGGTTCAATACCGGGCGTGGGTGCTGAAGTGACGGCGGGCTTCGCCTTCGATATTCCAGTGCGTTTTGATACGGACCAGCTTTCGATCAACCTGACGAATTTTGCGGCGGGCGACATTCCGGAAATTCCCGTGGTGGAGGTGCGGCTATGAGAACGCTTCCAATTGGCATGAGCGCCCACCTCGCCAGCGGCACGACGACATTGTGCCATTGCTGGAAAC
Organism: uncultured Hyphomicrobiales bacterium; assembly: GCA_902826365.1. Classification (GTDB taxonomy): domain Bacteria; phylum Pseudomonadota; class Alphaproteobacteria; order Rhizobiales; family Aestuariivirgaceae; genus Aestuariivirga. The sequence goes on along the minus strand of CADEEO010000138.1, from coordinate 4,627 downwards.
TGATGCCCGTGGCGGGCGTCGCCCTTGGCTTCACCGACCACGACCATGATTTGGCTTTCGATGGCGTGACCTTCGAGGCGCAGGCCGGATTTGAAGCCAGCGAGATTGAATCCTCGCTCGGCCTCGCGATCGACAATCTCGAAGCCTCGGGCGCGCTGGATTCAGGCCAGCTCGACGCGGAGCGTTTGCGCGCCGGAGACTTTGACCACGCCACAATCGAAATCTGGCGGGTGAACTGGCAGGATGTGTCCCAGCGCGTGCTTTTGCGCAAGGGCCATCTCGGTGAAGTCACCCACGGCGGCGCGGGCTTCACCGCCGAAGTGCGCGGCCTTTCGCATCTCTTGAATCAAACCAGGGGCCGCGTGTTCCAGTTCGGCTGCGATGCCGCGCTGGGCGATGCGCGCTGTACGGTGAATCTTGAAACGGCGGCCTTTCGCGGGGTGGGCTCCATCGTGGCATCCGAAGACAACCGCCGCTTCACCACGGCGGGATTGAACAGTTTTGCCAGCGGCTGGTTTTCGCTCGGCACCCTGTCGTGGGAGAGCGGCTTGAACGCGGGCCGCCGGGAAGAAGTGAAACTGCACGGGAGCGGCGGCATCATCGAACTCTGGCAGGCCGCAAGCTTTGCGGTTGAGCCCGGCGACAGCTTCACCATCCGCGCCGGCTGCGACAAGCAATTCGCAACCTGCCGCGCCAAATTTGCCAACGGCGAAAGCTTTCGCGGCTTTCCGCATCTGCCCGGCACCGATTTCATCACCACCTTCGCTTCGCGCGACGGCCAGAGCAATGATGGTTCGAGCCGCTTCTAATTTCGGTTTTCCAGCGGGCCTTAGAAAAAGCCCAATTCTGCCAGACTTTTGTCTGGCGTCGTCGTGGTGTTTTTCAGGGCAACCGGGGTCTGGTTACATGAAGCGTCTTATCCGGATTTTTGGTCTTGTTGCCCTTATGACGGCTTGTTTCCCTCCGGCGGCCAGGGCCTATGACAGCGCTGACTGTCTCAGTCCAAATCCAGATCTTGCGATTTCCGTTTGTTCGGCCATCATTGATGCAGGCACGGAAACAAAAGAGAACATCGCCGTTGCCTACCGGCTTCGCGGCATTGCTTACGGCAAAAAGGGCAACGACGGCCTCGCCATCAAGGATTTCGACAAGCTCATTGCCCTCTATCCCAAAAACGCGAATGCCTATTTCAGGCGCGCCCTTGCTTACGAACATTCGGGAAATGCGAAGAAGGCCGGGGCGGACTACCGGAAAGTGCTTTCACTGAACCCGGATGACCAGGACGCCCTTCAGGCGCTGGAGCGGCTGAAAAGCGCCCAATAATTCCAGCTAGCGGCCAGAACAACAATGGCGGGAGCCGTTTCTGAATCCGTCATCCCCGCGCAGGCGGGGATCCACCTTTGCGGTGTCCAAGCTGGATTCCCGCTTTCGCGGGAATGACGAAGTTAGGTAAGTATTCAATGCACACTGCAGAAGACATCATCGCCGCTGCCCGCGACTGGCTTGGCACGCCCTACCGGCATCAGGCCAGCCTGAAGCATGTGGGCTGTGATTGCCTCGGGCTCATTCGCGGTGTGTGGCGCGATATCTATGGCGGCGAGCCGGAGAAGATGTCAGCTTATTCACCCGATTGGGCGGAGGCCGGCGGCGTGGAAGCCTTGGCGCAAGCCGGGCGCAGGCATTTGGTTGAAATTCCCTACGCGGAGCATGTGCCGGGCGATGTGCTGCTGTTCCGCTGGAAACCGCATCTTCCCGCCAAGCATGCGGGGATAGCGACATCCGCTTCAACCATGATCCACGCGCAAGATGGCGCGCGGGTGAGTGAAATTGTCCTTACACCTTGGTGGAAACGCCGGCTGGCCTTTGCCTTCCGCTTTCCCGGAGTTAATCGCTGATGGCGACTGTTGTTTTGCAATATGCCGGTGCGGCCGTCGGCACATTTCTCGGCGGGCCTGTTGGCGGGATCATTGGCCGCGCCGTGGGGGCCGTGGCCGGAAACATTGTTGATCAAGGCCTGTTCGGCCCTGGCACGAAGGGCTCGCAAGGCCCGCGCCTCAATGACCTGCGCGTCATGGCTTCCGAGGAGGG
>CADEEO010000138.1:0-2439 GCA_902826365.1 uncultured Hyphomicrobiales bacterium | reverse complement strand
AGGGCTCGCAAGGCCCGCGCCTCAATGACCTGCGCGTCATGGCTTCCGAGGAGGGCGCACCCATCCCCCGGCTGTGGGGCCGCATGCGGATTTCCGGCCAGGTGATCTGGGCGACGAATTTTGAGGAAGTGTCCAGGACCACCACGCAGAAATCCTCCTCCAAGGGTGGGCCGAAATCCAAGACCACGGAATATTCCTACTTCGCCAATTTCGCGGTTGGATTGTGCGAAGGCGTGGTTGACCGCATCGGCCGCGTCTGGGCCGATGGCAAGGAAATTGACATCACGCCATTTACTACAAGATTTTATCGCGGCACCGAGGATCAGAGCGCCGATAGTTTGATCGTGGCCAAGGAAGGCGCGGATAATGCGCCGGCCTATCGCGGGCTGGCCTATGTCGTGTTCGAGCGGCTGCCGCTTGAAGCTTTCGGCAACCGCCTGCCGCAGCTTTCCTTCGAGGTGATTTCATCTTCCGGCGGCGCTGCGTCCCGCATTCGCGCCGTCAACATCATTCCGGGCAGTACCGAGTTCGGCTACGATACCAAGATCATCACCCGCAAAGTCAGCGCTGGCGTCACCACCACGGAAAACGCCCATGCCTCATCCGAGCGCAGTGACTGGACCGTTTCGATTGATGATCTGACGGCGGACTGCGCCAATTTGAAAGCGGCCTCCCTCGTGGTGCCATGGTTCGGCACGGACCTGCGCTGCGGCGTTTGCCAGATCAGGCCCGGCGTTGAGAACACCGCAAAGGTGACAAAGCCGGAGGCGTGGGAAGTGGCGGGGATCAGCCGCGCCGCCGCCCATGTGGTGAGCACCTTCGAGGGGCGGCCTGCCTATGGCGGAACGCCGGGCGATGCTTCCGTCATCCGCGCCATCGGGGATTTGCGCGAGCGCGGATTGAAAACAGTTTTCTATCCCTTCGTGCTGATGGATGCGCCCGGCTATCCGTGGCGCGGCCGCATCACCTGCGATCCGCCCAGCGTCGACAAGACGGCGGCAGCCGATGCCCAAGTTCAGAATTTCACGAATCTGTCAGAATGGAATTACCGCCGCTTCATCCTGCATTATGCCAATCTCTGCGCCAGCGCCGGCGGCGTGGATGCCTTCGCCATCGGCAGCGAATTGCGCGGCCTCACCACGCTGCGCTCATCGGCAACGGTATATCCTTTCGTGGCAGCACTCGTGGCCTTGGCCGCCGAGGTAAAGGCCATTCTGCCCGCCGCCAAAATCACCTATGGCGCGGATTGGAGCGAGTGGTTCGGCCATCATCCGCAGGACGGCAGCGGCGATGTGTTCTTTCACCTCGATCCGCTCTGGGCCAGCCCCGCTATCGATGTGATCGGCATTGACAATTACCTGCCGCTCACCGACTGGCGCGATGGCAAGAGCCACCTCGACCGCCTGGCCGGCGCAACGTCGATTTACAACACGGACTATCTGAAATCCGGCATTGCCGGCGGCGAGGGCTTCGACTGGTTCTACGCTGATGAAACGGCGCGCGATAATCAGCTGCGCACGCCCATCGCCGACGCGGCGTTGGCCAAGCCCTGGGTGTTCCGCAACAAGGATTTGAAATCCTGGTGGAGCAACGCTCATTATGACAGGCCGCTCGGCGTTGAAGCAGCGATGCCAACAGATTGGGTGCCGCAGTCAAAGCCGATCTGGTTCAAGGAAGTGAGCTGCCCGGCCATCGACAAGGGAACGAACCAGCCCAATACATTCTTCGACGCAAAATCTTCGGAAAGCGCCGTGCCGCATTATTCCAACGGCGCGCGCGATGATCTGCTGCAGGCAAAATTCATCTCTGCCATCGACGGCTATTGGAGAACGGCTGGCGCGCATAATCCCGTGTCCGCCATCTATGGCGCACCCATGGTGGATGCCGAGCGGATGTTCTTCTGGGCCTGGGATGCCCGGCCTTTTCCGGCCTTCCCCACGCGCGGTGACATCTGGTCCGACGCGGCGAACTATGCTCGCGGCCATTGGTTGAACGGGCGCTTGTCGGCGGTTGGCCTTGACCAGCTCATCACCGAAGTCTGCGAAACCTATGGCTTGAGTGCCGTAGAGGTCGAGGGCAGCGCCGGGCTGGTCGATGGCTTCCTGATTGAACGCCCCATGTCGGCGCGGGATGCGCTGGAAAACCTTCTCGCGGCCTTTGCCCTTGATGCCGTCGAGTCCGGTGGCATCCTGAAATTCCGCAGCCGTAAACGCGACAGCGTGCTGACTTTGACAGGCGATGATTATGTGGAGACCGATGCGGCGGCACCGCTTTTCGCCCTGAGCCGGGCCCAGGAAAGCGAATTGCCCAGCAGTGTCAGGCTGCTTTATGCGGAGAGTTCCAATGACTATCGCAATGCCGTGGTCGAGGCGCGCAAGACGCGCGGCGAGAGTGCCCGGGAAATCGTGCTCGAATTGCCCTGCGCCACGACCCAGGCCA
>CADEEO010000137.1:2786-6282 GCA_902826365.1 uncultured Hyphomicrobiales bacterium | reverse complement strand
GGCTTTTCGAGCGACATTTGAATCAGCAAAGGACAAAGAATGGGTGCAGGTCAGAAACACGAAGGTGAGAAAGGCTAGTTTGCAGATGGCTTGCATTGCGCGTTTCCCTTTTGAATAGGTTCTGACATTACAGTAACTTCATCTCTTCCCTGATCCACGCCCGGAACGCCGTAATTTTTTTGTCATTGCCGCGCGAAGGGGAAGTGACGAGATAGTAGCCGAGGCCTGTATCCGCTTCTTCGGCAAAGGGCTTCACAAGACTTCCGCGAGAAAGCGCATCACCCGCCAGCGCGTGCCAGCCCAGCATGACGCCCTGACCGGCGATCGCTGCATCAAGGCACAATGCTGAATCCGAAAAGCTGGGGCCCTGTGTCACCAGCATGCTTTCATCCATGCCATGCAGCGCCAGCCAGGTGTTCCAGCGCACCTGGAACATGTTGAAGATGACCGTGGGCCGGTCATTGATGATCGGCACGTTGGCAAGGTCACGTGGGGTTTTCAGGCGCGCCTCAAGGGCAGGGGCGCAGACCGGGAAGACCAGCTGCTCAAGCAGAAGCTCGGCCTTGACGTTCGGCCAGTTTCCGGGGCCGACGCGGATGGCGAGATCCACATCCGAATGGTCGAGATCGACAAGTGCTATCGAGGCATCGATCCTGACTTGCAGGTCGGGGTGGGCCTGCTGGAAATGCGGCAGCCGCCACACCAGCCACTTGGCCGCAAAGACCGGCGCCACCGAGACGGTGAGCAGATTTCGTTTAGGCTCCTGCGCCAGGGCGACGCCGCGCGTAAGTTCGCGGAAGCCGCGCGCCAGATAAGCCAGCACCTCGGCACCGAAGGGCGTGGGAACGAGGCCCTTGGGGGTGCGGGTAAACAGCGTGCGGCCCAATTGCTGTTCGGTCTTGAGAATTTGCTGGCTGACGGCGCCCAGGGATACGCCCAGCTCCTCTGCCGCCAGGGCGAGCGTTCCCAGCCTGCCGGCAACCTCCACCGCCCGAAGCCCGTTGAGATGAACCTGACTGAGATTATCCATATAGTTTTTCTACAGTCTTTGACGGCAAAACTCCATGGAAAATCTGGCCTGGAAGTGGCACTTGGTTCAGGACAAGGAGACCAGCCATGACTTACAAATGGTTCACATCAAGGTTTGCTAAAAGACGCCAACAATTTGATCATGCTGGGGATTCCAAACTGCGCGAGCCGCTGGACCACCCGGAGCTATCGCATATGACGCTCAGGGAACTGGCCGACCTTCCGATGCCCGCCTACACACTGGAGGCCTGCACCTGCGATGTGAGGATAATTTAGAGCGTGATCAGTTTACATTGACCAAAAACAATCGTCATTCCGGCGCACGCCGGAATCTGGTGGCAGTTCTTTCCTGAACGGGATTCCGGCGTGCGCCGGAATGACGGCGGAGAGGAGCCGATCCGACCAAAACTGATCTGGCTCTAGACGAGGGTCTTAAGCCGCCTGCAGCCCTTGCTTCCGCCCATATTCGCGGAAGGAAATCAGCCGCCGGGATGACTCATCCCACAGCGCCAGCCGGGACGATTTCAGCGCCTGCCAGATGGAGAGCCGCGGCGACACCGTTTCAAGTTCCGGATTGCCTTTCAGGCATTCCTGCAGCCGGTAATTCGGAATGCGGCTGCATAAGTGGTGAATATGGTGAAGCGCTATATTACAACTGAACCAGTTCAGCAGGGGCGGCATCACCAGAAAGGAGCTGCCCTTCAGGGCGGCGATCTTCATGTCCCATTCGTCGGCGCCATCCCAATGGGTTTCCTCGAACTGGTGCTGGACGAAGAACAGCCAGCCGCCAATCCAGGTGGCGATGAAATAGATGGGCAGCAGCACCAGGAGGGTGAGCGACAGGCCAACCAGGAAAACCAGCGTACCATAGACCAGCAGCAAAACCGCGTCATGGCCGAGCACGCCGCGCAGGCTGTCGCGCAGCGGCATGTTGGAGCCGATGGCGAGGCGCTGCAGCACGAGGAAAAAGATCGGCGGGCCGAGGACGAGGACAATCAGCGGATTGCGGTAAAGCCGGTAGCGGAAACGCCCCCAGGCATTCAACTGGCTGTATTCCTTGACCGTCATGGTTTCAATGTCGCCGAAGCCGCGGTGGTCCAGATTGCCGGAAAGCTGGTGATGCAGGGCATGCGAGCGCCGCCAATGGTCATAGGGCGTGAAGGTCAGTACGCTGATCAGGCGGCCAACCATCTCATTGGTGGGGCGAGACGGGAAGAACGAGCCATGGCCGCAATCATGCTGGAGCGCGAAGAAGCGGGTGAGCAGGGCGCCGGTGGGAATGGCCAGCAGCAGGGTGAGCCAGTAGGCGTGCGGCGCCACCAGAAACATGACGGCGATGAGGGTGAAAAAGGGAACGGCGGTGGTGATCAATTGAGTGACCGCTTTCCTGCTGTCGGCGTCCCGGTAGAGATTGCAATGGGCGGTCAGCCGTTTTGCCTGCAGGCGCAGCTCCGCAGAAAACTGCGTCTCGTTTTGAATATCCAAGAGCTTCCCCAGTCCGGATTTATGATTCCTGAACGCCCTTGTACATGGTTCGCACTGCTTCGTCTTTAGATATTACATTACAGTTTGGTGAGGAAGCCGTTTAAGCCGCTTGCCCGGCACACCAGCCGCTGGCCCAGGCCCACTGGAAATTATAGCCGCCCAGCCACCCCGTCACATCCACCGCCTCGCCGATGGCATAGAGGCCGGAAACCGCCTTTGCTTCCATGGTCTTGGAGGAAAGCTGATCTGTGTCAATGCCGCCGGCCGTGACTTCCGCCTTGGCAAAGCCTTCCGAACTATCCGGCGTCATTGTCCAATTTTTAAGCAGGGCTGCAAGCTGTGCCAAATCGGCAGGGGCCAGGGCCTGCGCCAGCCGTTGGGGCAGCAGTTCGGCCAGAATGGTCTTCAGTTCGGCCTTGGGCCGCGCGTGCTTCCGCTCCTTGAGAAACCTGAGGGCATCGATGCCAGGCGCAAGATCAAGGCTGATCGGTTGCCCATCGCGCCAGTAGGATGAAATTTGCAGAATGGCCGGGCCCGACAGGCCCCGGTGCGTAAAGAGAATGCTTTCCGCAAATGAAGCTTTGCCGCACGAAGCGATGGCCGGGAGCGAAACACCGGAAAGGTTTTTACAAAACTCAAGCTCGCTCGGTTTCGCCTTAAGGGGAACAAGTGCTGCCCGCGGGGTTATGACCTTGAGGCCGAATTTCCTGGCGATGTCATGGGAAAATCCGGTCGCTCCCATCTTGGGAATGGAAAGCCCGCCGGTTGCAAGGACAAGGGCCGGAGCCGTGCAGGTTTCGTCCGCTATTTCCACCGTGAAGCTATCAGATTTTCGAACATCGGTAACCTTCGTGGCGAGTTTCACCACAACACCGGCGTCGGCACATTCGCGCAGCAGCATGGCCACAACCTGCCTGGCCGAGCCATCACAGAAAAGCTGGCCCAGGGTTTTCTCATGCCAGGCAATGTTGTGTTTGGTCAT
>CADEEO010000137.1:0-2776 GCA_902826365.1 uncultured Hyphomicrobiales bacterium | reverse complement strand
CGCCAGAAAATCAGCAGGCGTATAGCGGCTCAGGGCGCTGCGGCAGAAATGCGGATTTTCGGAAAGGAAGTTTTCGGACGATGTGCCCGTGTTGGTGAAGTTGCAGCGCCCCCCGCCGGAAATGAGAATCTTGGCGCCGGCCTGGGCATTGTGGTCGAGCAGCAGCACCCGTTTGCCCCGCGCGCCCGCCGCAATGGCGCACATGAGACCTGCCGCGCCAGCGCCGATAATGATGGCATCAAAGGACGGCATGATTCAGGCCCGCAGGTCGCGCGCAATCAGGGCCATGGGAAAACCGTGCCATATGGTTTGTTCGGCGATCCGCCAGGACAGCTTTTCGTAATAGGCCACCGCATCATCGCTGTAGAGGTAGATATGCTTGTTGCCGCGTTGCCGGGCTTGTTCCTCAGTTGCGCGAACCAGCGCCCTGCCAATGCCCTGCCGGCGGTAATCCGGCGCGACAAAGAGGCCCGCCAGCCATGGCGAAACCGGATGGCACGGCGTCAGCTCCTGTGGCGCCAGCAGGCAGGTTCCCGCCGGAATGCCGTCGCAACTGGCCACCAATGCAACCTGTTGCGCGCCGTCGGCCACGAAATCTTCGAGGCGTTTGATCTCGTCCTCGAGGCTATCGCCGAGCACGTCGCCAAAGGCCTCAAGGCGCCATTTCGCGCAAAGCGCTATTTCGGGCGCGCCGGGCCGGAGTGCCCATGTTTCAATGCTTGCCATGGCCGTTGCTAACATGGCGGCATGCAAGTCTGCAAATGAAGGGGCTTACCCGGTAATCGAGATCAGCTTGCGCTGGCTTTCCGATTGCACATGCGCCGCCGCGATGATTTCACCGCGGGGGCCGGCGAGCACGCGCTGCGCCGGGAAGGTGAGCAGCACCTCGGTGCCCCTGCCCAGCTCGCTCAGGATGCTGACGTCGCCGCCATGCAGGTCCATCAGCCCTTTCACGATGGAAAGGCCGAGGCCCGCGCCATCAACGGCGTCCTTGGTTGCGAGCGAGCCGCGTGAAAATGAGGTGAGCACCGTTTGAAGCTCATTGGCCGGAATGCCGGGGCCATTGTCCTTGACCGACATCACAATGCCGCCCGAGGCGTTGCGCGCCGCCGAGATCACAACCTGGCCGCCGGCCGGGGTGAACTTGATGGCATTGGTGAGCAGGTTGATCACGATCTGGTTGACGCCGCGCAGGTCGCCCAGCAGCTTTGGCAGGGACGCCGTGATCTCAACATTGACCGCGATGGATTTTTCCTTGGCCTTGCCGGCGAGCAGGGCCCGGGCCGATACCACGCAGGCCAGGATGTCAAAGGGCTCTTCCTGGATTTCGCGGCGCCCCGCCTCGATGCGCGAGAGGTCGAGAATGTCGTTGATGAGATCGAGGAGATAGCCGCCCGAGTGATGAATGTCGCCGGCATAGTCCTTGTAGGCCGGGACCGAGAGGGGGCCAAACATTTCGCGCTTGAGGATTTCCGAAAATCCCATGATGGCGTTGAGCGGAGTGCGCAGTTCATGGCTCATGGTGGCAAGGAAAATGGATTTTGCCTTGTTGGCTTCCTCGGCCTTGACCTTCTCCGCTTCAGCCTTGTCACGCTCATGTTTCAATTCTTCAATAAGCGTGTCCTTCTGCGCCTTGAACTTCACCATGTCGCGTGCCGTGTCGCCCAATTGCCGGGCGATGAAAAGGAAGAAAGCTTCGAGCACGATGATGAGGCCGGCAAGAGCAATGAAAATCGGCTCGGCTTGGCTGGCGCAGCGGATCGCGACGCCAAGGGTCATGACCCCGGTGCCGGCCACGAGCACGGGCATGAAGTTATTGACCACAAGCAGGCGCACCGCGGTGATGGCCATGATGAAGGAGACGAGATAGACGGCCTGCAGGCTGTTGGCGCCGGACCAGAACAGGAAAAGCGGCATGACCCAGCACACGCCTTGCACCAGTTCCGATGCCGCCATCATGCCAATCCAGTCATGCTGCTTGCTCTCAGAGCGCTCCTTGTGGAAGAAATTCGCGCAGAGATAGATTTGCGCCGCCTGGCTGGCGAGCGTCGCGGCCAGCCAGAACATGGCAATGAGAGGCGGCACCCACATCAGGCTGGTGAAGGCCAGCATAAAGGTCAGCAGCGGCATGGCCGGGGCGATGCGCAGTTGGTTGCGCAGGAAAATGGTCAGCAGCTCAAGCTTCCACGGGGCCTCGGCGGTACGCTCCCAAACGGAGTCGTCCTCGAAGGTCGAGCGCTTTTTTGGTGTGGCCGGAGCTGACTCGTCGCTGTAAAAATTACCGCGGCCAGGAAGTCCTTCTGAATTGTTTTCAAGGCTCATAATACAGACCTAACCCACATAGATATCATCCCGAGGTTGAACCCTATCACGAGGCGTCCTAAGGGCTGCTTTGCGGGATCTATAAAATTTGAGAGGTATGCTTAAAGCCTTTCTAACGTCGCTTGCGGGGCACCGGCCTTTGGGTCTAAGCGGAGCCCCTGACAAAAGGTGAATGATGACTGATATTACTAAGGAAACAGTGCTGGCGGCCCTCAAGCGCATTGCCGCTCCCGATGGCCGGGGAAACATTGTGAGCGCCGGCCTTGTCTCCGAAATTGCCATTTTTGAGGGCAAGGTCATGTTCGCCCTGAACGCCGAGCCGCAGCATCTTAAATCCATGGAGGGCTTGCGCGCCGTTGTGGAAAAGGTGGTGAGCGAGCTACCTGGGGTTAACAAGGTGTTAGTGGCGCTGACCGCCGAACAGCAGCCAGCCAGGCCGGTGGGGCCAAAGGTA
>CADEEO010000136.1:4313-6421 GCA_902826365.1 uncultured Hyphomicrobiales bacterium | reverse complement strand
GAATTCGCCAATAGGCCATTTCCATCATCTTGCCGCCTCTGGACATGTAGGTAAACTGGGAAAGGTTTTCGGCCACAAATGCCGATTTGGTGGTGTCGTCAGCTTTGAGATAGAGCACTTCATCGTCGATGAGGGCGAACATCAAGCCATCGCGCATGACGCCGGCGCCACCGAACATGGGGCGGATGGTAACGGGCCCAAAGCCCGCCATTTGCTCAATGAGAAATTCTTTGAACCTGGCGCTGACGCTCACGCCGTTGCTTCAGCCTGTTTCAACTGGACGCTTTCGCCGCAGCCGCAGGCGGAAGTCTGATTCGGGTTGTTGAAGGTGAAACCGGACTTCAGGGCTGACGTCTGGAAATCCATTTCGGTGCCGAGGAGGAACAAAATGGCCTTGGGGTCGATCAGAACCTTCACGCCCTTTTCTTCGATCACTTCATCGAAGGGCTTCTGCTCAGTGGCCCAATCCATGGTATATTCCATGCCGGCGCAGCCGCCGTTCTTGACGCCGACGCGGAGGCCTACGACGGGCGTGTCCGACCGGGCGATGATCGCCTGCACGCGGGCAGCAGCGGCATCGGTCAGCGTCATCACTTTCGGGCGGGGTCTTGCAGTTGCCTGGGCCATATCTCTACCTTACCACATATTCATCGCAACGCGCGCTTCATCGGACATGCGGCTATGATCCCACGGCGGATCAAACACCAGGTTCGCCTTGGCGCTGGCAACGCCGGCCACGGTCGAAACAGCGTTTTCCACCCAGCCCGGCATGTCGCCCGCCACGGGGCAGCCCGGAGCGGTCAGCGTCATGTCGATGGCGACGTTGCGGTCATCGTCGATATCCACCTTATAGATGAGGCCCAACTCATAGATATCAACGGGAATTTCCGGGTCGTAAACAGTTTTGAGGGCCGAGACGATATCATCGGTCATGCGGGCCAGTTCATCGGCCGGGATTGCGGAGGGGTTGGGGGCGTTATCTAGGGCTGCGTCTGTCACAGGAATATCCTTTGTGCAGAGATAAGGGCTTCGGCCAGTTTATCAACTTCCGCGCGGGTGTTGTACATGGCAAATGAGGCCCGGCAGGTGGCGGTAACGCCAAAACGCTGCAACAGGGGCTGGGTGCAGTGGGTGCCGGCCCTCACAGCCACCCCTGCCCGGTCAATGACGGTTGCCACGTCATGGGCATGGGCCCCGTTCATGTTGAAGGAGAGGATGGCGCCCTTGCTTTTGGCGCGACCAAAGAGGCGGAGCGAATTGATGTCAGAGAGGCGCTGGGTGGCGTAATCCCGGAGATCCGCTTCATGGGCGACGATGTTGTCGAGGCCGATGCTTGTCATATAATCCAACGCAGCGCCGAGGCCGATGGCCTGGACGATGGCCGGGGTCCCGGCCTCGAAGCGGTGTGGCGGGTTGTTGTAGGAAATGCCTTCCATGGTGACTTCATTGATCATCTCGCCGCCGCCCTGGTAGGGCGGCATGCGGTTGAGATGTTCGGCCTTGCCGTAGAGGACGCCGATGCCGGTAGGGCCATAGGTCTTGTGGCCGGTGAAGACATAAAAATCCGCGTCCAGTGCCTGCACGTCGACAGGCATGTGGACGGCGGCCTGGCTGCCATCGACGAGTACGGGAATGCCGCGGGCATGGGCGAGCCTGATCACGTCCTTGATGGGTACGATGGTGCCCAGCGCATTCGACATCTGGGTGATGGCGACGATCTTGGTGCGCGGGCCAAGGAGCTTTTCGAATTCATCGAGGAGGAAATTGCCATCGTCGTCGATGGGGGCCCATTTGATGACGGCGCCGCGGCGCTCGCGGTGGAAATGCCAGGGTACGATGTTGGAGTGGTGCTCCAGAATGGAGAGGACGATCTCATCACCCTCGTTGATCACCAGGCCGCCAAAGCTCTGGGCCACAAGATTGATCGCCTCGGTGGCATTGCGGGTGAAGACCAGTTGATCCTTGGAAGGCGCATTGAGGAAGCGGCGTACGCTTTCGCGGGCATCCTCGAAGCTCTGGGTTGCCGCGTTAGAGAGGAAATGCAGGCCGCGATGGACGTTGGCGTATTCCTCGGTGTAGCTCTTCATGATGGCATCAAGCACGGGCTT
>CADEEO010000136.1:0-4213 GCA_902826365.1 uncultured Hyphomicrobiales bacterium | reverse complement strand
CAGCCATTTGTTGGAGAATTTGACCAGCGCTTCCTTGATGCCCTCGTGGGCGATCAGGTCGAAGGCTTCGCCGACGAAGGCGGCAATAAGCAATGACTTTGCTTCGGCGGGCGGGATGCCGCGCGACATCAGGTAGAAGAGATGGTCGTGGTTCAAGTCACCGGAGGTTGCGCCGTGGCCACAGACCACGTCGTCAGCGAAGATTTCAAGCTCGGGCTTGGCATCGAATTCGGCGGTCTCCGACAGCAGGAGCGCGTGACTGGATTGCTTGCCATCGGTTTTCTGCGCGTCCCTCTGAACAATGACTTTGCCCTGGAAAATCCCCCGCGCGTTATCATCCATCACGCATTTGAAAAGTTCGCGGCTGGTGCAGTGGGGCACCTGATGGTCGATAACCAGGCGCGTATCGGCATGCTGCTTGCTGCCCAGCATGAAAGCGCCAGAAACTTTTGCCTCGGTCCCCTGCCCTTTGAACTCCACGGTGCCGTTCTGGCGGTTGGTCTTCGCGCCGGAGGTCAGGGTGAAATCATTGAACACGGAATTCTTGCCAAGGGTTGCATGGACGTGGCTGAGGTGGATGGCATCGGCGGCTTCTAGCTCGACCTTGATGCGGTCAAGCCTTGAGCCTTCGCCAACCCGGATTTCGGTGACGGAATTGCTGAGATAAGCGCCTTCGCCGAGATGGGTTTCGATGAGGGTAGCAGCGGCGCCCGTTTCGATTTCAATCACATTGCGGGTGGCTATGGTGCGCGCATCGGCATTGGTAGCGATGAAGATGAGTTCAACCGGCGTATCGGTGGTACCGGAAAGTTTCAGGTGCGCGCCATCGGTGTTGAAAATGGCGTTCATGGTGATGACGGGTTCGTCAATCTTGACGCGCGAGCCGAGGGGAACGCTTTTCAACTGGGAATGCTCGGCTGAGTAGTAACCATTGACGAACACCATGCGTACGCCTGCCACCTTGGCAAAGGGCGATGACTTCAGCAGGCGTTCTACCTCCTTTGTCGGAGCGGCAACGGTCTGGCGCGGCGGATAAGGTTTATCTATGAGCTGGCGCAGATCGGTCCAGCGCCAGTCCTCCATCTTGCGGTGGGGCAGCGACAGGCCGTAGTTCAGTTCGGCCGCGGTTCTTTGGACAACTACGTTCACGCCGCCTCGCTTTCAAATTCGGCGTAGCCCTTGGCTTCAAGTTCAAGCGCCAGTGACTTGCCGCCGGATTTCACAATGCGGCCCTTGGACAGGACATGGACATGATCCGGCACGATGTAATCGAGCAGGCGCTGGTAATGGGTGATGACGATCATGGCACGGTCGGGCGAACGCAGGCCGTTCACGCCATCGGCCACGACACGGAGCGCGTCGATATCGAGGCCGGAATCGGTTTCATCGAGCACGCACAGGGCGGGCTCTAGCACGGCCATCTGGAGAATCTCGGCGCGCTTCTTTTCGCCACCGGAGAAGCCCACGTTCACTGGGCGCTTCAGCATGTCCTGGCCGATGTTCAGCTTGGCAGCGCGTTCCTTCACCAGGCGCATGAAGTCAGGCGTTGAGAGTTCTTTTTCGCCACGGGCCTTTTTTTGGGAGTTCAGCGCCACCTTGAGGAACTGCATGGTGGCAACGCCGGGAATTTCTATGGGGTACTGGAAGGCGAGGAATACGCCTTTCGCGGCACGGTCAGACGGCGTCATGGCGAGCAGGTCTTCGCCCTTGTAGGTAACGGAACCTTCGGTGACCTCATAGCCTTCGCGGCCCGACAGCACATAGGAGAGCGTTGATTTGCCGGAGCCGTTCGGCCCCATGATGGCATGGACCTCGCCGGCATTGACCGACAGCGTGAGGCCATTGAGGATGACGCGATCTTCATCGGCGAGCTTGACGTGGAGATTTTTAATTTCGAGCATTTTATCCTACTGAACCTTCCAGAGATATACCGATGAGTTTTTGTGTTTCCGCCATGAATTCCATGGGCAATTGCTGCAGCACGTCGCGGACGAAGCCGTTGACGATGAGGGCCACCGCTTCTTCCTGGCTGAGGCCGCGGGACATGCAGTAGAACATCTGGTCATCGGAGATTTTAGACGTCGTGGCCTCGTGCTCAAACTGGGCGCTCAAAGTTTTGGCTTCGATGTAGGGCACAGTGTGGGCGCCGCACTTGTCGCCGATGAGAAGAGAATCGCACTGGGTGAAGTTGCGGGCGTTGGTGGCCTTGCGGTGGGCCGAGACGAGGCCGCGATAGGTGTTGTCGCTGCGCCCCGCGGCGATGCCCTTGGAGATGATGCGGCTTGAGGTGTTCTTGCCCAAGTGGATCATCTTGGTGCCGGAATCGACCTGCTGGCGGCCATTGGAAATGGCGATGGAATAGAATTCGCCGCGCGAATTGTCGCCGCGCAGGATGCAGCTCGGATATTTCCAGGTGATGGCCGAGCCGGTTTCAACCTGGGTCCAGGAAATCTTTGCCCCCCTGCCCCGGCAATCGCCGCGCTTGGTGACGAAATTATAGACGCCGCCCTTGCCTTCGGCGTCACCCGGATACCAGTTCTGCACGGTTGAGTATTTGATTTCGGCGTCATCAAGGGCGATCAGCTCCACCACGGCGGCGTGAAGCTGGCTTTCCTCGCGCATGGGGGCGGTGCAGCCTTCAAGATAGGAAACGTAGGAACCCTTGTCGGCAATGATCAGGGTGCGCTCAAACTGACCGGTATTCTTGGCGTTCATGCGGAAATAGGTGGAGAGCTCCATGGGGCAGCGCGTGTTGGGCGGCACATAGACAAATGAGCCATCGGAAAACACTGCCGCGTTGAGGGCTGCGTAAAAATTGTCGCCTTGCGGGACGACGGAGCCGAGATATTTCTTCACCAGTTCGGGATGCTCGCGGAGCGCCTCAGAGATTGAGCAGAAGATGACGCCCGCCTTGGCGAGTTCGTCCTTGAAGGTGGTGACCACGGAAACACTATCGAAAACGGCATCAATGGCGACGCGGCCAGCGACCACTTCATTACCGTCGTCATCCAGCGTGCTCTTCTCGCCCTGCTTGCGCACACCGGCGAGGATTTCCTGCTCCTTCAGCGGAATGCCGAGCTTGGTATAGGTTTCCAGAAGTTTTGGATCAATTTCATCGAGGCTCTTCGGGTTCGCCATGCTTTTGGGCGCGGCATAGTAATAGATGTCCTGAAAATCGATCTTGGGAAAGGAGACGCGGGCCCAGGCGGGCTCGTCCATCTGCAGCCAGCGGCGATAGGCATCCAGGCGCCATTCCAGCATCCAGGCGGGTTCGCCCTTCTTGGCGGAGATGAACTTGACGATGTCCTCGTTCAGCCCCTTGGGGGCGAAGTCCGATTCAATATCGGTGGTGAAGCCGTATTTGTACTTGTCGACTTCGATATCCTTGACGAGTTCAATGGTGTCGAGATCTGCCATGATTCTATGCTGCTACCTTGGCCCTGTGGCGCGCCAGGAGGCGGCGCCAGACGGCGATGAAGTGTTCGATGTGTTCCTGTGTTGTGTTCCAGCCGAGGCTGACGCGAATGGCGGCTTTTGAAAGATCGGGGCCCACGCCCATGGCGGTGAGCACATGGGATTTGGTGACCTTGCCAGAGGAGCAGGCCGAGCCCGATGACACGGCGACGCCTTCGAGATCAAAGTTCATCAGCAGGGTTTCGGCCGACATGCCGGGGTAGGCGAAATTTGTGGTGTTGGAAAGCCGCGGGGCATTGCCACCAAAGATCACCGCATCCACAAGTGCTTCCTCAAGCTGAACCTGCAGGGCTTTGGTATTCAACTGGCTTTCCTTTGCCACGGCGGCAAAGCCGGCAATGCCGACAAGATTTTCCGTGCCGGCCCGGCGGCGCAGTTCCTGGCCACCGCCATGAACCAGCGGCTCCAACGGCAGGCCATCACGCACGATAAGCGCGCCGATGCCCGTTGGGCCACCGATCTTGTGGGCGGCAATGGTCATCATGTCGACGCCGAGCAAACCAAAATTGACGGGAATTTTTCCAAAGGCCTGCACTGCATCGGTATGAACCAACGCACCATGGGCCTGGGCAAGGGCCACGATTTCACGCAGCGGCTGAACGACGCCGGTTTCATTGTTGGCGAGCATGACGCTGACCAGTGCCTTTGGGCCTTCAAGCAATTTCGCCAAGGCTTCGAGATCAACGATTCCCTGCGCCGCCACCCGCCCGACCCCGGCTGACCCATCCCCCGCCTCCGC
>CADEEO010000135.1 GCA_902826365.1 uncultured Hyphomicrobiales bacterium | reverse complement strand
CCATGGCCGACGCCACGACGCTGACCGAAGCCGGTTACGTCGGTGAAGACGTCGAAAACATCATCCTGAAATTGCTCCAGTCCGCCGACTACAATGTCGAGCGGGCTCAGCGCGGCATTGTCTACATCGACGAAGTGGACAAGATTTCGCGCAAGTCCGACAACCCGTCGATCACCCGTGACGTCTCGGGCGAGGGCGTGCAGCAGGCGCTTCTGAAAATCATGGAAGGCACCGTTGCCTCCGTGCCGCCCCAAGGCGGCCGCAAGCATCCGCAGCAGGAATTCCTCCAGGTCGATACCACCAACATCCTGTTCATCTGCGGCGGCGCTTTTGCCGGCCTCGAGCGCATCATCAACCAGCGCGGCAAGGGTTCCGGCATCGGCTTCGGCGCCGAAGTCAAATCCGTGGACGACCGCCGCACTGGTGCAATGCTGCGTGATCTGGAACCAGAGGATTTGCTGCGCTTCGGCCTCATCCCCGAATTTGTCGGCCGCTTGCCGGTCATAGCGACCTTGGAAGATCTGGACGAGCAGGCGCTCATCCAAATTTTGACCGCGCCGAAGAATGCCCTGATCAAGCAGTACCAGCGCCTGTTCGAGATGGAGGGCGTAAAGCTCACCTTCCCGGAAGAGGCGCTCCGCTCCATCGCGCGGCGCGCCATCGAGCGCAAGACCGGGGCCCGTGGCCTGCGCTCCATCATGGAGCTGATCCTGCTGGAAACCATGTTTGATCTTCCCACCATGAACGGCGTGGAAGAGGTGGTAATTTCCAAGGAAGTGGTTGATGGCGATGCCAAGCCCTTGCTGATCTATGCCGACCGCGACAAGCAGGGCAACGCGAAACTGGCGCCCGCTTCCGCCTGACAAGGACCGAATAATGGCCAATTATGGCCATTGAAAAGTTAACGCCGGACCTCCATTTCTAGCCTATTGGTTCGGGTTGTTGCGTGCGTAACGCGAGAGTTGATGCGTGGTGGCCCGAAGGCGCAAGTAGACCGCAGCCCAACTCCTGGGGGCGGTCGAAACAAGCGGCCAAACCCGCGAAAGGAATGAAGATGACGAATAAAGTTTCAAAGGCCCCGGCAATCCCCAGCGCAGCGGAAACCCTTCCCGTGCTGCCGCTCCGCGACATCGTGGTTTTCCCCCACATGATCGTGCCGCTGTTTGTGGGCCGCGAAAAATCCATCAAGGCGCTTGAGGAAGTGATGCGCGAGGACAAGCGCATCCTGCTCGTCGCCCAGAAAAATCCGGCCGATGATGATCCATCGATTGACGCCATCTATGAAGTGGGCACGCTTGCCCAGGTCCTGCAGCTTTTGAAATTGCCCGATGGCACCGTGAAGGTGCTGGTCGAAGGCACCGAGCGTGCAAAAGTCGCGCGCTTCACCAGCCATGCCGACTATTTCGAAGCCGAAGTGAATCTGCTGCCCAACATCATCGCCAACGAGCAGGAAACCGAGGCGCTGGCCCGCACCGCCATTTCCCAGTTCGAAAGCTATGTGAAGCTGAACAAGAAGGTGCCTCAGGAAATCCTCGCCACCCTTGGCCAGATCACCGATCTCGGCAAGCTGTCCGATACCATTGCTGCCCACCTCGCCATCAAGATCACCGAGAAGCAGGAAATCCTCGAAATGCAGTCCGTCCAGGCCCGGCTTGAGAAAGCCTTTGCCGTGATGGAAGGCGAGATTTCCGTGCTCCAGGTTGAAAAGCGCATCCGCAGCCGCGTCAAGCGCCAGATGGAGAAAACCCAGCGCGAATACTATTTGAATGAGCAGATGAAGGCCATTCAGAAGGAATTGGGCGACGGCGAAGAGCGCGACGAAGTTGGCGAACTCGAGCAGAAGGTCAAGAACACCAAGTTCTCGAAGGAAGCCCGCGAGCGCGCCGAAGCTGAAATCAAGAAGCTCCGGCAGATGAGCCCGATGTCGGCGGAAGCCACCGTCGTGCGCAACTACCTCGATTGGCTGCTGAGCCTGCCATGGGGCGTGAAGAGCAAGGTCAAGCGTGATCTGCCCTTCGCGCAGAGCGTTCTTGATGCCGATCATTTCGGCCTCGACAAGGTGAAGGAGCGGATTGTCGAATATCTTGCCGTGCAAAGCCGCACCAACAAGATGAAAGGCCCGATCCTCTGCCTCGTCGGGCCTCCCGGCGTCGGCAAAACCTCGCTCGGCAAGTCCATCGCCAAGGCAACGGGGCGTGAATTCATCCGCATGTCGCTTGGCGGCGTGCGGGATGAGGCCGAAATCCGCGGCCACCGCCGCACCTACATTGGCTCCATGCCCGGCAAGATCATCCAGTCGATGAAGAAGGCCAAGAAGTCCAATCCGCTTTTCCTGCTCGATGAAATCGACAAGATGGGCATGGATTTCCGCGGCGATCCGTCATCGGCGCTTCTCGAGGTCCTGGATCCCGAGCAGAACTCGACCTTCATGGACCACTACCTCGAAGTGGAATATGACCTGTCGAACGTGATGTTCGTCACCACCTCGAACACGCTGAACATTCCGCCGGCCCTTCTCGACCGCATGGAGATCATCAGGATCGCCGGCTACACCGAAGAAGAGAAGATGGAAATCGGCAAGCGCCATCTTGTTCCGAAAGTGATGGAAAATCACGCCCTGGACAAGAAGGAGTTCGAAATCACCGACGACGCGATCTACGAGGCCATCCGCCGTTACACGCGCGAAGCGGGCGTCCGCAACCTCGAGCGTGAGATCAACACCATTGCCCGCAAGGCCGTGAAGGATCTCATGATGACCAAGAAAAAGAAGATCAAGGTGACGCCCGAAGTGGTGAACCAGTATCTTGGCGTGCAGAAGTTCAAGCACGGCGAAGCCGAGCGCGAAGACCAGGTGGGCGTCGTAACCGGCCTTGCCTGGACGGAAGTGGGCGGCGAACTGCTCACCATCGAAGCCCTCATGATGCCCGGCAAAGGCAAGATGACGGTGACGGGCAACCTGAAGGACGTGATGAAGGAGTCGATTTCGGCTGCTTCCTCCTATGTCCGCTCAAGGGCGCCTTCGATTGGCGTCAAGCCGCCGGTCTTCGACAAGAAGGATATCCACGTGCATGTGCCGGAAGGGGCAACCCCCAAGGACGGCCCGTCGGCCGGCATCGCCATGGTGACGGCAATCGTGTCGGTCATGAGCGGAATTCCGGTGCGCAAGGACGTTGCCATGACGGGCGAGATCACGCTCCGTGGCCGGGTTCTGCCTATCGGCGGCCTGAAGGAAAAACTCCTTGCCGCCCTTCGCGGCGGGATCAAGAAGGTGATGATTCCGGAGGAAAACGCCAAGGACCTGGCGGACATCCCGGACTCGGTGAAGAACGGCATGGAAATCATTCCGGTGGCCATGATGGACGACGTCCTGAAGCAGGCGCTGGTGCGCATGCCCGAGCCCATTGAGTGGGACGAGGTGGCCGAGGAGGCTGCCGCGGCCGCCAGGGCCCTGGCCGAGAAATCAGGCGAGGGCGCCCGGGCGCATTAAGTCTTTCGAATCACTTTTTTCAAATAATCCGCAGGCGGAGCATCCTTGTTCCGCCTGCCTTTATCTGGGCCTGCCATAACCCCTTGATCTGACTCTCGAATAAATTTTTCTCCGCCGGACTCTTGCGAATCCCCGGCGTTTTGTCGTTTCCTGCGTTCACGGCATTTGGTGTGCGGGCTTTCTTCCCCCTTTGGTCCCCGGGAGCGCGAAGACATGAACAAGAACGAGTTGATAGCCAAGGTCGCCAAGGATACGCGGCTGACGCGGGGCGAGGCTGGCGAGGCCGTGGAGGCCACAATCGAGAACATCATGCGGGCCCTGCGCCAGGGCGACGATGTCCGCCTCATAGGCTTCGGCGTCTTCACCGTGACGCGCCGCAAGGCAGGCGAGGCGCGCAACCCGCAGACCGGCAAAGCCATCCGGCTTCCCGCCTCGAAACGGGCGAAATTCAAAGCAGGGAAACTACTTAAGGAGGCAGTTAACGGCTAACATCTGACGGCGATTTCAAACCCATCAGCCCCGTGCGCCCTCAGAATCGCGCGGGGTTTCTTAATGCCCTTGCAAAGCCCAAATCATCTGGCTATTAAGCGCCCACCGGGAGATTAGCTCAGTTGGTAGAGCGCTTCGTTTACACCGAAGATGTCGGGAGTTCGAGTCTCTCATCTCCCACCATCCCTCAGCAGAATCTCAATCAGGACGGCATTTGTAGGTGCAGCTTCGCGTCTTGAAATCTAAAAAAACAATCGTCATTCCGGCGAAAGCCGGAATCTGTCGGCAGTTTCCATCCTGAACGGGATTCCGGCGTGCGCCGGAATGACGGTTGAGAGCTAGCTGTTCTGCATGCCGCGAAGCGCCAGAAGCCGGTCGGCGATGTCCGAGAAGCCATCGGCGAAGACTTCGATTTGTCGGCGCTGTTCCTTTTCCGTGTGGGCTTCCGACCGCGTCAGGCGGGCATCGAACACGGCTGCGATCTTGTCGTTGTCGGCACGGGTGTTTGCCGCAAGCTCCTGAATTCGCCGTGACAGCTCGGTGGCCAGCATCTGGTTGTCCTGGCCGGTTTTTGCGGAAAGTGAATCAATCTTCTCGTTCAATTCCGTGGTCAGCTTTTCAAGCTGCTTGTCAAACACGAGGAACATTTCCGACAGCATCTGCTGCTGGGCCTCATGGCTCTTCTGAAGCTCCGAATTCATGTGCATGGCCTGGTCCTGGAGCCGGCGCTGCGTGTCATCGGCGGCAACGAACAGCTTTTCGCAGCTGCGCGCCAGTTCGCCGTAGCGCTGCTCAAGCGAGCCAAGGGACTGCTGGGCGCTGCGATCAGACTCTTCCAGGATTGTGATCACTTCTTCCATGCGGGCTTCGTGCAGGCGGCGCGTTGGGCCAACCAGAACGCGGCGGATGTCAGCCAGTGATTTTGCCGGATCGATATCTTCCGACAAGGCATCCAGAACTTTCTTGCTGAGCACCGATTCAGTGTATTTCGAGCCGCTGGGAATCCGCTCGATTGGCGTAAACCGCGGGGTCTGGCTGGTAAGGGGATTTTTGGAGGGGGATTTTTGTGGCGGGATCCGCTCGGCCTGAACCGCAGGCTCGATTGCCGTTTCGTCGCCCGAGGCACCCGGAAAGGAGCGATCCGATGATTGACCGGAATGTTCGAGGTGTCTTGTAGTCACGCTAATCTCCTTCGGGTCCAAAGCTGCCGTAAGCTTGTAGTGTCCAGAACGCCGCGCAAAACCACTGGAAACCGTAAAGTGGAGATCGCTGAACTCTTTCATCTCGCTTTTCTTACTGACAACTGACAAAATCTGCAGATAGTCTAATGTTCGTTCAAGTCGGGAACCGGGGCTTGTACCGGCGTGGCACAATCCTGTTCACAAAAGTTCGAAACCGGGGTCAGAACAGTTTGCACTGCCAAACATGCAAAACCGGGGCCACATACTTTCCCGTTCAATATCAGGTTTTCTAAGGTTTAATTCCACTTGTAACGATAGGATGGGTAAAGATTTAACCTTACTTGCTCACCCAGCCAGAGGGATTTCACACGCCCATGAACGCCATTCCTCACGAGTTGAAAGCGGCAATTGACCGGTATCTCGCCGAAAGTGCCGCAGGCTCCCTGGTGGCAAAAACCAGCCGCATGTCCGAGCGCTACCGGCAGGGCGGGGGGTCTGACAGCGCACTGGATTTTGGCGCCTATCTCGTAGCACGTCTGCCGGCCACCTATGCGGCAGTCGCGTTTTGCTTGGCCGAACTAGCCGAAAGGCGTCCGCAATTTTCGCCCCAAACCCTGCTTGATGCCGGCTCTGGCCCCGGCACGGCCGCCTGGGCTGCAACCGCCATCTATCCCTATATTTCGGCCGTCACATTTCTCGACAATAATTTGCCCTTCCTGAAACTGGCTGGCAGCCTCGCTGCCCAAGGCGAACATATGGCCCTGCGAAGAGCAAAGGCGCTGAATACCGACTTGGGCGACCTGCAGGGCGAAGCATCGGCCGATCTGGTTGTCGCCGCTTATACGCTTGCTGAAATGCCGCTCGCAAAGGCAAGGCAGACTGCGGGTGCCCTATGGAAAGCCTGTGAAGATACCCTTCTCGTCATTGAGCCGGGCACCCCGCAAGGCTTTGCCCGGATTCACGAGGTGCGTCTTGCCGTCATGGCTGAAGGCGCCCATCTGGTGGCGCCTTGTACCCACGAGAATTCCTGCCCGATGCGGCCCCCCGACTGGTGCCATTTTTCCGTCAGGCTGGCGCGCCGCCGCGACCATATGCATGCCAAGAAAGCCGCACTTCCCTTTGAGGACGAAAAATTCAGCTACCTCATCGCCGCGCGCCATCCCGGTGCGCTGGAAGGGGCCCGAATCCTGTCGCCGCCCGCTGAAAGCAAGGCAGAAATAAAATTCAAGCTTTGCGCCGGAAACGGTCTTATCCAGCAAAGCATTGCGAGCGGCGACAAGGCCGGATACAAGCGGGTTC
>CADEEO010000134.1 GCA_902826365.1 uncultured Hyphomicrobiales bacterium | reverse complement strand
TGCGCATCAAGCCGCAGCGGCGTGACCACCCGCAACACCTTGCCCTTGTCGTCAAGCACCAGCTTGCGCTCCGGCAAATCAAGCTCCAGCGGCTCACGCTTGGCCCGCGCCTTCATCAGCGCCCCAAAAGCCTTCCAGAGCGGCTTCAACACGCCCTCAAGCAGAACATCGGTCTTCGCATTGCTGCGCCCATCAATGGCCGCCTGCGCTTCCTCATAGGAGAGCTTTGCTGCCGAGCGCATGATGGCCCGCGCAAAACGGTGCGATTTCTTGGTGCCCGACTTGTCGAAAATCATGAAGCAGGCCAGCGCTGGCCGGTCTTCCTTTTCGCGCAGGGAACAGAGATCATTTGAAATCCGCTCCGGCAGCATGGGCACAACCCGGTCCGGAAAATAAACCGAGTTGCCGCGAAACCGCGCTTCCTTGTCCAGCGCCGAACCGGGCTTCACGTAAGTGGCCACATCGGCAATGGCCACAATGACCTGAAAGCCGCCGGGATTTGCCGGATCATCATCGGGCGCCGCCCACACCGCGTCGTCGTGATCGCGCGCATCCGGCGGATCGATGGTGATCAAAGGCGTTTTGCGCAGGTCCACACGCCCCGCCGGATTGAAAGTTTTCAGCGCTTCGCTTTCAGCCAGCACGCGCTCGGAAAATTCGTTGGGAATAGCGTGGTGATGAATGGCAATCAGCGAAATATTGCGCTGGTCGTTCATGTCGCCGAGCCGCGTCCGCACCCGCGCCAGCGGCAGGCCCCGGCCATGGTCCTTCAGGATCTCCGCTTCAACCAGTTCGCCCTCAAGGGCCCCATTCTCATCACCGCTCCGCACCTGCAATTCATTGCGGGCTTTTTTGTCCACTGGAATAAGCCGCGCCCCATGACCCTTCACCAGGCGAAAAACCCCCAGCACGCGCTTTGAGCGGTCCGAAAGCCCGCGAATAACCCGCGCCTTGAACGGATAGTCCTGGCCCGCCGTCGCCTCGATCTTCGCCAACACCCGATCGCCCTTCGCCGGTGGGCGAACACCTTCAACGCCGCGCACCTCGATGAGCACCAGCGGCGCCTTGCCGGCCACGCGTTCGTCCCATTCCACCGGCTCGCCATAGCTCTCGCCGTGGCGGTCAATGCCGGTCACTTCGATGACAGTCACCGGGGGCAGGGTGGAGGTATCGATGAGCTTCCGCCGGCTTTTGGCGAGCTTCCCTGATTGTTCAAGCTGGCGCAGCAGCGCCTTGAGGCCGACCTTTTCCGCCCCCGTCAACCCGAAAGCCCGGGCTATTTCGCGCTTGCCAACCACCGAAGGCGAGGTTTGGATAAATTCCAGAAGCGCCGCTTCGCTGGGAAGCCCTCGGCTCTTCGCCTTCTTGCCCTTGATCAAACCGCAACCTTTTCAGCCACCTTCTTCACAGCCTTCTTTGCAGCTTTTTTAGCCGGTTTCTTCACCGGAGCCTTCACCGCCGCAACTTTTTTAACCGGCGTCTTCTTGGCAGCAGCCTTGCGCTTCGGCTTCTTTCCCGGACCCTTAGCTTCCCGCTCGGCAATCAGCGCCACGGCTTCCTCCAGCGTCACAGTCTCAGGCGTCTTGTCCCGTGGCAACGTGGCGTTTATCTTGCCATGCTTCACATAGGCGCCGAACTTGCCGTTAAAAACTTGTACGTTGCCCGTGCCATCGGGATGCGCACCCAAGTCCTTCAAGGCTGCCGCACGGCCGCGCGGCGTGAAGCCCTTGGCCCGTTTTGCCGCGAGCATGTCCACCGCGCGGTTGATGCCGATGGTGAAAACCTCTTCCGCCGACTCCAGATTCACATAGGTGCCATCATGCAGGATGAACGGCCCGAAGCGCCCAAAATTGGCAACGATGGGAGTCTGCGTTTCCGGGTGAATCCCAATCTCACGGGGAAGCGAAAGGAATTTTAGCGCCGTTTCAAGGTCGATGTCATTGGGGTCAAAGGCCCGCGGGATTGAAGCGCGTTTCGGCTTCTCCTTGCTGCCTTCCAGAACCTCGCCCAGTTGCAAGTAGGGCCCAAAGCGTCCCTGCCGCCGCGTGACCTTCTCGCCCGTATCCGGGTGCACCCCAAGCTCAATGCCTTCAGCCGGAATCGCAGATTCCCCTTCGCCATTGGCCGTCATCTGTCGCGTGTATTTGCAATCCGGATAATTCGAGCATCCCACAAAGGAGCCGAACTTGCCGAGCTTCAGCGAAAGCTGCCCATCGGCACAGGACGGGCATTTCCGCGGGCTGCTGCCATCCGTGGGCGACGGGAAAATGTGCGGCGCGAGAATTTCATTCAGCGCATCCAAAACATGGGTGACGCGCAGGTCCTTGATCTCGCCGACATGGGCCGAAAAATCTTCCCAGAACTGGCGCAGCACTTCGCGCCAGTCGATTTCGCCGTTGGAAATGCGGTCGAGTTGCTCCTCAAGGTTTGCGGTGAAACCATACTCCACATATTTGCTGAAGAAGGATTCAAGGAAGGCGGTCACCACGCGGCCCTTGTCTTCCGGAATGAAGCGCTTCTTGTCCAAACGCACATAGCCCCGGTCGCGGATCGTCGAAAGTACCGAAACATAGGTCGAAGGCCGGCCGATCCCCAGCTCTTCCAGTTTCTTGATGATGGACGCTTCCGAATAGCGCGGCGGCGGCTCGGTGAAATGCTGCTCGGCAGAAATTTTGCGGACCCCGACGCCATCGCCGCGCGCCATGGCGGGCAGGCGGCGTGAGTCCTCATCTTCCTCGTCGTCGAGGTCTTCGTGATAAACCTTGAGGAAGCCGTCAAACTTCACCACTGAACCTGTGGCACGGAAAGTATAATGCTTGCCGTCCTGCCCGGTAGCACCCAGGTCAGCCGAGGTGCGCTCAAACTCCGCACTCTCCATCTGGCTGGCAATGGTGCGCTTCCAGATCAATTCATAAAGGGCAAACTGCTCGCCATCGAGTGCCGAGCGCACTGAAGAAGGCAGGCGGCCAAGCTCCGTTGGCCGGATGGCCTCATGGGCCTCTTGGGCATTCTTGGCCTTGGTCGTGTACTGGCGCGGCGCCGATGGCAGATAGGGCTCGCCAAAATTTTTGAGAATTGCGTTACGCGCCGCCGCAATTCCTTCCGGCGCAATATCAACGCCATCGGTTCGCATATAGGTAATGAGGCCAACCGTATCGCCATCAATGTCCACGCCTTCATAAAGGCGCTGGGCCACCTGCATGGTCTTGGCCGAAGAGAAGCCCAGCTTGCGCGAGGCCTCTTGCTGCAGCGTTGAGGTGCGGAACGGCGCATAGGGGTGGCGCTTGGCCGGCTTGCTTTCGATGCTATCCACTGAGACCCGGGCGTTCTTCAGGGTTTGTTCAATGGCGCGTGCCGAAGCTTCGTCCTTAATATCAAGCTTGCCGATTTTCTGCCCGGCAATGGCTTGCAGCGAGGCGGAAAATTCCTGCCCCTGCGGCGTGGTGAAGGTGCCGTCTATGGTCCAATATTCCTGGCTCTTGAAGGCTTCAATCTCAAGTTCCCGGTCGCAAATTATGCGCAAAGCCACCGATTGCACCCGGCCTGCCGAGCGCGAGCCCGGCAATTTCCGCCACAGCACCGGGGAAAGCGTAAAGCCCACAAGATAGTCCAGCGCCCGTCGCGCCAGATAGGCATCAACCAGCGGCCCATCCACGTCTCTGGGGTGTCGCATGGCTTCAAGGACCGATTGCTTGGTAATGGCGTTGAACACCACCCGCTGCACCGCCTTGCCCTTGAGCGCGCCCTTTTTCTTCAAAACTTCAAGCACATGCCAGGAAATCGCTTCACCTTCCCGGTCCGGGTCGGTTGCCAAAACCAGGCGGTCATCATCCTTCAAGGCGTCAGCAATGTCCGCCAGGCGTTTGGAGGATTTGCTGTCCACCTCCCAGGACATGGCAAAGTCCTCATCCGGGCGCACCGAGCCGTCCTTGGCGGGCAAATCGCGCACATGGCCATAGGAGGCCAGCACGGTGAAGTCCGGGCCTAGATATTTGTTGATGGTTTTTGCCTTGGCGGGCGATTCGACGACGACAACGGTCATTCAAGTTCCTGACTAACAGACGGAGGGCCTCATATAGGCATCTTTCCGCCACTGCAAGTTACCTGCAAAACCAGTGAAAACAGCTCAAGCAGGTAAAATTGAAATCAAAAGTTGAAAATTACACGCATTCCGAGTGTTTTCATTTATCGAAACTGAAACACTCAAGCACTTGACAGGGGAAGCAGGCGAGGTGTGATCTCGCAGACTGCCAATTTCAAGGGGGCAGAAAACGTAAAAAAATCTCCCTTCTCAAGACAAAAACTGCTGTTTGGCTCCAACTGATGGCCTTCCGCATAGCAATCCCCCTGCAGGACATATGCAAGGTGAAGGCTCTTTTCGGACCCCAATCTGTCGCCCGCTTTGCAATCCCTGATCTGAAGAATTCCACTGCCGAAATCCCGCCGCACCATCAAATTGAAGTCCAGAACGGCCCCATGTGCGAGTAAGCCATGAACCTGTGCATCACCTGAAAATGAGAAGGGCTGGAGCGGCTTCAAGGTGAATCTACCGCGCCCTTCGATGTCAAGAACCATACCTTCGCCCGTCAAGGTCATGATGTGGCGCTCATAGCCGGCAAAGGTGGAAAACGGGCCATCCGCGTTGACGGTCGCAATGCTCACCCGCCAATCAAAAACTCCCGAGGGCGGGCTCACATATATTTCGGTAGTAACGCCACCCCCGTTTTTCCACGGCATGGCCCGGTATTCCGCCGGCATGATGACGCGCATCAAACGCCATGCCTCACGCGGCCAA
This sequence comes from uncultured Hyphomicrobiales bacterium, assembly GCA_902826365.1. Taxonomy (GTDB): domain Bacteria; phylum Pseudomonadota; class Alphaproteobacteria; order Rhizobiales; family Aestuariivirgaceae; genus Aestuariivirga. The sequence continues at coordinate 1,711 of CADEEO010000134.1, read as the reverse complement.
TCGGTTCCGCATGGGCGATGACCCGCCGGATGGCCGGAAACTTCTCCTGCAGGCCATTTTCAATCTGGTCCACAACTGTATGCACATCATCAATCGTCTCCGAAGGTGCGAAGCGGCAATGGTAATGAACGAACACGCCTTGGTCATTCTCGCGGATGCGGATGTTGTGCAGGTCGCTGAGCCGCTGCTGTTTCCTGGCCAGCGCCGTGAGCAGGCTGATGATGGCTTTCGAAGTCTTTGCCGGCGCCTCATCCCCCGAAAGCAGCCGCTCCGGCTGGGGTTCAATATGGCTTTCCACTTCAACCCCCGAGCCAAGTTCGGAACGGATGGCATCCTCAAGCTGCGTCGCGTGTTCATGGGCTTCAACCAGCGGCATCAGGCCATCCACCTCCAGATCAAAACTCACCGCCAGCCGCCCCTTGATTTCCTGGACGGTCAGATGATGAATGGCGAGATTGCGCCGCGAGGCAATCAGCATCACCCGCTGGAATACGGTTTCGTCATCCAGCGTCACCGGATTGACGGTCACCGTCACGTCGGCACTTGGGAATTTTTCAATGATCTTCTCGGTCAGCGTGTCCTTCAGCTTGACGATGTCGTCAACCGGCATGGTGCGCGGCACCTCGACAACCGCGCTGGTAAACAGCGTAGGCCCCGCCGGGCGCAGCCGGAGCGAACTGAGATGGAGCACCCCGCTGCTGTTTTCAATAAGCGAACGCAGCTCCGCTGTGGCGCCGGCAGGCGCCGTATCAAGCAGGGTGGCCAGCGTGCGTTTTCCCAGGCGCCATCCCGCCAAAGCCACAAAGATGGAAACGACTATGGCAGCAATCGGATCTGCCATGGGAAAACCCAGCCACACCGCAAACAGCCCGAGAAGCACGACCGCAGAACTCCACATGTCGGAGCTGAAATGCAGCGCATCGGCTTCCAGCGCCTCGCTCGACGTTTCCCGCCCGACCCGGCGCAAAGCCCGGGCCCGGCCGAAATCAACAATGATTGAACCGCCAATGATTGCAAAGGCCCACCACGCGACTTCAATGTGCTGCGTGTTGCCGAGAAGCCGCTTGGCCGCTTCCACCACAATCCAGGCCGTGGTGAGAAACAGCAATCCGGTTTCAACCAAAGCGGCAACGCTTTCCGCCTTGGCGTGGCCGTAGTGATGTTCGTCATCGGGAGGGTTATCGCTCCAGCGCACCGCAAACCAGGTAATAAGAGTGGCGCCGAAATCAATCAAACTGTGGATGGCCTCGGACAAAATGCCAAGCGAGCCGGTGGCAAGGCCCGCGGCAAATTTGGTGATTGTCAGCCCAAGGCTGGCAAAAATCGATACGACAACAACCCGCTGTTTTTCCGATGATGACATCGGGCTTGCATAACGCACTTCCGGCGTCTTTTCTCCCACAAAATTAGCCATACGGGCAACGCATGGCAGTGCATCCTGTTTGCCTGCCATAAGGAGTGTTTGCGCCCGCTGTTCTCTGCTAGTTCAATGGTTCAATCATGGCGGCCGAATCTGATTTTCCCAACCTCATGTCAGGCCGTAAGGCCGGCGCGCTGACCTTCGGCGCGATATTCGCGCTTGAATCCCTGGTCAGGTCGCTGAACTCGACCGTCGTTTCTCTGCAAGCCTATGACCTCCTCGGCAGCAGCCAAAAGGTGCGCGAACTCACCACTCTTGTGGCCATGATTCTGCTGATCACAACCCTCATGC
>CADEEO010000133.1:4601-6543 GCA_902826365.1 uncultured Hyphomicrobiales bacterium | reverse complement strand
TGTTTTTTGGCGGGCTGGCCGCCGGTTGTGGAATCAGCAGCTTCGTTTCCCGGGCCTGCGTTTTCTCGCAGCCGCGCTGCTCCCAGTATTTCTTATTCCGACTATGCCCATTGTTTCAGGCGTCAATACAGACTGGGCCCGCCATGATGTCTGGTATTTGGCCCATGCAGCTTTCGTCAATTACGATACGGAGACGGTCAGCGAAAATACAGTTAGCCAAGAACCAGAAATTGATTTCGAGGCAACCATCTACAACCAGCCGAAACTCGTAACTGATGCATTGAAAAACATTCTCCCTACGCCCGAGGGTCGCCCGCAAATGTATTTCGTGGGCCTTGCACCCTATTCCATGCAGGATGTTTTCAAGAAAGAGCTTCTCGGGGCACAGGCTGTATTTGATGAACGCTTTGGCACGCGCGGACGTTCAATCGCGTTGATCAATCACCGCGATAGCGCGGCCACGATTGCCCTTGCCAATACCACCAATCTCGGCGCGGTGCTCAATGGAGTGGGAAAGGCTATGGATCCGAAAAAGGATGTGCTCGTGCTGTTCATCACAACGCATGGTTCGAAGGAACTGCTTTCCGTTTCATTTCCGGGCTTCTCCCTCAATCAGGTCACACCGGAAAAACTTTCCGAAGCATTCAAAGAGTCCGGCATCAAGAACAAGGTTCTCATCATATCGGCCTGTTATTCCGGAAGCTTCATACCGCCGCTCAAAAACGATGACACGCTCATCATGACGGCTGCGAGTGCCGATAGAACTTCTTTCGGCTGTTCCAACGAACGCGAATGGACCTATTTCGGCGATGCCCTGTTCAACCATGCGCTCAGGAAAACAAGGTCGCTTCCCGAAGCTTTCGAAGAAGCCCGCAAACTCATCAAGGAATGGGAGACAAAAGAAGGAATAGCTTCTTCCGAACCCCAGATTTCGATGGGCAGTTCAATCTCGCGTTTGCTCGAAGATCTTGCCACTGGAACCGGGCAGCAGCGCGCCGATGCCGTGCTTGGTCTGGAGCGGCAATAGATCACTGCCTATTATTCATGCTAACATGTTAGTATGAATAGCTACCCGGCGCTGCACGACATAATTTGATGCTCCTTTGGTTCACAAAGGCTCGCTTTTTGCACCCTATTTGCATCGTTTTTCGCGCGTTTTCACACCCTATTCGCCCTTGCCGGAGACGCCGGCGCTGGCGAAGGTGGCCATGTCGTTGTGGAGGTTCACTGCGGCCTTGAGGAGCCCTGCGGTGAGTGCAGCACCCGAGGCCTCACCCAGCCGCATGCCAAGGTCGAGGACCGGTTCCTTGCCCAGCCGCTTGAGCAGATTGCGGTGAGCGGGTTCGGCTGAGCAATGCGCCGCGAGGCAATGGTCGAGCGCATCCGGCCGCATGGCGTGCAGCACGGCGGCGGCGGCGGATGCCACATAGCCATCAATGAGAACCGGCACGCGCTGGGTGCGCGCCGCCAGGATTGCGCCTGCCATTGCGGCCAGTTCTCGGCCGCCCAGCCTGCGTAAAACCTCAAGCGGATCAGAAAGATGTGCCTTATGCAAGGCTACGGCGCGGGCCACGGCGGAGGCCTTGCGCTTCAGGCCTTCGGCGTCAACGCCGGTGCCCGGCCCCACCCAGTCTTCCGGCCTGCCGCCGTAAAGCCCATGGCAAATCGCCGCCGCAATGGTGGTGTTGCCGATGCCCATTTCGCCGACGCAGAGCAGGTCGCAGCCACCGGCAATAGCCTCCATGCCATAAGCCACGGTGGCGGCGCAGTCGGCCTCGTCCATGGCAGCTTCCTGGGTGATGTCCTTCGTTGGTTTTTCCAGGGCGAGTTCAAACACTTTCAGGCCAAGGTCAAAGGTCTTGCAGATCTGGTTCACGGCGGCCCCGCCGCCCTGGAAATTGAGGACCATTTGTTTCGTGACTTCAGCGGGATAGGCGGCAAC
>CADEEO010000133.1:0-4501 GCA_902826365.1 uncultured Hyphomicrobiales bacterium | reverse complement strand
GCCCGTTGCGGCAATTGTCATTCTCTCGTCCTTTTCATCTTCCTGCTAGTGTCCTAATCACGGGATTCGGGGTATCAGTGCAACATGAACGACATGTCTTCGCCACCTAGCGAAAATACGTGGAAAATCAGGCCTTTTGCCGAGACTCTGGTGGCGCTGCGTTTTCTCACACGCCTGCCAATTCCCTTCGTGCGCACGCTGGATTTGCCGCCGCTGGCGGAAGGCATGCGTTTCTTTCCACTGGCTGGCGCCATGATCGGGGCGATCATCAGCGCGGTCCTGATCGGCGCCAACATGCTGGGGTTGCCATCGCTTTTGGCAGCTGCGTTAGCACTGGCGGCGGGTGTTCTGGTTACCGGCGCCTTGCATGAAGACGGGCTTGCCGATGTGGCTGATGGCTTTGGCGGCGGGGGCACGCGGGAGCAGCGCCTTGAAATCATGCGCGACAGCCGCATCGGCACCTATGGCACCGTCGCGCTCTGCCTCACCTTCATCGCGCGGGCTGCCATCTATGAAACGATTTCTGGGTTGGACCCTCTGACAATCCTAGCGCTTTTAGCGGGTGCGGCGGCATTTTCCCGCTCCCTCGTGGTTGACCTTTTGTGGGCTACGAGGCCAGCGCGCAGCGATGGGCTTTCGGTATTTGCCGGAAGGCCCGGAAAACGCAGCGCCCTATTCTCACTTTTAACAGGTGGCGTCGGCGCTGCCGTTGCGGTCGGCCTTGCCCTTTCGCCGGAAATCGCCGTTGTCGGCATCATTGCTGCCGGCATCGTTCTGGCCGGGGTTCGGGCGCTGGCCATGCGCAAGATCGGCGGGCAGACCGGCGATGTCTGCGGCGCCGTTCAGGTGTTGACGGAGCTCACCATGCTCGCTGTTTATGCCGCAACAATCGGTTAACGTTAACGACAATTGCTCCGATCATTTTCAATACTTGTTGAGGGTGCGCCACCCAATCTGACGCAACTGAATTCAGGGAGTTGTCTCATGCGTTTGCCGGGTGCATTGTCACCGCTCGTTCTTGCCTTTCTGTTTATGGTTGTTGGCGGCTTGCCAAGCATCGCGCCGACAAAGGCAGCGGAAATGCTTCAGCTCAACGCGGCCACCGCCTTGAAAGCCGGGCAAAACGGTCATTTCATTGTCAAGGCCGAGATCAATGGGCGAGATGTGAGAGTCATGGTCGATACGGGCGCTTCGGCTGTGGCCTTGAGCTACGAGGATGCCAGGGATGTCGGCCTTCGTCCGGGCAGTCTTGATTACAATGTTCCGGTTTCCACTGCCAACGGCGTTGTCAGGGCTGCAGGCGTCAATCTGGACAAGGTTGAAATTGACGGGGTGCGCGTTTCCGACGTGCAAGGTCTGGTGATGCCCGAGGGCGTTATGCGCGGCTCGCTGCTGGGCATGAGTTTTTTGGGAAAACTCAAGAGTTTCAAAGTCGAGGACGGCGTGCTTTATCTGAAGAACTAAGACGTTTTTTGCTTCAATAATGGCGCGTTCGGATGGCCGAAGACCCACAGGATACCTATCTTAACGGCATGAACGCGTTTGACTTGCCAGAAGTCGAAACACCCTGCATCAAGGTTTGCGTGGTGGATCCGGAAACCGGCTTTTGCATCGGCTGCGGGCGCACACGCTTGGAAATCGGCAGTTGGCTGGGCTTAAGCCCGGCGGAGCGCCAATCCATCATGGTGGGCCTTGAGGAGCGGGTTGCAACGCTCACGTTGCGCAAGCGGCGCCGGGGCGGACGCCAGGGACGCCTCGCCAATTCCTAGAACTGGAATGCGAAGTTGGCGCCGGCCGTATATGTATCTGAATCCTTGACCAGAAGCCCGCTGATTTCGCCGGTCAGCGCCAGCTGCGCGTTGGCCCCAAAGGAGAAGTTCAGGCCGGTTTGCAGGCGAAGATCGGTATAGGGGTCATCCAGAATTGTGCCGGTTCCGTCATCAACAACCTTGTTTATTACCACCCAATCAAGCTGCGCGCCAAGCCAGGGCTCAACGGTTGACGCGCCGCCAATGGATATGGAGTTGCCGACCTGAAAGCCGGGGGAAATGATGCCTGTTTCGATAGTCTGGGCATTCAAGGCGCCGCTGGCGTCCTGCCACTCCTTAGTCCAGGCGACAGTCAGCGACGGCGAATATCGCCAGGTGCCGGAATACCAATAGCCGGTCAAACCGCTGCTGGCTTGAATCCGTGCAGAGTCGAAGCTGGCACCGCCGTTTACATCGGTATCAAGTTCCGTTCCCAAAACCGTAGCCGACAAAACCAGTTTGTCGGTCAGCGTCAGGCCCATATAGACGCCGCCGCCCCAGCCATCGGTATCCTGCGTTGGAGGAATGCCGCCGTCGCCTTCCAAATCCGAGGTTTCGTAGGCGCCCATGACACCCAGAACAAGACGATCGGATACCTTGTAGTCCGCACCGACAATGGCATTGACAAGCGAACCATCCAGGCCGCTGAAGGCCGTGTCATCGTCAAGCCAGCTGTACTTTCCATCAGCCCAAACATTCCACAAGGGATTGGCGGCAGGAGCCGCAACATCCGCAGTCGGCGCGATCAGTATGGAATTTCCACCAGAGAGCCGCTCGGTAATGTCCTTTGCATTGGTCAGTTCGAGTCCCGCAAGTTCTGTTTGGTTCGGCCCGATAGCAAATCTGTCCAGAATAATTTTGTTGACCGACGCCGTAGTATTGATGAGGGACTGACGATTGAGCAGAGATTTAGCGCATCCGGTCACTTCGGTGTCGTAAGGTTCGTTCACGCCATCCAGCGCCGAACAATCCAGCACAGTGGCTTGCGCCAACACGTCAGTGCTTCCCGCAAAGCATAGAATTGGGATAACGGCCGCTACCGCCTTAATCCGCATATGACCCTCGAACTCCCCGTCCGAGCCGAGCCATATCACAAAATCACACTGCTAAGCCAGCGGCTTCATTCGGCTGCGATCAGGCGATTTGATTGGGTTTCAATAGCGTCCAGCCCGCGGCGCAAAACATCAATCCCAGCGCCAGGAAGATGGCTCTGCTCCGAAATAATTTGCCGCCAATGGCGCCCGCCGGGCTGGCCATGGAACAGGCCAAGCATGTGGCGGGCCATTTTTGAAAGGAATTCGCCCCGATGCAGTTGCTCCTCAATGTAGGGGAACATGCCGGTCACGGCATCGATGCGATTTGCCAGCGGATTTGTTTTTTGAAAAAAGACTCTATCGACATCAGCGAGGAGCCATGGCGTGTGATAGGCGGCGCGTCCCAGCATGACGCCATCAAGACCGCGCATTTCGTCGCCGGCCTGCTCGAGTGTGGCAAGCCCGCCATTCAAGATGATGCTGAGATGCGGGAAGTCTGCCTTCAGCTGATGAACGCGGGCATAGTTGAGCGGTGGAATTTCCCGGTTTTCCTTTGGGCTGAGGCCCTTGAGCCAAGCCTTGCGGGCGTGGATTATGAAAGTATCACAACCCGTTGCGGCAACAGTTTCAATAAAACGATCAAGCCCCTCAACTTCGTCCTGGTCGTCGATGCCGATACGGCATTTCACCGTTACCGGAATTTTGACGGCCTCACGCATCGCTGCAACACAATCAGCCACGAGCTTTGGTTCGGCCATGAGGCAGGCGCCAAACCTTCCCTCCTGAACCCGGTCGGAGGGGCAGCCCACATTGAGATTGATTTCGCAGTAGCCGTAATTTTCGCCAATCCTGGCAGCGTCCGAAAGCAAATCGGGATCGCTGCCACCGAGCTGGAGGGCAACGGGATGCTCAAAGGGATCAAAGCCCAGCAGGCGCTGGCGATCGCCATGGCGAATGGCCTGGGCCGTTACCATTTCGGTATAAAGCAGGGCGTGCCTGGTCAGGTGGCGGTGAAAGACGCGGCAATGCCGGTCCGTCCAATCCATCATGGGCGCACAACAAAATCTATGCGCAGAAAACTGTGTTTTCGCGGTCATCAAGCCTACTTTCCTCGGTTCACTGCACACATAGTGCACACGAAACGATCATTGCACACGCTCCTTATAGTCCCTCCCCTCCCCAGTTCTCAATTGGAAAAGGAATGAATATGCGGGAACTAGAATTCAGCGGCCGCTACGAAGCACGACGCGTTCGTTCAACTTTGATAAGCAGAAATCCACAACGCTATCTGTCATTCCTTAGATGCGCCAAGAGTATTCAAAGCTGAAAGCATTCAAGTTTGAGAAAAGCGAAGTCCGAAAATTGTTTACTCCTACCCCGAGCGCGCGCGAGGTCTAAATTTTGTCAAAAACTTGATGAGAATTAAGCGTGGAGTTGGCAACCATGTGGAACAATTCATACGAGCAGGTTTGGCAATTTAACGTCCCTAACGGCGGACAAATGAGGGACAATGGTATTGCCGACTTTCAATTGCGGGCGCGAGAGTTGGCAGCGACAATCGGGTGTAATCTGATTGGTGTAAAAAACGTCCACCTGGAACTGGTGAGAGGAAGTTGGAAAGTTACAGGCGTCGCTATCTTAGAGAAAAGCAAGGCAAGA
>CADEEO010000132.1 GCA_902826365.1 uncultured Hyphomicrobiales bacterium | reverse complement strand
TCTATCTGCAATAGACGCCCCATGGGAATCTTGGCGCGCATGGCGGCGATATGCTCAGGGGTCATTTCAGAAAAAAGATCGGTCTCGACCAAGGCGGGAGCGATGCAGTTCACCAGCACGCCATCCAGCGCAAGTTCCTTGGCAAGCGCCTTGGTGAAGGCAATGACGCCGCCCTTCGCGGCGGAATAGGCTGATATGCCCGGAACGCCTTCCTTGCCGGCGATCGAGGCAACATTGATGATACGCCCGGACTTCCTGGCGCGCATATGGGCAAGAACGCTCCGGGTGCAGAAGAATACGCCATTGAGGTCAATGGCGATCACCTTCTCCCAGTCCGCCACAGGATAGTCCCAGGCGGGAAGAACCGGACCATTGATGCCCGCGTTGTTGACGAGAATGTCGACGCGGCCAACAAGGTCCATTGTCTCGCGGAACGCCTTTTCCACCGAGCGGGCGTCAGACACATCGGCCTTGACGACAAGCCCGGGCGAAAAACCTTTCGCCGCTTGGTCCCAGGCGGGCGTCTCGCGGTCCCAGATGGCGACTTTCGCGCCGCGCTCATGCAAGCGCCTGGCAATGCCAAGGCCAATGCCGCGCATGCCCCCGGTGACAATGGCGACCTGTCCTTCCAGATATTTCTCGGTCATGGCGGCTCCCGCGTGAACAGGCCTAGAGGCCTTGGTATCCAAACATGCGCGGCAAGGCAAGAACGAGATCCGGGAAGACCATGATGGCAAGCAGGGCGAGGAGCAGCGCGATCAGGAACGGGATGCCTTCCCGCACGATGTCCTTGATCGGGATGCCCGTGGTGCCATTCACGACGAAGAGCAGCATGCCATAGGGCGGCGTGATCATCCCGATCATGCAATTCACCACGGAGATGACGCCAAAAAAAATGAGGTCAACGCCAAGGGCGCGGGCAGTGGGAAGAAAAAGCGGGATGATGACAAGGATGATGGTTGTCGCATCCAGCAGGCAGCCAAGCAAAAGGAAGAGAACCATGGTGAAGGCCAGAAACCCGGCCCGCGTCAGTTCAAGCCCGACCATGAACTGAGACAGGGTCTGGGGAATGTTTTCGATGGCCACGATATAGTTGAAGATCAGGGCCGAGCCGATGACGAGCCCCACTGACGCCGAAGAGCGGGCCGAGTCGACGAAGACCTCATAAAGCGTGCGCGGGGTGAGTGACCGGTAGAGGAGTCCGGCGACCAGGAGCGCATAGAATGCCGCGATGGCCGCCGCTTCCGTGGGCGTCGTTGCCCCGCCATAGATGCCGGCCAGGAGAATGACCGGCATCATCAGCGCCGGAAGGGCCCTCAGGGTCACGCCGGGCAACTCGCGCAAGGGCACGGCGTCTTCGGCCGGAATGTCGCGGCGATGGGCAATGATGGTGTTCATGGCCATCAACAGGGCCGTCATCAGCAAGCCTGGAATGACGCCGCCGAGGAAGAGATAGCCAATCGAGGTATCGGAGACGAGGGCAAAGAGCACCAGGGGAATGGATGGCGGAATGATCGGGCCGATGGTGGCCGAGGCCGCCACGACCGCGCCGGCATAGCCCGGCGTGTAGTGGCCGGTCTTGAGCATCATCCTGATCGAAACCTTGCCCACGCCCGCGGCGTCCGCCACGGCGGAGCCCGACATGCCGGAAAAGATCAGACTGACCAGAATATCCACCTGCGCCATGCCGCCCTTGAAGCGCCCAACAACGGCCTTGCAGAAATCGAGCAGCCGGTCGCTGATGGAGCCGACGTTCATGATGTTGGCGGCGGTGATGAACAGCGGCACCGCCAGCAGCACGAAGCTGTCATAGACGCTTTGAATGAATTGCTCCGAGGAGAGCGCCAGGTCCTGGCCCGACAGCAGGAGATAGGTGACGGCTGACACCACCATGCAGAAGGCGATGGGGGCGCCGATGGCCGCCATGAAGGCAAGAATGAAGAGTGCAATGCCGAAGGAAGAACTCACATGACGCTTCCTTCATCGTGGTCGGCGTAGGCGGAAATCCTGCCCTCCACCTCTTCCTTGCCGCGCAGGAAGTTGAGCACCACGCCGGAATAACGCACGATCACCACCACCATGAAGAGGAGGTAGATGGAGAACACATGATGCAGGCGGATGCCCAGCGTGTTGCTGCGCTTGATCTTGTAGAAGCTGACGTAATCGAAGGTTGGCAGGAAGGCTACGGCGAAGGCGGCGACGATCATGACCGCCGAAATGGCGCCGAAGATGCGCTGCGTCGGCCGGTTGACCGACAGGTAAAGCACGTCAAAACGGATATGGTCGGCGGGGCGAAGGCAGAAGGCCCCGCCCCAGAAGACGATCCACAGCCACAACGTTAGGCAGACCTCCACCGTCCAGCCCATGGGCACATTGAACAGATAGCGCGCGGCGATCTGCACCATAAAAACCATGAAGAGCGCGAACAGCATGGCCGCCGCCACGCCATCGGCGGCATGGCGCAGCCCTTGAAACATCTTCTTCATGGCCAGACGGGCCTGCCCGGCCTATTTCGCCAAGGCATTGACGGCGTCAACAACGCCGGCGGGGCAGGTCCTCGAGAAGTCCGAATCCAGATAGGCCTTCTGCACGGTGGTGCGGAACGCCTCCATATCTGGCTCGTAAATCTTGAGGCCTTTTTCCTTGAGGCCTTCAACCAGTTCCGCTTCCTTCTTGAGCTGGTTCTGGCGGCCGAATTCGCACGCCTCATCCGCCGCCTTCTGCAGCTTGGCCTGGTTTTCCGGCGAGAGCGAATCCCACGCCTTCTTTGAAACCGTCAGATAGTTGAGGTCGACGAGGTGCGAGGTCAGCACGATCTGCTTGGTCACCTCGTAGTATTTGGCGTCCATGACGGTGGGAAGCGGATTGTCCTGGCCATCCACCGAGCCGGTCTGCAGCGCCGTATAGAGTTCCGGGAACGGCACGGGCACGGGGTTTGCGCCCAATGCCTTGCCGAGGAATTGCCAGGCATCGGAGGGCGGCATGCGCAGCTTGAGGCCGGCGAGATCGGCCGGCGTCCTTATTTCCTTATCGGTGCGCAGGTTGATCTGGCGGCGGCCGAGATACATGATCGAGAGCAGCTTCACGCCCAAATCGGCCTCGATCTTGTCCTTGAATGGCTGCATCAGGGGCGCATTGAACACGGCCACCTGGTGGGCGGCGTCGCGATGCAAGTAGCCCGCCGAGAAGACCGAGAATTCCGGAAAGAAGTTGGCAATTTCCTGGGCCGAGGAAATCGACATTTCGATATTGCCGCGCGAAATGGCTTCAAGCTCCGTGCCCTGCTTGAACAGCGTGCCGCCCCAGTAAGGTTCGAACGTGGCAAAATCGGCGATGGCCGGGCCAAATTTCTCGATAAGGGCGATGGCGCGCTGATCGGTGACGGAATTGACGGACGAGAGGCGCAATTTGAGCTTGTCCTGGGCAAGGCCAACGCCTGCGCCAAGGGCCATGCCGGCGGCGATAGTGGCGGCCATCAGGCCACGACGGTTCAGCTTCAGTGTCATGGAATTTTCCTCCCTGGTCGGTCTGGTTTTTTCGCCTCTCTCGGGGAGGCGATTCAGTTGAGATTTGCAGGTTTTGGGCTGGCTGTCTATGTGGGGCGGAGCGCCGCGATAGGGAAGCGGATTTCATCATGAAGCGCCGCGCCCCGCCATTTTTATTTTGGATTTGTCATATTGGCTTTTCCTGCGCATTGTAGGAGACGCATTCCGCCACTACCGAGGAGTTTGCGATGCATGAGGTTGACATTCTGGATGACGGCCGGGCCATCAGGCTCACCCATGAAGGCGGGGCGCGGCTTCGCTTTCATGCGATTTGGCTGCGGGATAACGCCTGGGATGCGGGCACGCGCGCGCCGGGAAACGGCCAGAGGCTGATCACCATTGCCGACATCCCCTCGCAGATCCGCATTTCAGCGGCCAAGGCAGAAGGCAATGCGCTGTCATTGACGTTTGCGCCCGAAGGCAAGACCATTGCCTATGACGTGGCCTGGCTGCAGGCGCACAGCTATGACCAGGAAAGGCCACGCGAGTCCGGCTGGACCGGCCCGGAATTCGAGCTTTGGGATGCGGGCCTCGCGCATATTCCAAGCGCCAGTTTCAATGCCATCAGTTCTGATCGCGGCCAGTTGAAGAATTGGCTTTTCGGCGTGCGGCGCTTCGGCTTCGGCAAGCTTACCGATGGGCCGGTTGAAAGCGGCGCGCTGCTGAAAGTCGCGGAGCTCTTCGGCTATATCCGCGAGACCAATTACGGCAAATGGTTCGAGGTCCGCACCGAGGTGAACCCGAGCAACCTGGCCTATACGGGGCTTGGATTGCAGGCCCACACGGACAATCCCTACCGCGACCCGGTGCCCACCCTGCAAATCCTCTATTGCCTGGAAAATTCGGCCAAGGGCGGCGAGAACATGGTGGTTGATGGCTTCAAGGCGGCCTCGCGGCTGCGCGCCGAAAATCCGAAAGGCTTTGACCTGCTGACGAAGTACTGCGCGCGGTTTGAATATGCCGGAAGCGAAGGCATTTGCCTCAGGGCGCGGCGCCCGATGATCGAGCTGGCGCCGGATGGCGAGCTGACCGGCATCCGCTTCAACAACCGTTCGGCGGCGGCGTTCACCGACGTGCCCTATGATGAGATGGAGGCCTACTACGCCGCTTACCGCCGCTTGGGCGAGATCATCGAGGACCCCGCCATGGAAGTGTCATTCAAACTGTCGCCGGGCGAGAGCTTCATCGTGGACAACACCCGCGTGCTGCATGCGCGGAAGGGCTATTCCGGCGCGGGCTCGCGCTGGCTTCAGGGCTGTTACGCCGACAAGGACGGCTTGCTGTCGACGCTTGCCGCCATGGAAACGCACCGGCAGGAGGCGGCCGAATGAGCAAGCCGGATTTCGAAACGCTGACGCCTTCCAATATCGTGGCCTTCCTGGCGGACATTTTCGAGCGCCGCGGCGGCGAGGAGTATCTGGGCGAGCCTGTGACCATGGCCGAGCACATGCTGCAGGGCGCGCATTTTGCCGAAAGCGCCGGCGAACCCGAGATCATCATCGTGGCGGCGCTGCTCCACGACATCGGGCATTTCACCAGCGAGTTCGGCACGTTTTCCATGGATGACGTGGAAGACAGGCATCATGAAGAGGCCGGCGCCGAAGTGCTGGAACGGTTTTTTCCAACGCTCGTCACGGATTGCGTGCGCTACCATGTGGCGGCCAAGCGTTATCTCTGCGCGGCGCGGCCCGAATATTTCAAGCGCCTGTCGGAGGCGTCGGTTCATTCGCTGAACCTTCAAGGCGGCCCCATGAGCCGCGGCGAGATTGCCGAATTCGAGAAGAACCCGAACGTGAAAGAGATCGTCAAGGTGCGTTACTACGATGATGCGGGCAAGCGGGCGGACTTGAAGACCCAGCCGTTTTCCCACTACGCGCCGATGGTTCAGCGGGTGGTCGATGCCCACTGCAGGAGTGCCGCATAAAAAACCGGCGCCCTTGCGGACGCCGGCTTCGTTATTTTACTGCATTAGCCGTAGGGGCTGTTGCACTGGTTTACATTGCCGCTGTAGGACACCCAGGTGTTGGTGCGCGGATTGTAGGAGCGGTAGCGGTCCAGGCACCATTCCACATGCCGGCTGCCATAGCCACCGCCATCATAATCATCGTCATAGGCGTTTTGCGCGGCGATGCTGCCGCCGATGATCAATGGCAGGGTCCACCACGGCGTTTCGTAATAATGGCCGCGGTGGTAGTGGCGGCAGCGGTCACTGCGCCGGGAGCAGCGGTCGCCGTCGCGGTTTCTTTCCCACCGGTCGCGCAGGCGTTCCTTCCTGCTCTGGGCCAAATAAATGTTGCCGTCGCCATTCGACTGGCTGGCCGTCAACGGCTGAAACGGCTGCAAGGCCGCAGCCGATGCGCCGCCACTGGTGAGCGCCATTGTGCCAAACCCCAAGGCGGCTCCTAAAATCACCAGGCTTAAATTCTTCATCACAAACTCTCCTTTTTCACTTCAATTGCCACTCGCGGCAGATTTTCTTTCCGCTGGTGGTTCAATGAAAAAGACGCCTGATCGTTTCGAATCCGGTGCGCACGAAATCGTGTCGGGAATTACAGATTTGTAACGGAACAAAACCGCGGCGGGTATTTCAGCGCGGCATTATTCCTTTGCCGGATCGCTGCCGGGAATGATCGGGGCGGCGATGCCGGCAATGGCCTTGATGGCGCGGCGAACCATCTTCGTGCCGGATTTCTTGGCGGCCGCGGTTTTCTTGCCGGCCGCCTTCACAAAGGCCCGCGCCGATTTTTTGGCGGCTTTCACCCGGGAAGCTTTCCTCGCCGGCTTTTTGGCGGCCACTTTTTTCCTTGCGGGCTTCGCTTTGGCTTTTTTCGCCGGCTTTCTTGCTCTCTTGGCCATGTTCCTGTCCTCGATCAACTGCTGCTACCGTTATTGATAGCCGAAGGCTTCATCAAACATCCAATCAAGGCCGGTGTCTAGGCCAGGCCGTGAATCTAATGGTTACGCGGGCTCGCCATTCTGTAGGCGACAACCAATCCGGCAATCATCCCGATCACCACGCCGCCAAGCATCCAGAAGGCCACGACGAAGCCCGAGTAGCCTTCAAAGCCGGAGGTGGCGGCAATTTCGGTATAGGCCAATCCGGCGAGCAGCCCGGCGACGCCTCCGCCAGCAGACCCGAGCGTCAGCCCCAAAACGGCGAAGGCAAGGCGGCGCGCCAGTGACATTCGTCAGCAATCCTCGGCGCTGAAGGTGAAGGCATCCTCCTTG
>CADEEO010000131.1 GCA_902826365.1 uncultured Hyphomicrobiales bacterium | reverse complement strand
AGGGAGAGGAAGGGGCCCAAGCGCAGCTCGGGAAGGTGAGGGGTTTCGGTGCTAGAAAGCCAATACTGTAACCCCTCATCCTCCCATCCTGCTAAGCTTCGCATCGCAGGACGGGCCCCGCCTTCTCCCAATGGGAGAAGGAAAGTTGCAAGGGCGAGGCAAGAGAAAGAAGGTGCGCTAATATCATCGCTTCCCTTTTTGCCCTGACTGCATAATATGGCCTAAAAAACAAGGGTGAGGGCGAAGGCGCGATGATAACTGCTGCTGCGGGCAATGAACCCATGGTCAGGTTTGCCCAGGTTCAGAAAAGCTATGATGGCGAAACCCTGGTTGTGAAGGATCTCAACCTCGATATTGCCAAGGGCGAATTCCTTACCATGCTCGGGCCTTCCGGTTCCGGCAAAACCACCACCCTGATGATGCTGGCAGGGTTCGAGCCCGCCACCCACGGCGAAATCTATGTGAAGGGCAAGCCCATCAACAACACGCCGCCGCACAAGCGCGGCATCGGCATGGTGTTCCAGAACTACGCCCTGTTTCCCCACATGACCGTGGCTGAGAACCTGGCCTTCCCCTTGCAAGTGCGCAACATGGGCAAGGCCGAGATCGAGGACCGCGTCAAAAATATCCTCAAACTCGTGGAACTTCCGCAAATGGCCGGCCGCCGGCCCGGCCAGCTTTCCGGCGGCCAGCAGCAGCGCATTGCCGTGGCCCGCGCCCTGGTGTTTGAACCCGATCTGGTGCTGATGGATGAACCGCTGGGGGCGCTCGACAAGCAGCTCCGCGAACAGATGCAGTATGAAATCAAGCACATCCACGAGCGCTTGGGCGTCACCATTGTCTACGTCACCCACGACCAGGCGGAAGCGCTCACCATGTCGAACCGCATCGCCGTGTTCAACGACGGCGTCGTGCAGCAGCTCTCCACCCCCGACGAACTCTATGAGCGCCCGCAGAATTCCTTCGTCGCCCAGTTCATCGGCGAGAACAACAAACTGAAAGGCGTGATCTCTGGCGTGGATAGTGGTAATATCGCCACCGTGAAACTTGATTCCAGTGACGTGGTGAAAGCCCTTGCGGTCAATGTCAGCGCCAAGGGTGAGCGCACCCTGCTGTCGATCCGGCCCGAGCGCGTGGAAATCAACCCGCTGGCCAAGAATGTGGATGTGCTGCTGCGCGGCAAGATCGCCGAACTTATTTATCTCGGCGACCATATCCGCGCCCGGCTTGAAGTCGCCGGTCACAAGAATTTTATTGTGAAAGTGCCCAACAAGGCCAGCAACGAGGCCATCTCCCACGGCAAGACGGTGAATGTGGGCTGGTCGGTGAAGGATTGCCGCGCTTTGGACTATATCGAATTGCACCATTAGCAAAAGGAGGTATCGCCCATGCCACGCGCCAGCTTCTGGATGAAGCGTGTTGTGGCCGCCGCATTCCTCGTGCTTGCCTTGTCGACGCCGGCGCCCACCACCCGGGCGCAGGAATACGAAGTTGACCTGGCCCTGGTGCTCGCGGTGGATTGCTCCTTCAGCGTGGATTTCCGGGAATTTGCCTTGCAGATGAAAGGCCTCGGTGCGGCTTTCCGGAAACCTGAAATCAAGCGCGCCATTGCCCTTGGAAACCTGCAGCGCATCGCCGTGAGCGTCGTCCAATGGTCCGATGAATCCAACCAGGTGGTGGCCATGCCCTGGACCATTCTGGAAACCGAGGAGGATGGCGATCTCTTCGGCGAAACGCTGGCCGGCATGCCGCGCAAGCTGGCGGAGGGCGGCACCTCGATTTCAAGCGCGCTGCTCTATTCGGCGGCCCTTCTCACCAAGGCGCCCCGCGCCCAGCGCCTGGTCATCGATGTCTCCTCCGACGGGCGCAACAATGTGGGCGTTCCAGTGAATGCGGTGCGCGACAGGCTGGTGGCCCAGGGCATCACCATCAACGCGCTCACCATTCTCAATGAATGGCCAACCCTTGATGTCTATTTTCAGAACCAGGTGGTGGGCGGCGAGGGGCATTTCGTCATCCCCGCCAATGACTACCAGGCCTACGCCGACGCCATCTACCGCAAGCTGCTGCGCGAGATCACCGGGCCGGGAGTTTCGTAAATCAGGTGAAATCGCTTCACGCTTGACCGCTTCCTGTGGGAGACATAAGCGAATGGCAGCCCCACCATACGGAAACTCCTATGCAGCCCTTTAACCTTTCCCGCCTGCCCGAAATCATCTTTGGGGCAGGGCGCATTGCTGATCTCGCCGCCAAGGTCGAGGGCTTGGCCGGAAAGGGCGCTGCCGTCCTTGTCGTGGCCGATCCCATGCTCACCACCCTGGGCATAACCGGACGGGCGCTGGAAAGCCTGAAAGCCGCCGGACTGGAAGCCCAGGTTTTTGATGGCCTGAAGGGCGAGCCAAAAGCCGCCGAGATTGACGCGGCCGCTGGTATTGCCCGGGCGATGAAGGCCAAGGCCATTGTCGGCCTGGGCGGCGGCTCCGCCCTCGATACGGCAAAACTCGTGGCCGCCTGCGCCGCCTCCGGGCTTCCCGCCCAGAGCTACCAGTTGTGTGAAACGCCACTGCCCAAAAACATCCTGCCCATCATCGCCGTTCCCACCACGGCGGGCACCGGTTCGGAAGTCACCCGCGTTGCGGTCTTCGCCAATGCCGCGAAGGTGAAAGTCTGGGGCTGGGGCGACGAGTTGAAACCCCAGGTGGCCATCCTCGATCCCGAACTCACCGTCGGTGTACCGCCCCACATCACCGCCGCAACCGGACTAGATGCCTTGGTCCACGCCATTGAAGCGGCCACCAACAAGCACCGCACCGACGGCAATGACCTCTACGCCTTGAAAGCCATTTCGCTGATTTCGGAAAACCTCGAGCGGGCCGTCAAAAATCCAAACGACATCGAAGCACGTGGCGCGCTCTTGCTGGGCTCCTGCTACGGCGGCATTGCCATTGATAATTGCGGCACGGCCCTGGCCCACAATATTTCCCATGCCATGGCCGATCTGGCGCCCATCCCCCATGGCCGCGCCACCGGCCTTGCCATGCTGGCCACCATGAAATGGGTTTCCCATGGGGCACCCGAAGCCTATGCGCGGGTGGCAAAAGCCATGGCAGCGGCCGATCCCATCGCCGCCTATGACCGCCTCGTGCGGGCCACGGCGATAAAAATTTCACTGGAAGGCGATGGCCTTGATCTCAGCAAGCCGGAGCTTCTGGCCGAACACATGGCCAGCCCCGCCAATGCCCCCATGCGGAAATCCAATTTGCGCTATCCCAATGATGCGGAATTGGTGGAGTTGGCCCGGCTTGTTTACGATCTTCATTAACACTCCCTCAAAGGTCGCGCCGCCATGGTGCGCGCCATGAGCGATGATCTCTATAATGATGCGCGCTGGCTGGTGGGGGCCATTGCCCGCGGCCTTCATGCGCGCGGCGGCAGCCATGTGGATGTGGTATTGCAGCGCCTGGCCGCGCAGGACATGACGCGGGAAGATTTCGTCGAACCGCGACCGCAAGGCCTGCCCGTCACCCGCTACTTCGCCGGAACCATCGCCGAAACCATGATGCTTGAGTCCGAGCTGGCGGCAGCAATTGCCGCGGCAGACGGCCATCTCAAATGGCTGCAATCAAAATCCTATACGGATGAAATCCTCGGCGCCGGATTCAGCGAGAACTATGGCTGGTGCGAAATCATCGGGCCGCAGGGATTTTTCAAGGGCGATGATTTTATCCTCGGCCTTCTGATGCTCGGTCCGCACCGCCACTACAAGGACCACTATCATCCGGCTCCCGAACTCTATTGGCCGCTCACCGGGCCAACCGAATGGAAGCAGGGCGCGGGCGTCTTTGAAACGAAGCAGGCGGGCACCGTGATCTACCACGCGCCGAATGTTCACCACGCGACAAAAACGGCGGACCAGCCCATGCTGGCCGTATGGTGCTGGACAAAGGATACCCATACGCCCGCCAAACTGGTCGCGGCATGAGCCTCGTCAAGTTTGTCGTGGTGCTCGCTATCGTGGCCTACGCCATTGCCACCCTCGGCATGTATGCGTTTCAGCGCAAGCTGCAATACCATCCGGCCAACAAGGGCCTGACACCGGAAAGCGTTGGCATCACAGGCGCCAGTATTGAAACCCTGGCCACAGCGGACGGCGAGAAAATCATTCTCTGGCATGCGCCGGCCAAGGCGGGCATGGCCACCATTCTGTATTTCCAGGGCAACGCCGGCGAGATCGGCGACAGGCCCCTGCGCTTCAGCTACTATCAATCCCGCGGCTTTGGCGTGGCCTATCTCTCCTACCGCGGCTTTGGCGGCAGCAGCGGATCGCCCAGCGAGGCAGGCCTGATCGCCGATGCAAACGCGGCTTACGATTGGCTCATCGCCAAGGGTGTTGAACCCGGCAGGATTGCCCTGCTGGGCGAATCCCTCGGCAGCGGCGTTGCCGTGCAGCTCGCCGCAAAGCGCGAAGTGGGGGCCGTGGCCCTTGAAGCGCCCTATACCTCGACCGTCGAGGTGGCCGCCAAAATCTACTGGTGGCTGCCGGTCCATGCGCTGATGAAGGACCAGTTCAAATCCATCGACTTTATCGCCGCCGTCGTTGCCCCGCTGCTCATCATTCACGGCGAAGAGGATGGGCTCATTCCGGTGGAATTCGGCAAGCGCCTGTTCGCCGCCGCCAACCAGCCAAAGGAATTGGACGTGGTCCCGGGCTTTGGCCATGATGTGCTGTTCGAGGAATCGACATGGGCCCGCGAAGCCGAGTTTTTTGCAAGAGTGATCAAGTGAGTGGAATTCCTTGCCATCAATACCCCGGCGGCGGCACAAAGCTGGCGTATTCCTTTTCCAGCAGTTCGGCAAAGCGCAGCGAGGTGTAGTCCCCATACTGCCGCGTGATGATCTGCACCCCCGACGGCAGGCCCTGCGGCGTGAGACCAAGCGGCGCCACCGTCGATGGCAGATAGAAGCCGCAGGAGTAACCTGCCCAGAACAATTGATCGGTCGTCGGAACCCGCTTGCCGTTCACCTCGATGGTGCGCTCGTGCCGGTCGCCGACATGGTCATGCGGGAAAGCGGCGGACGCGGCGGCGGGGCAGATCATCACGTCCCAATCATCAAAGAACCGGTCCCACAGAAGGCGCATCTGGTGCCGCCGTTCATTGGCGATGAGCCATGAACGGTGCGGCATGACATAGGCCCGCGTCATCTTGGCGTAGTAGCTGTCATCATCGGCTGCGAAATTTTCAACCCGCGCCTCATTGGTCTCGAAGTCCGCTTCGGATTGCCTGCGGCTGGTGGCCGAGCGCAGCAGTACGATGAAAACATCCATGGCTTCGCGCGTGGTGAAGCCGGGCCGCGCCTCATGCGAAATCTTCTTCACTTTCTTGGTGAGAAACTGCGCCAGCTTGGCAATCAGGTCCTGCACCGGCTGGTCGACCTCGCTCACCGGATCGCTCAGCATGACCGCCACGCGGAAGTCCTTGAAGGTTTTCTGCTTGAGGTCCGGCAGATGCAGGCTCATGCCGCGCGCTTCGATGCCGTCCGTGCCCGCAAGCAGCTTCAGCATGGCGGTGAGGTCTTTCGCCGAACGCGCCATGGGGCCGGCCACGGAAATATCACTGGGGTGAACATTGCTCAGCAAATGCCCGCGATAGGGCACCACGCCGTAAGTTGGCTTGTGAGAATAGATCCCGCAATAATGAGCCGGATTGCGCAGCGATGCCCCGATGTCGGAGCCGATCTCAAGTGCGCTCATCCCCGTGGCGAGCGCTGCCGCCGATCCGCCCGATGAGCCGCCAGGAGATCGCGTCACATCCCAAGGGTTATTGGTCGTGCCATAGACATCGTTGAAACTCTGCCAATCCGCCAGCATCAGCGGCACATTGGTTTTGCCATAGATCACCGCGCCCGCATCGGTGAGGCGGGTGATGGCCGCCGCATCGGATGTGGCGATATTTTCCTTGTAGGCGGGCTCGCCCCAGGTAGAGGGTGTGCCTTTCCAGTCGAAGGACTCCTTGGCCGTCATCGGAACCCCGTCAAAAGGCCCCAGCGGCGCGCCCTTTTTCAGGCGCTTGTCGGAAGCCATGGCGGCATGCTTGGCCCGCCCCAGATCGGTGACGACAATTGCGTTGAGCGTGTCATTATGCAGGGCATATTGATCGAGGCAGACCTCCAGAAGCTCCTTCGCAGAGATTTTCCGGGCCCGCAGCAGGCGCGCCATTTCAAGAGCGGAACTAAAACGCAATTCAATCATACCAAGAGGCTCCATCGCTTTACGTGCATGTCAGTCATGTTACTCAAAGACGCAGACAAGTACAGGGCGGGGCTGTAAAGCGGAGCCATGGAACGGCATCGCGTCTTGAAAGGCTACCTGTTTGCCGCGGCGGGAGCGGCCCTGTTTTCAACCAAGGCCATTTTCATCAAGCTGGCCTATATGGAGGAAGCCAACGCCGCCCTTATGCTGGCGCTGCGCATGGCCACCGCCTTGCCCTTCTTTATCGGCGTCGGGCTTTATGCAGTTTATCAGCTCCGTCAGGCCGGAAAGCCGCTGCCCGGCTGGGGCCTCACCATCCGCGCCCTTCTCGCCGGTTTCGTCGGCTACTACATCTCCTCGCTGCTCGATTTTGAAGGGCTAGTTTACATCACCGCCCAGCTTGAGCGGCTGGTGCTGTTTACCTATCCGATATTCGTCATGTTCCTGGGCTGGCTGTTTTTCGGCGCCGCGCTGACTTGGAAGAGCCTTGTGGCGGCGCTAATCACCTATGCGGGCCTCGTCGTGGT
>CADEEO010000130.1:1995-6796 GCA_902826365.1 uncultured Hyphomicrobiales bacterium | reverse complement strand
TCGATGACCGGCTCGGGGAATTCCATTTTCTCAAGGATTACCGGCTTGGCCGGATCGCACAGCGTGTCGCCGGTGCGCGTGTCTTTCAGGCCAACAAGGGCCACGATGTCGCCCGCATGAGCTTCGGCAATTTCTTCGCGGTTGTTGGCATGCATGAGAACCATGCGGCCCACGCGCTCGGTCTTGTCGCGGGTGGAGTTGAGCAGCGAGGTGCCCTTTGAAAGCACGCCGGAATAGATTCGGCAGAAAGTGAGAATGCCGTACTGGTCGTCCATCAACTTGAATGCAAGAAGCGCCAACGGCTCCTTGTCCGATGATGGGCGGGTGGTTTCGCCGCCGGTCTTAACATCAATGCCCTTGATGGCCGGACGGTCGAGCGGCGATGGCAGGTAATCGACAACCGCATCAAGAAGCGGCTGGACGCCCTTGTTCTTGAAGGCCGAGCCGCAGAGAACCGGGAAGAAAGCGGCCGTCAGAACCGCCTTGCGGAGCAGTTTCTTGATGGTCTCGTTGGAAATTTCCTTGCCGTTCAAATAGTCTTCCGTCGCCTGCTCATCGAGTTCGGCGCAGGCCTCGATCATGTCGGCGCGCGCCTGCTTGGCGGCATCGAGCATGTCGGCTGGAATCTCTTCATCGTGATAGTTAGCGCCGAGAGCTTCATTTTCCCAGACGACGGCCTTCATGCGCACGAGGTCAACAATGCCCTTGAAGTCGGCTTCAGCGCCAATCGGCAGCTGGATCGGAACCGGGCGGGCGCCCAGGCGCTCCTTGATGTCGTCAATGCACTGCTTGAAGGAAGCACCGGTCTTGTCCATCTTGTTGCAGAACACAATGCGCGGAACCTGGTACTTGTCGCCCTGGCGCCAAACCGTTTCGGTTTGCGGCTCAACGCCCTGGTTTGAATCGAGAACGCAAACCGCGCCATCAAGCACGCGCAGGCTCCGCTCGACTTCAATGGTGAAGTCCACGTGGCCGGGGGTGTCGATGATGTTCAGGCGCTTGCCGTTCCAGACTGTAGTGGTGGCAGCCGAGGTGATCGTAATGCCGCGCTCCTGCTCCTGCTCCATGAAATCCATGGTGGCGGCGCCGTCATGCACTTCGCCGATCTTGTGGCTCTTGCCGGAATAAAAAAGAATGCGCTCCGTAACAGTCGTCTTGCCGGCATCAATGTGGGCCATGATGCCGAAGTTCCGGTAGTCTGCAAGTTCGTGTGTGCGGGCCATAATCTTGTCTGTCCTGAATTACCAGCGGTAATGGCTGAAAGCGCGGTTCGCTTCGGCCATCTTGTGGGTATCTTCCCGCTTCTTCACGGCTGATCCACGGTTGTTTGCGGCATCCATGAGCTCGCCGGAAAGGCGGTCAACCATGGTGTTTTCGTTGCGGCCGCGCGCGGCAATGATGATCCAGCGGATGGCCAGGGCCTGACGGCGCTCGGTGCGCACCTCAACCGGAACCTGGTACGTGGCGCCACCCACGCGGCGTGAGCGGACTTCGATAGCCGGAGCCACATTTTCAAGGGCCTGGTGGAAAATCTGCACCGGGTCGCTCTTGACCTTGGCCTGGACCTTTTCAAAGGCGCCGTAGACGATGCCTTCGGCGACTGACTTCTTGCCCTCGTACATGAGATTGTTCATGAACTTGGAAACCACGAGATCGCCGAATTTCGGATCCGGGTTGATGACGCGTTTATCTGCTTTATGGCGACGTGACATGAATGACTCCCCTCGCCTTACTTCGGACGCTTGGCGCCGTATTTCGACCGGCGCTGGCGGCGCTTGACGACGCCTTGCGTATCGAGAATACCGCGGATGATGTGATAGCGGACACCTGGCAGATCCTTGACGCGGCCGCCACGGATCATCACCACCGAGTGTTCCTGCAGGTTATGGCCTTCGCCCGGAATGTAGCTCACGACTTCGAAGCCGTTGGTCAGGCGCACCTTGGCGACTTTCCGCAGCGCCGAGTTCGGCTTCTTCGGCGTTGTGGTGTAAACGCGCGTGCAAACGCCGCGTTTTTGCGGGCAAGACTGCATCGCAGGAACCTTGTTGCGATAACTCGGAACGCTGCGTGGCTTACGAATGAGCTGGTTGATTGTCGGCATCGGGCCTGATCTACCTTCGTATAAACTGTTGAACCGGATTGCACATGACCAAAAACACTGACGAGGGTCCGGCTCGGGACCCCGCAGTGCTCAAAACCAGAGGCCCTTAAGAACGAAAGTCCCTAAAGGCATGACCTCGAATGTCGTTTGTTGTTCACTCGCCAGCGTTTAAGGGTGCGAAACCCAGACTGCCTGTCGCTTGAGAACGAGGCGGGTTCTACTTGGCCCCCCACCCGGCGTCAACCCCTGAATCAGGGAATTTTTACGCCACGGGGCCAAAAGCATAGCCTATCGTGGAGTTTATCGCTGCAAGGCACAAAAAATAGCGCCGCAGATGCTGAAATGGCGGGAGAAACAAGGGGAATCAGGAGCGAATCTACAGCCGGAAGCGCGACAGGTCGCCGACGGCCATTTTTACCTCATACCAAGAGAAGCCAGAGGCATCGAAAAAGAAAGTGCCGCCGCCCACGGCCACAAACAGCACAACCATTTTCGCGATAAACCCAACCGACAGGCCAGAGTCCTCGGACTGGCCGTCTTCGACACCAGCCAACTCAACATCAGGCTCATAAAACGTCTTTTGCCCGGCACCAGCCAAGCGGCGGTTAATTAAGTCTGAAGAAATACTCGTACTGTTACTCATACCGCGCCATGCCTTTTCGCAAGCAATAACGGTACTATGCCGCCCAAAAACTTAATGCCGTTTTAAGGTCCAGTGGCAACTTGCCGCAATTTACCCCCAATTGAGCCACACCAAAGCCCATCACCCGTTAGACACTGATTTTACGGCGACACGATCATTAACTTCGAGAGGGAGAATCTCACAATGACCATGCCGCAACGAAACTGGTGGCACGAACTCAACACCTGGGAACCGGAAATTGCGCTCGCCTTCTATGGCCGCACCCTGGGTTGGCAATTTGAAGCATCCCCGCTTCCCGATGGCGCGGCCTACTGGATTGCACGCAAGGATGGAAAGCCGGTGGGCGGCATCTTTGAATTGACCGCACCGGACTATTCCGGCGTCCCCTCGCATTGGATGACCTACATGTCGGTGGGCGATATCAACAAAGCCGAGAATGACACTGCCAAAGCCGGCGGTGAAGTAATGCGGCCCAACACGCGCGTGCCAGGTGTGGGAAAGCTTGCGGTGGTGACCGATTCAACCGGCGCCCTGATTGGCCTCATCGAGCCAGACAACTCCCATGCCCTGGCTGCGGCTACGCACTAGGCATCCCTAAAAGCCTTTAGACCCTGCGAGTTTACCACGTCAAAGACAGGCGCCAGCTTTGCTTTGGCGGGATGTCGGGATCCAGCTTTCATCACGCGAATTTCAATCAGTTCAGCGTAGTCGGGTGGAAAGATGGGTCCCGGCCTCTTGGGGTTAACACATGGTATCCAACCAGGCATGGCCCAGCGTTAGACATCCTCTGGAGCTAGTGCCTGCGCCCCTGACTGACTACTGTGGCAGAACAAACGCAGGAGGCAGTTCATGGCAAAACTCGACACGGATTGGTCAACAGCATCAATCGTAGCCCGGCGGGAAAAATACTACGCCGCCTCCCAGCGCGCCTTTGTGCCCTACAAGACCCCTCTCATTTTCGCCAAAGGCGACCGCCAGTACCTCTGGGATGAAACCGGCAAGAAGTATCTCGATCTCCTAGGTATGAACGTTTGCGTCTCGGTTGGCCACAATCACCCCGCCGTCACCGCCGCCGTCCGCGAGCAGATGGAACAGCTCCAGCACTGCACCACCATGTTTTACCATCCGGTACCCGCCCATTTTGCCGAAGAACTCGCCGCTCGCATGCCAAAGGGCCACGACTGGGTAGTGCATTTCACCAACAGCGGCGCTGAAGCCGTCGATCTCGCCCTGGTCATGGCCCAGCAGTTCACTGGCAACATCGACATGCTGGCGCTGCGCAATGCCTATCATGGCGCCACCATTGGAGCCCAGTCGCTCACCGGCATCAACGGCTTTCGCCACAACATCCCCCTCCTCACCGGAATCCACCATGTGGCCGACCCGAACCCGTACCGGGGCATATTTGGCGATGATACGGACGCCTACCTGGCCGAAATTGACCGCACCATCCAATATGCAACATCGGGAAAACTTGCAGGCTTCATCGTTGAGCCCATCCAGGGTTATGGTGGCGTTGTTGAAGCTCTTGACCGCTATCTCGCCGCCGCCGCCGTCAAGGTGCGCGAGCGTGGCGGGCTGATGATCATTGACGAAGTCCAGTCCGGCTTTGGCCGCACCGGCGACAATTTCTGGGGCTTCGAAGCCCATGGCATCGTTCCCGAAATCGTCATCATGGCCAAGGGTATCGGCAATGGCTTCCCGTTGGCCGCAGTCGTCGCCCAGCGCCATGTGGCTGACGCGCTGGCCGGAAAATTCTCATTCCATACCTACGGCGCAAGCCCCACCTCCTGTGCCGCCGGCCGCGCCGTTCTGCAGGTCATCGATGAGGAAGGCCTGCAGGCGAACTCCAAAAAAGTCGGGAGCCAAATACGCAAAGTGCTCGACCGTCTCCACCAGAAGCACGAGATCATCGGCGAAGTGCGCAGCCACGGCCTCATGCTGGCAATCGAATTGGTGACGGACCGCAAATCAAAAACGCCTGCCGCGGCGGCGACCGCCGATATCTTCGAAAAAACCCGTGAACACGGCTTGGTCATGAGCAAGTCCGGCGCCGA
>CADEEO010000130.1:0-1895 GCA_902826365.1 uncultured Hyphomicrobiales bacterium | reverse complement strand
GGCAAAACTTCCGCCCGTGCCTGCTCCTCTAGAATGAGGCCATCGCGCTTGTCAGCAACCTGGCGCAACCGCGCCAGCATGCCGCCCGTGCCCGCCGGAATGAGGCGGCCAACGATGACGTTTTCCTTGAGGCCTTCGAGCGTGTCGATCTTGCCTTGAACCGCGGCTTCCGTGAGAACCCGCGTGGTTTCCTGGAAGGACGCCGCCGAGATGAACGACCGCGTCTGCAAGCTCGCCTTGGTGATGCCCAGCAGAACCGGAACACCCGTTGCAGGCTTGCGGCCATCGGCGATCAGCTTGTCGTTTTCGGTATCCATTTCGACATGGTCGACCTGTTCGCCAACCAGCCACGTGGATTCGCCCGCATCGGTGATTTCAACCTTCTGCAGCATCTGGCGCACGATGACTTCAATGTGCTTGTCGTTGATCGACACGCCCTGCAAACGGTAAACTTCCTGGATTTCATTGACGAGGAAGGCGGCAAGCTCTTCCACGCCCTTGATCGCCAGAATATCATGCGGCGCCGGATTGCCGTCGAGCAGGTATTCGCCCTTCTCGATGAAGTCGCCTTCCTGCACCGGCAGATGTTTGCCCTTCGGGATGAGATACTCCACTGCTTCCAGCGTATCATCTTGCGGCACAATGCGGATGCGGCGCTTGTTCTTGTAATCGCGGCCGAACTCGACCCGGCCTGAGATTTCAGCGATGATCGCTGCATCCTTCGGACGGCGCGCTTCAAACAACTCGGCAACCCGTGGCAGACCGCCCGTGATGTCGCGTGTCTTGGCGCTTTCCAGCGGGTTACGTGCGAGCACGTCGCCAGCCTTCACCGAGGTGCCGGGATCAACCGACAGAATGGAATCCACCGACAGCAGGTAGCGGGCTTCGCCGCCACGTGCCAGCTTGTGCACGTTTCCGTCCTTGTCCTTCACCACCATCGCGGGCTTCAGCGATGAGCCGCGCTGGTTGGAACGCCAGTCGATGATCACCCGGTTGGTGATGCCCGTGGCCTCGTCGGCGACTTCGTTGAGGGAGACGCCATCAACGACATCCTCGAACTGCACCACGCCATCTGCTTCTGAAAGCATCGGCCGTGTGTACGGATCCCATTCAGCCAGGCGCACGCCGCGTTTGACCATGTCGCCATCGTCAACGAATAGGCGTGTGCCATAAACCACCTTGTGAACGGCGCGTTCATTGCCCTTGGCATCTTCAACCACGATCGCGACGTTGCGCCCCATGACCATGAGGCGGCCCTGTGAGTCCTTCATCACATTGCGGTTGCGGATGGTGATCTTGCCCTCGTGGTTTGATTCAACAAACGACTGGTCAAGAACCTGCGCCGTGCCGCCGATGTGGAAGGTGCGCATGGTGAGCTGGGTTCCCGGCTCGCCGATGGACTGCGCCGCGATAACGCCAACCGCCTCACCCATGTTGACAGGCGTGCCGCGGGCCAGATCGCGCCCGTAGCACTTGCCGCACACGCCAAACTTGGTTTCGCAGGTCAGCACCGAACGGATGCGAATTTCAGTGACCCCCGCCTTTTCGATCTTCTCAACGTGGGATTCCAGCATCTCTTCGCCGGCATTTACGATCACGGCGTTGGTTACCGGATCAACAACATCGGTTGCAGCAGTGCGTCCGAGAACGCGCACGCCGAGCGAAACGATAACTTCACCGGCATCGATGATCGGCCGGGTGGTGATCGAGTTCTTGGTGCCGCAATCCTCCTGGCTGATAATGGCGTCCTGGGCCACGTCAACCAGGCGGCGCGTCAGGTAACCAGAGTTCGCCGTCTTCAAAGCCGTATCCGCAAGGCCCTTGCGGGCGCCGTGAGTGGAGTTGAAGTATTCGAGAACCGACAGGCCTTCCTTGAAGTTCGAGATGATCGGCGT
>CADEEO010000129.1 GCA_902826365.1 uncultured Hyphomicrobiales bacterium | reverse complement strand
GGGCCACCACCCGGGGATCATAGTCCAGGACACGGACGCGCGGCATGACCCGGGGAAACTTCCGGCGGGACACGCGCGCAAACTTGAACCTCTTGCGCGGATCGAAGAGCGGGAAGGCCGGGGGACGTGGGTTCCCGCCGCCCTTGCCCTTGGCACCGCAGGCTTGGCCCCCTCCGGCCTGGGCCGTGAAGGAGCCAGTTTCACCACGACACCCCTAGCCGCAATGACAATAAGCCGCCGCACGGCGGATTCTGCAGGCCTGAGCACCGCCAGCACGGCACTGTGGAGCGACCGCGGAATCCGCGAAGCCGCCTCACCATCAAGCCCCAGCAGGGCGAACAGCACCGCAATGATGCCCTTCAGCGCCTTGCTGTTGCGTGTGATGGCCAAGTCCCAGTCCATGTGGCTCTAATCCTGCCTAAAGAACATAACAGGAACACAAATGCCATAGTAGGAATATAGGTGTCAAGGGGGCATATGCGGTTTTTGCAAACGAATGTCAGTCGACCCCGATCATGACATCAGAGGCCTTCACCACCGCATAGGCCGTGTTGCCGACCGTCAGCTTCAGATCGTCAACGGCGGCATTGGTGATTGAAGACGTAACAACCGTGCCGGCAACGTCAATCCGGACATGGGCTGTCGTTGCCCCTTTGGTAATTTCGACGATCTTTCCCTTCAGGATATTCCGCGCGCTGATCTTCATGGTCTTTCTCCTTTGCTGGCCGAGGCGATACACGGTCCAGGCATTTTTATCCCCGCTCTTGAGTTCGCGCCGGATATCGCTATAGTCGCTGTATACATTCATATATAACGCAGAACCGGGAGACGACAATGTTAAATCGCAGACGTTTTGGACTTAAGTTCGCAGCGGCCATCGGCGGCATGGCCGCGATGCTTCTGGCGGGCACTCCAGCAGCCCTGGCAGCGGACAAAGTAACAGTTTTCGCGGCGGCAAGCCTCAAGAACGCGCTGGATGCGGTGAATGCCTCATGGAAAGCCGATACTTCCAAGGAAGCAACCATTTCCTATGCCGCAAGCGGGGCGCTGGCCAAGCAGATCGAAGAAGCGGCGCCCGCTGATGTCTTCATTTCGGCTGACACAAAATGGATGAAATATCTCGCCGACAAGAAATTGATCAAGGCCGGCACGG
The DNA here is from genome assembly GCA_902826365.1 of uncultured Hyphomicrobiales bacterium. Lineage (GTDB taxonomy): Bacteria > Pseudomonadota > Alphaproteobacteria > Rhizobiales > Aestuariivirgaceae > Aestuariivirga. The sequence goes on along the minus strand of CADEEO010000129.1, from coordinate 5,856 downwards.
ACGTGCAGTTGCTTGGCAACCGGATTGTTCTTGTGGCGCCAAAGGATTCGAAGGTCGAAGCCGCCATTGCCCCCAACTTTCCGCTTTCCGACTTGATCGGCGACGGCAAGCTGGCGATGGGCGATGTGAAGGCCGTGCCGGCCGGAACCTATGGAAAGGCTTCGCTTGAAAGCCTCGGTGTTTGGGCCTCGGTTGAAGGCAAGGTTGCCCAGGCCGAAAATGTACGGGCTGCCTTGAAGCTCGTATCAACCGGCGAAGCGCCGCTCGGCATCGTTTATCAAACGGATGCCAACGCCGATTCATCGGTGAAAGTTGTTGGAACCTTTCCCGAAGAGTCCCATCCGCCCATCGTTTATCCCGCGGGCGTCACGGCAAGCTCCACAAATGCCGATGCGGAGGAATTCGTGACGTATCTCCAGTCGGCAAAGGCCAAGGCAATCTTCGAGGAACAGGGCTTTACGGCACTGACAGCCGCCACTACAAACTAGGCATGACCTGGCTGGAGCTCAGCCCCGAAGAATGGAACGCGGTTTACCTCAGCCTCAAGGTTGCCTTCTGGGCGATGCTGGCGAGCCTGCCGCTTGGCATAGTGGTGGCGCTTGTCCTGGCGCGCGGGCGGTTCTGGGGAAAATCCATCCTCAACGGGATCGTCCACCTGCCGCTTGTCATGCCGCCGGTGGTCACCGGCTATCTATTGCTCCTGACCTTTGGCAGGCGGGCGCCGCTCGGGGCCTTTCTGGCCGATTTCGGCATCGTGTTTTCATTCCGCTGGACGGGAGCGGCGCTTGCCTGCGGAATCATGGGTTTCCCCCTGATGGTGCGCGCCATCCGGCTTTCCATTGAGGCCGTGGACCGGAAACTTGAGGCGGCGGCGGGCACGCTGGGCGCAAATCCAGCCTGGGTTCTTCTTACGATTACTTTGCCGCTGACCCTGCCCGGAATCGTCGCTGGCATGATCCTGTCATTTGCCAAGGCCATGGGCGAGTTTGGCGCAACCATCACCTTTGTCTCCAATATACCGGGCGAGACCCAGACCCTTCCATCGCTGATCTATACCTTCACGCAGGTGCCGGGCGGCGATTGGGGGGCGCTGCGCCTGACGCTGATTTCGATCGCGGTGTCGATGATTGCGCTCATGGCATCGGAGATTCTGGCGCGCCGCGTCGGCAGGCGGATGGACCTCGAATGACAATTTCCGTCGAGATACGCGAACGCCTTGGGGATTTCCAGCTTGATGCAAAATTCGCAAGCAGCGGCCGCCTGACGGCGCTTTTTGGCCCGTCAGGATCGGGCAAGTCCTCGGTCATCAACTTCATTGCGGGGCTTATCAAGGCATCGGATGGCAAAGCTGCCGTAGATGGCCGCGTGCTTTTCGATTCAGACAAAGGGATCAACGTGCCGCGCCATAAGCGCCGCATCGGCTATGTGTTCCAGGAAGCGCGGCTCTTTCCCCATCTGAGCGTGCGGCAAAACCTTGCCTATGGCCGCTGGTTCGCGCCGGCTGAAGACCGCAGCATGGGTTCCAAGGGTGTGATTGATCTGTTGGGATTGGGCCAAATCCTGGATCGAATGCCCAATCTTTTGTCGGGTGGCGAGAAACAGCGTGTTGCCATCGGGCGGGCCCTTCTATCGAGTCCAAAATTGCTTCTCATGGATGAGCCCCTTGCTTCGTTGGATCAGGCCCGCAAGAGCGAAATCCTGCCCTATATCGAACGGCTTCGCGACGAGACGAAGGTTCCGATCATTTATGTCAGCCATTCGGTGGCGGAGGTAGCGCGCCTGGCAACGGACATCGTGGTGATGTCGAACGGACTGGTGATCGCTTCGGGCCGCACCGGGGAGATTTTGCAACGATCAGACCTGATGCCGGTGGAAGAGCAGGGCGAAGCCGGCTCGGTGCTCGAAATGGCCGTTGTTTCTTTTGATGAAAAGTATGGCATCACGCTTTTGCGCTCGGCCGTAGGTGAAATCAGGGTGCCAGGACGGCTTTCGGCCATCGGGAAGACCATCAAGCTGCGGGTGAGGGCCCGCGATGTGCTGGTTGCCAGCCAGCGGCCCAGGGGATTGAGCGCGCAGAACCTGCTGGAAGGGAAAATTTCCGAAATCAACCGCCACGGCCCGCTGGTGGATGTGAAAATCGATTGCGCGGGCACCGCCATCATGTCGCGCATCACCTACCAGTCATCGGCAAGCCTCAAGCTTGGGGTAGGCATGGCCGTATTCGCCATCGTGAAAACCGCCTCCATTGACGCCGGCAGCAATGAAGGGGCGCGATTTCATCACGCGAAAATGAGCGGAAACCGTCCGTTTACGGATTAACATGATACGGCTTTCCCTCCGCGGATCCTATCCCTGTTTCGGGCTTGCCTTCAAGCCAGCCAGCCATTCCCTTCCGATCCGGCAGACAACCGAATAGGCGGGGTTGAAGACATTGGCTATGCGGTAACGCACCGCTTGCCCCATCACATGGCTGGCCGCCACTTCATCGAGGCCATGATCCTGAATAAGCCAATCGAGCATCTCGGTGGTGGCGTGCTGCAGGGCCTGGTCAAGGGGCCGGGCATTGCCGACGGTGAAGATTTCGCTTTTGGTTGAACCGCGGGGCCAGCCAACCGGCTTCCGTTTTACGACTTCCACCGTGAACTGAATCTCGGCGGCGGTCTCTATGCCGGTGCCGACGATTTCACCATCGCCCTGGGCGGCGTGAACATCGCCAAGGAAAAACAGCCCGCCGGATGCCGAGACGGGAAACATGACTTCAACGCCCGCGCCAAAGCCCCGATAGTCCATGTTGCCGCCGTAGGGGCCGCTGGTCGCCGTTGAAATCGATTGCCCCATGGCCGGGGCCAAGCCGAAGCAGCCGATCATCGGCTCCACCGCCACGGACCAGCCGCGCAAGCTGGCCGGAGGCTTCGCGAGGCGGGCGCGCCCCGCGGCGATGTCAATGATCCAATCCGTCACCGCGCGCGGGGGAAAGCGCGCCACGGCGCCGGGGTTCACCACGTTCGGGCTCAGAACCTGGAAGGTCCAGCCGGTGGGCCGGGTCATTGCGATACGGTCAATGCGGATGCGCAGCGCATCGCCAGGCTCGGCGCCCGATACATAGAATGGCCCGGTCATCGGGTTCGGCCCATCGGCGCGTTTTTTGCCCTCGCGGTCAAAGCCATGGGCATCGAGCGTTTCGGTCACGACCGTGTCGCCATCGCCTATGGCTAGAACCGGCTCGTGGCTGCCAATGGAGTTGTAGAATCGGGTGGGGATAAAATTGTGGGTTGCCATGGAAAACAGGTTCCTGCCAAAGCCGGGATGAGTCAACCGCGCCGGAAAACGGGAAGGAAATGTTGTGGCTGGTGGCGCGATCTGGTTAAGTTGCGGCCGCATCGTGATTTTGGAGAAACTGGAATGACTACCGTCCGCTTGACAATGGCGCAGGCCCTTGTGCGTTATCTCTGCAATCAGTTCACCATGGTGGACGGCGCAAAGGTTCCGCTGTTTCCCGGGGTCTTCGCCATATTCGGTCATGGCAATGTGACTTGCCTTTCGGAAGCGCTGGAAGCGGTGAAGGATATTCTTCCCACATGGCGCGGGCAGAACGAGCAATCCATGGCGCTTGCGGCCATCGGCTTCGCCAAGGCCAAGCGCCGCCGCCAGATCATGGTGGCCGCATCGTCGATAGGGCCGGGGGCGCTTAACATGGTGACAGCGGCAGGCGTGGCGCACGCAAACCGCCTGCCGATCCTGATCCTCTCCGGCGACACCTTCGTGAACCGCAGGCCCGATCCGGTGATGCAGCAGGTTGAGCATTACGGCGATCCCACCGTCAATGTGAACGACGCCTTCAAGGCGGTGACGCGCTATTGGGACCGCATCGTGCATCCCGAGCAGATCATCTCGTCCCTGCCGCAAGCGGTGGCGACGATGCTTGATCCCGCCGACTGCGGGCCGGCTTTCATCGCCCTGCCGCAGGACATCCAGGAATATGCCTGTGATTATCCCGAGGCTTTCTTCGCGCCCACCCTGCATGAAGTGCCGCGCCCGCGGCCTGACCGCAGCAGCGTGAAGAAGGCGGTTGAACTTCTGAAAAATTCCAAACGCCCGCTGATCATTTCCGGCGGCGGGGTGCGCTATTCGGGGGCGGAGGAAAGCCTTGCCAAGTTTGCGCTGGCGCACGGCATTCCAATCACCGAGACCATTGCGGGGAAGGGAACCGTCATTCACACGCATGGGGCATACGCGGGCGCCATCGGCATTGTCGGCTCGACCTCGGCCAATGCCCTTGCGGCGGAAGCCGACCTTGTCATTGCCATCGGCACCAGGCTCATGGATTTCACGACGGGGTCGTGGACCTGTTTCAAGCCGGAAGCGAAATTCATTTCAATCAATGCGGCGCGGTGGGATGCAACCAAGCATCAGGCGCTTGCCGTGGTGGGCGATGCGCGGGAAGCGGTGGACGAACTGGCTGCGGCGCTTGCGGGCTGGAAGGCCGATGCGAAATGGATGGCAAAGGCGCGGGCCGAGTTTGCAGAATGGGACAAGATGCTCGATGGTTTCCAAAAGCCCACAAATTCACCGGTGCCGACCTATGCGCAGATCGTGGGCGTGGTGAACAGCAAGGCCGGGGAGCGGGATTACGCCATCACCGCGTCGGGCGGCCTTCCCGGCGAGATGATGAAGAACTGGCGTGTCAAATCCACCAACAGCTTTGACGTTGAATTCGGCTTCTCCTGCATGGGCTACGAGATTGCCGGCGGCTGGGGCGCGGCCATGGCGGACCCGACGCGCGAGACCTTCGTGATGGTGGGCGACGGGGCCTACATGATGATGAATTCGGATATCTATTCCTCGGTGCTGGCGGGCCACAAGCTGATCGTGGTCGTCTGCGACAACGGCGGCTACGCGGTCATCAACCGCCTGCAGAATTTCAAGGGCGGGGTTTCGTTCAACAATCTCATCAAGGACTGCAAGGTGAAGGAACCCTTCAGCGTCGATTACGCCAAGCATGCGGAATCGATGGGGGCCTTGGTGCGCCGGGTTGAGGGCCTGGCGGAGCTGGGCCAGGCCCTGGACTGGGCCAAAACCACGGACCGGACCACCGTCATCACCATTGTTTCCGATGCCTTTACCTGGACTCCGGGCGACGCGCTGTGGGACGTGGGCGTGCCGCAGGTGAGCCAGCGGAGCGAAGTCAACGCGGCGGCAAAATACCAGGCCGATGTCCGCAAGAAACAACGCGTCGGAGTCTAGAGCAGCGGCCGTTCACGCGGCCTTGTAGCGCTTGACCACGTCCCAATCGACCTCCACGCCGAGGCCGGGCTTGGTGGGCAGTGGAATAGTGCCATCGGGGCGGAAGACGAGTTCTTCCTGGGCCAGTTCGCGCCTGAGGCGCTCGTGGCAAAGCTGCGGCGGCAGATATTCGATGAAGGCGCAGTGGTTGGTGACGAAGGCCAGGTGCGCCGTTGCCGAAATGGAGATGCCGGTTTTCCAGCAGTGGGGCACGATGGTGCGGCCCCGCGCCTTGGCCATGTCGCAAACGATCTTGGCTTCACCGATGCCGCCGACGCGACCCACATCGGGCTGGGCCACCTTGACCTTGCCGATATCCAGCAGTTCCTCGAATTCAAAGCGGGTGGCCAGCCATTCGCCGCAGGCGATGGGCATGGGCGCGCGCTCCACGAGCTTCGCCATCTCATGGACGTTGTCGGACCAGAGCGGGGTTTCGAGGAAATAGACATTGAACTCGGCCCAATCCTTGACAACGGACAGGCAGGTCGCGGCGTCCTCCCAGAGATATTGCACGTCGACCATCAGGGTCATGTCATTGCCGATGGTCTTGCGGACCGCGGCCAGAACATCCGT
>CADEEO010000128.1 GCA_902826365.1 uncultured Hyphomicrobiales bacterium | reverse complement strand
ATGTCCTGGGTTACGACCCTTGGTTGCTGACCGCCGACCAGGCCGAGCGCTTTGCTGCAGCCTGCGCCAAGGCGGGGGCCAGGCTGCAACCGCTTGCCAGCAACCCTATCGATGCGATCTGGTCGGATCAGCCCAAGCGGCCAACCGCCTCCCTCTCGGTTCAACCTCTCCAGTTTGCCGGCCAGAGTGTTGCCGACAAGCTGGCAATGATTTCAAAATTGTTGGCCAATGCGGGGGCCGATGCCACCGTGCTCACCCAGCCCGACTCGGTCGCCTGGGTCTTCAATATCAGGGGCCACGATGTGCCCTACACACCCGTGGTTCTCGCCTATGCCATTCTGAAAAAGAAAGGCAAAGCCGAACTCTTCATCGACAAGGCAAAGCTGCCGGAAGATGTTCAGGCCCATCTCAGGAAATCCGTCACTGTCAGGAAACCCGCCGAATTTGAAGCGGCCTTGAAGGCCCTTGGAAAATCCGCCGTCCAGATCGACGGCAATTGGGCTCCGGCAAAAATCAAGCTGGCGCTGGCCAAGGCGAAGATCATCAACGCCACCGACCTCTGCGTTCTGCCCAAGGCCAAAAAGAACAAGACCGAACAGGAAGGGGCCCGCGCCGCGCACCGCAGGGATGGCGTTGCCATGTCGCGTTTCCTCTGCTGGCTGGAAAGTGCTGCGCCAAAGGGCGGACTCACCGAGTGGTCTGTCGCTGAAAAGCTGGAGCAGTTCCGCAAGGACACCGGCATGCTGCTTGATCTCTCGTTTGACAGCATCGCAGGCGCCGGCCCCAATGCCGCCATTCCGCACTACCACGTGAACCCCGATGATTGCCTGCCGCTCAAGATCAATGAAATCTTCCTCATCGATTCCGGCGGCCAGTATCAGGACGGCACCACCGACATCACCCGCACTGTCATCGTCGGCGAACCCACGGAAGAAATGCGCGACCGCTTCACCCGCGTGCTGAAAGGCATGATCGATGTCTCGCGCATCCGCTTCCCGAAGGGCACCTGCGGATCACAGATCGATGTCCTTGCCCGCCAGAGCCTGTGGGCCGCGGGCCTCGACTATGATCACGGCACGGGCCATGGCGTTGGCTCCTATCTTTCGGTGCATGAAGGCCCGGCCCGCATCAACAAGTCGGACCGCATACCGTTGGAACCCGGCATGATCCTCTCCAACGAACCCGGCTTCTACAAGCAGAATGACTTCGGCATCCGCATCGAAAACCTGCTGCTCATCCACGAAGCCAAGGCCATCGACGGCGGCGAGCGTCCCATGCTGGGCTTCGAAACCCTGACGCTCTGCCCCATCGAACGGCGGCTCATCGATACGAAGCTGCTGACCCGCGACGAGTTGCACTGGCTCGACACCTATCACGCCCGCGTTCTCAAGGAAGTCGGCGACCATCTTTCCGGCGATGAATTAAGCTGGCTGCGGAAGGCCTGCGCGCCATTCAACTAAACCCCCATGCTGAGGTGCTCATGCGCAGCATGAGCCTCGAAGCATCTGCCAGCCCTTCGAGACCAAGCTGCGCTTGGCACCTCAGGGTGAGGACATTTATGCTTGGCTGAGAAACATCCGCAGCAGCACGACACTGATCACACCGGTCAGGATCGTGACCACCAGCGGCGCCCGCAGGAAGGCCGCAGCCGCTGTCAGGATTGCCGCAATGGTTTCGGCAATGCCCGTGGTCAATATCGTCGGCGCGATCACCGCCATGAGGATGGCCGGCGGCAGCGCGTCCAGCGCCGCTTTCAGCCGCCCCTTCACCACCACGCCGCGCATGAGATAGAGTCCGCTGGCGCGCGTCGCATAGGTCGCAAGCGCCATGCCCAGAATGGCCAGGATCGTCGCCGTCATGAGAATTCGCCCTTCCTGTAAAGAAGGGCCGCCACAGTCATACCGACAATCCCGCCAATCACGATGTACCACGCGCCCGGCACATAAAGCTTCGCTAGAGCCGCCGCGATGGCGCTGGCTCCCAGAATCGCGCCGGGGCTCGGGCCCTTCCAGAAGCCAGCCAGGATGCCGATGAACATCGCGGAGAATGCAAAATCAAAACCATAGGCCGCCGGATCGCCAAACGACCGGCCCACAATTGCGCCAATGATTGAAGACGTCGTCCATGTAATCCACATGGGCAGGGCGAGTCCGAAATAGTAACCCAAAGTCAGCGGTGTCTTGAGCGCCCGGCGCTCGGAGAAGGCCCAGTTTTCGTCGGCCATGAGAAACATCATGAAGGGATGCCAGCGCCCGTCTATGCCGCCCAGGTGGCGTGACAGGGAGGCCCCCATCAAAACATGGCGGATATTGACGATCAGCGCCGTGACCGTAAGCAGGACCCAGGGCACCGGGTCACGCCACACTTCAATTGCCACGAATTGCGCCGCGCCGGCAAAGACAGTGGCGCTCATCAGCCAGACTTCAAATGGCACCAGCCCCTTGCTCGCAGCCAGGGTTCCCCACAGCAGGCCGATAGGCGTGGCGGCAACCAGGATGGGCAGGACATCAAGCAGGCCCTGCCGGAACTCACGCGCCGATGACGTCATGCGCAGTCCTTGCTCAGGCGGAACCTTCCCGGCGTGATGCCAAGCCGCGATTTGAACACGCGCGTCAGATGGCTTTGATCGGAGAAGCCGCATTGCGCCGCCACATGCGTGGCGCTCATGCCCGCCCGCAACAGGTTGCAGGCCAGATGCACCCGCCGGTCCACCAGCCAATTGTGCGGTGTCATGCCCGTGGCCTTGCGGAACACCCGGATGAGATGGAAGGGGCTAAGGCCCGCCGCTTTCGCCAGGTTTTCAAGTTCCACCTGTTCATCCACATGGGCCGCCAGATAATCCTTGGCGCGCCGCACGGCGAGTGGCTCGCGGCCCGCAATGCCGACCGCATTCAGGCCTCCCGCATGGCGGTCAATCATGTCAAGCAGCACCGAGGTCAGCGCCTCGTCAACACCCAGCGGCTCTGCCCCTGCTTCAAGCGCCTCATGAGCCCGCAGAAAGCGGGCGGCAAGCAGTTCATCCCTAATGATCGGGCCATTGAACTGCGGCGCATTGGCCCGCCGGCCGGTTGCCATTTCCACGATGTTCTGCAGGAGCGATGGCTTCGGATAAATCATCCGGTAGCTGTAGCCGTCACCCTCCGGCACCGCGTCATGAACCTCACCGGGATGGACGAAGCACAGTTCGCCCGGTCCCGCCCGCAGCAGCGCGCCGCTTATCCGGTAAACATTCACCCCGCCAACCACCGTGCCGATCACATAGCTTTCATGGGTATGGGGCGGGAAAACATGGGTGCGGAAAGTGGCCGCCAGGCATTCCAGGGACTCATGCCGGTTCACCCGCCAGAACGACGTTTCATCATTCGCGGCCACCTCATCCAGCGTATCGTCAGGTGCCAGAAGTTTCATGAGGTATATTTAGCGGGCCGGGCGGCAAACGCTTGTACAGAATTGCGCCTACTTTTTCTCCCCCACCCGCTTGAACCACTCGGCTTCGTCGATGACCTCAACCCCGTGTTTTTCGGCTTCCTTGAGCTTGGAGCCAGCTCCCGGGCCGGCCACAAGCAGATCGGTTTTCTTGGAAACCGAACCCGCCACCTTGGCCCCCAGCCGCTCGGCCATGGATTTCGCCTCTTCGCGCGTCATCATTTCCAGCGCCCCGGTAAACACCACGGTCTTCCCCGAAACCGGCGACGAAGCTGCAACGGCCGCAAGCGGTGTTGGCGTGACATGTTTCAGCAGCTCATTGACCACTTCGATATTGTGGCCCTCGCCGAAGAACTGCGTAATCGCCTCGGCCACAATGGCTCCGATGCCATCAAGGGCGTTGAGCTCGCTCCACGCCTCCTCGTCATGGTGTGAGGCCGCAATCATCTGGTCGCGGAAATGTTCCGCCGATCCGTAGGATCGCGCCAGCACCCGTGCCGTGGTATCACCAACATGGCGAATGCCGAGCGCAAAAATAAAACGGTCAAGGCCAATTTTGCGTCGCTGGTCAATGGCCTCAAATAGCTTCTTGACACTTGCCTCGCCCCAGCCTTCACGGTCCTTCAATTTCTTGAGGGAGCGCTCATTGCGCGCCGCAAGCGTGAAAATATCCGAAGGCGATTGAATGAGGCCGTCGTGGTAGAATTCCTCGATGATCTTGTCGCCCAGCCCCTCGATGTCGAAAGCGTTGCGCGAGGCAAAATGCTTGAGGCGTTCCACCCGCTGCGCCGGGCAAATGAGACCGCCGGTGCAGCGCCGCACCACATCGGTCTTGCCCGTGTCGCGCTCCTCGCGCTCCGCATGGCTGCCGCAGGCCGGGCAGACTTTTGGAAATTCGTAAACGACTGCACCACGCGGGCGTTTCTCCACAATCACCGCAACAATCTGCGGGATAACGTCGCCGGCCCGCTGCACCATGACCGTGTCGCCAATGCGCAAATCCTTGCGGGCGATTTCATCCTCATTGTGCAGCGTGGCATTGGACACGACAACGCCGCCGACAGTGACGGGCTTAAGCCGCGCCACCGGCGTCAAGGCCCCCGTGCGCCCCACCTGAACATCTATGCCTTCCAGAACCGTCGTGGCCTTCTCCGCCGCAAACTTGTGGGCAAGGGCCCAGCGCGGGCTGCGCGAAACAAACCCCAGCCGCGCCTGCCAGTCCAGCCGGTTCACCTTGTAGACAACCCCGTCGATGTCATAGCCGAGGTCGGCGCGGCGCTCCTCGATGCTTTGGTAATGGGCCAGAAGCTCCTCACTTGAGCGACAGAGCTTCATCAGCGGATTGACCGGAAAGCCCAACTTCTTGAACCCCATCACCACATCCCATTGGGTCTCCCCTGGAAGCTCCGGCGCTTCGCCCCAGGCATAGGCAAAAAACCGCAATGGCCTTGAAGCGGTAATAGACGAATCCAATTGCCGCAAACTGCCCGCCGCCGCATTGCGCGGGTTTGCAAAAGTCTTCTCGCCGTCCTGACTCTGCTTCTCATTAAGTTTGGCGAAGTCCTTGTGGGACATATAAATCTCGCCGCGCACTTCCAGCACGGCTGGGGCTTTGCCCGTCAGTTTCTCCGGCACATCATCAATCGTCTTAACATTTGCGGTGACGTTCTCGCCTTCCGCCCCGTCGCCGCGCGTCGCCGCCTGCACCAGTTTTCCATTCTCATAACGCAGCGATATGGAAAGTCCGTCGATCTTGGGCTCGGCGGTAACTTCGATTTCGGTGGCTTCCGGCAGATTCAAAAACCGCCGCACGCGCCCGAGAAATTCCACTACATCGCTGTCCTCAAAAGCATTGCCGAGCGACAGCATCGGCACCCGGTGCTGCACCTTGCCAAACTTCTCCTGGGGTGCTGCCCCCACTCGCTTAGAAGGTGAACTGGCCAGCACAAGTTCCGGAAAACGGTCCTCAAGCGTCGCATTGCGCTTTCGCAGCGCATCATATTCCGCATCCGATATGGTCGGTGCATCCTGTCCATGATAGCGCTCATCATGTTCAGCAATTTCCTTGGCAAGCCGCTTCAGCTCCGCCTTGGCCTCGGCCAAACTCAACTGGTCAGAGGATTTCGACCGCATGACTCAGCCCTTGGCCGCCAGCAAACGGTCGGCCTGGGCCCGCGCCTCATCGGTCACCTGCGCGCCCGAAAGCATGCGCGCCACTTCCTCGCGCCTGCTCTTGTCGGAGAGTGATTGCACCCGCGTCACCATGCGGTGGCTGCCCACCTCTTCCATCTTTGAAATCAGCATGTGTTCGCTGGCGCGCGCCGCCACCTGCGGCGAATGGGTAACCGCCAGAACCTGCAAGCCTTTCGCCATCCGCGCCAATCGCCCGCCGATGGCATCAGCCACGGCGCCACCCACGCCCGTATCAATTTCGTCGAAAATCAGTGTGGGGGCAGAACCCTTGGCCGCGAGAATGACCTTGAGCGCCAGCATGAAGCGCGCCAGTTCACCGCCCGAGGCCACTTTCATCAGCGGCGACAGCAGCGTTCCCGGATTTGCCGCCACGACAAACTCCACCCGGTCAACCCCGTGTGGCCCCGGCTTTCCCGCATCGCTGGTGATCTGCGTTTCAAAGCGCGCCTTCTCAAGCTTTAGCGGCGGCAACTCGGCCAGCACCGCCTTGTCCAAATTTTTTGCAACCTTTTTTCGGGCCGCGCTCAAAAGATCGGCAGCAGTGTCAAAGTCTTTCTGCGCCGCCGCAGCCCGTGCTTCAAGCTTTGCAAGGTGCTGGCCGCCGTCAGTCAGCGCCGCCAATTCTTTTTCAAATCGCTCGCGTGTTTTGGCCAGACCATCAACCGTGCATTTGTGCTTGCGCGCCGCCGCCCGCAACGCGAACAGCCGTTCTTCGGATTTTTCCAGATCCGCCGGATTGAACGAGAACGAGCGCTGCGCCTCGGCCAGGGCCCGGTTCGCCTCATTCATTTCAATGAGCACCTTGTCGAGCGCCGCGCAGGCCTGATCCAATCGTCCACCAGCGGTATCCTTCCGCCGCTCGAGTTTGCGCAGCGCCGCATTCAGCCGCGCCTCGACACTGTCGCCGGACAGCACGCTCTCGGCTTCGCTGAGCGCGCCCGCGTATTGTTCCGCGTGCATCATGACCTGGCGCGCGCTTGCCAGCTTCAATTCTTCGTCCGGTTGTGGATCAAGCACCCGCAATTCTTCCACCGCATGTTCGATATAATCGCGTTCGGCCTCTGCCCGCGCCATCAGCGCCCGGTGCTCCGCCAGTTCATTTGTGAGATCGCTCAAAGCCTGCCAAAGCCTGCCAACTTCTGCGGCCTGCGCATCCAGATCGCCATAGGCATCAACGAGCCGTCTGTGATTTGCCACATCCACCAGGGCGCGGTCCGCATGCTGGCCATGAATTTCAGCGAGGCTTCCGGCGATCTGCCGCAGCAGGTTCAAACTCACCGGCTGGTCGTTGATCGTGGCGCGGCTGGGGCCATCGGCATTCTGGATGCGCCGGATCACCAGCTCGCCTTCCGTTTCAATGCCCTGCTCTTCCAGAAGCCGCAGCGCCCCGTGGGCCTTGGGCAGCACAAATCCTGCCGTGACAACACCCTTCGCGGCCCCGTGGCGCACCAGGCCCGAATCGCCGCGCCCGCCAAGGGCGAGTCCCAGCGCATCGAGAAGAATGGATTTTCCGGCGCCCGTTTCGCCGGTTAAAACCGTCAGGCCCTCTTCCAGCGAGATATCAAGTTT
>CADEEO010000127.1:5637-7235 GCA_902826365.1 uncultured Hyphomicrobiales bacterium | reverse complement strand
TTCCCGCTGCTTGAGGGCCTCGTTGATGTTGCGCACCACGGTCACGCGGCCAATGCCGAGCTTGTCGGCGATCTCGTTCTGGGTGAGGCCTTCGACATAATACATCCAGGCAATGCGCAATCGGTTGCGCGCCACGCGTCCGCCGCCGCGGTCGCTGTCGCCGGCGGACTTGGTTTTCCGGGATGTGGTTTTTTCCAGCATTATAGCTTTTGGCCTTGCGAAAACCGTTGCTTTATCAATTCACTCTCTCGAACAACCGAAAGGTGCAATAGCAATAACACGTTAAATGGGGTGGCATCCACTGAACGGCAAAAATAGAGACAAAATTGAAATTTATCAATAAAATTATTATCTTACGCAACCTCAACTATCTGGCTTGTGGCGATAACTGGTTAACTCTCACGCGGCTTGACGATGGGTGCGGTTAAGGGTTCAATCAGCCTTATGAAAATTGAATTTCAAACTGCAAACACCCTCGCCGCCCACGCCGTATGCGTCGCCGCGGGCACACGTGACGGCTTGCGCACCGCGCAATTCTACGTCCGCGATATGTCGCGCGCTGACAGCGGCAACGAGCGGCGCAATGTGGCCTTCCTGTCGGGCCTTGTGGCCCGCATGGCGCGGCTGGCCGACCGCTTCATGACATGGAGCGCCAATCTGGCCATCGCGCTGTTCCTGCCGAGTTGGCGCAAGCTGCCGTCACCTTTTGCGCCGGGCATGATGAACGAGGTGGCCGAAGCCATCCGCAAGAACAGCCTGGTTCACAATCCCCTGTTCAATGCCTATTTCTTCCGCGCCGCGATCCAGATCATGGGCCGCTATTCGGAACCGCCCTATCTCCTGCTGGAGCATCGCGTTGATGCGGCCCGCCGGCTATTAGCAAGCGAGAAAATCACTGCGCTGCCCGAGCCGGAAACAAATTTCCTGGCGCGGACGCTTCTGGCTCTCGTGGAAACGGCAGCCGTCGCGCGGGTGGGAAAACCCAAGGGATCATTGCGCCTGTTTGAAGACACGGAACCCAACATCGCAACCTTTGCAATTGCCTGCGTCGCGCTTTTGTTTGCCGAGGAAGGCAAGCCCATCGCCATTCAGGACGAGGATGAATTCTTTGCCATCGTCGGAGCGCTCATCCTGCCCCGGTTGAAGGACATATCAGCCGCCATCGCAAAGCGCGATGTGGCCGGGCTTTCCAGGGAACTGGCGCGCATCAAGGCTATGTATTGAGGGCGGATGCCGCCCGGCAATCAGGCCAGCATCAAGGCCGGGTCTTCAATGAAAGTGCGGAAGGCCGCCAGCAATTGTGCGCCAAGGGCTCCGTCAACGGCACGGTGATCGCAGGACAGGGTGCAGGTCATCTGGGTCCGTAGAACCGGTAGTCCGTTGACTGGCACGAAGCGTTCAATGCCGGCGCCAACGGCTAGGATTGTTGCCTGGGGCGGATTGATAATCGCGGTGAACTGTTCGATGCCGTACATGCCAAGATTGGAAATGGCCGTGGTGCCGCCCTGATACTCGGTTGGCAACAATTTGCGCGCCCTCGCCCGCGTAGCCAGGTCCTTCATTTCTTTTGAAATCTGCGAAAGCGTTTTGGTTTCGGC
>CADEEO010000127.1:0-5537 GCA_902826365.1 uncultured Hyphomicrobiales bacterium | reverse complement strand
TTCACGGTGAGATAGAAATGCGGGATCGTCTGCTTGGAAAGCGTTAGGCGCTGGGCAATGGCACGGCGCATCCCGTCAACTGGCATCACCTCGAAGCTGCCCGGCTCTCCGTTTTTCGGGACTGCGGACCTGGCAAGAGCGCCTTGAACATCCATCGCGGCGATGCGCCCGCGCGGGCCGCTGCCCTCGATGTTTTCAAGGGCGATTCCGCCTTGCTTTGCCAGCCGCCTTGCAAGCGGCGTTGCCGGAAAGCGTCCAGATGCGGATACTGAAGGGAGTACAACAGTTTGGTCCGCATCTGGACGAGGTGCCGGTGTAATGGGCTTCACCGGGGGTAAATGTTGCGAAGCTATGGGGACCGAAGCGGCTTCGCCGTCCTGACAGATAAACGCTACCGCTTGGCCTACAGGGACAACGGTGCCTTCAGCGGCGGTGATGTTGCGGATGATGCCGTCGCCGGGGGAATCGATTTCCATCGCGGCCTTGTCAGTCTCAATCTCGAAAAGCAAACTGCCCTTCTTGACGGCATCGCCTTCCTTCACATGCCACTTGGCAATTTTGCCGGTGGCCATGTCCATATCGATCTTGGGCAGTATGACTTCGACAGGCATGGGTTAAATCCTGCCCTTCACCAGATTGCGAACCTGCTCGATGATTCCAGGGGTTTGCGGCACCGCAGCCTTTTCGAGGGTCGGGTTGTAGGGAATGGGCGAGTCGACGCCGCCAAGCCGGAGAATTGGCGCATCGAGATAATCAAAGGCTTCGCTTTCGGCAATCAGCGCGCTTATTTCAGCGCCAATGCCTAAGGTTTTTACTCCTTCGTAAACGCATGCAAGCCGTGTCGTCTTCTTGACACTCTCGATGATGGTGGCGGTGTCGAGAGGCCGCAAGGTGCGGAGGTCAATGACCTCGGCCTCGATGCCCTCGCCCGCCAAAACTTCGGCGGCCTCAAGCGCACGGTGCACCATGATGGAGGTGGCAACAATCGTGACATGACGGCCTTCGCGCCTGACGACGGCGTTGCCGATGGGAATGCGGTAAGCTTCCTCCGGCACTTCGCCCTTCATTTTGTAAAGCAGCTTGTGTTCGAAAACCATCACCGGGTCCGGATCATCGATGGCCGCGAGCAGCAAGCCCTTGGCGTCATGCGGTGTGGATGGCTGTACAACCTTCAGGCCCGGAACATGGGCGAGCCAGGCTTCCAGCGATTGGCTGTGCTGGGCGGCAGCGCCCGTGCCCGAGCCGGAAGGCAGGCGCATGACCAGCGGCACCGACACCTTGCCGCCAAGCATGAAACGCATCTTGGCCGCCTGGTTGACGATCTGCTCCATGGCCAGCGTGGCGAAATCCGAGAATTGAAATTCCAATACCGGTCTGCTGCCTGCCAGCGCTGCGCCAACGGCGATGCCGGCCGCACCCAGTTCGGAAATCGGCGTGTCCATTACCCGGTCCTCACCGAAGCGGTGCACCAGATCACCAGTCACCTGAAAGGCCCCGCCATAAACACCGATATCCTCGCCCATGAGGAAAACCCGTTCATCAGCTTCCATGGCGGTGGCGAGCGCTTCCTGAATGGCTTGCGCATAGGTCAGTTCGCGGATGGGCGCGTTCATGCGGGAATTCTGCTGGTGTAGACGTCGCGCGTCACTTCATCGGGGGAAGGGTCGGTGCCGTTCTGCGCAAATTCCAACCCCGCCGCGATTTCCGCATCAGCGGCGGCGAAAATCCCTGCCACTTCATCGGCGGTTGCAGTGCCGTTGGCGACAAGTTCCGTTTCGAAATGGCCAATTGGATCGCGGAGTTTCCATTCCTCGATCTCTTCCTTGGTGCGGTAGCGGTTGCGGTCGCTGCGGGAATGGCCACGGGTGCGGTAAGTCTTGCATTCAACCAGGGTTGGCCCCTGCCCCTCGCGCGCCCGCGCAATCGCAGTCAAAACGGCTTCGGCCACGTCCTCAATCCGGTTACCATCGGCGATGACGCCCGGCATGTTGTAGGCGCTGGCGCGGTCGGCAACATTGGCAACGGCCATGGAGCGTTCGGTTGACACCGACATGCCATACTTGTTGTTCTCGCAAACGAAAATCACCGGCAACTTCCAGATGGAGGCCATGTTGAGGGCCTCGTGGAAGGCTCCCTCATTGGTTGCGCCATCGCCAAAGAAGCACAAGGCCACATCGTCGCGTTTCTGCTTTTTGATGGCCAGGGCTGCGCCCACGGCAATTGGAATGCCGCCGGCCACAATGCCGTTGGCGCCGAGGTTGCCGCTTTCGACATCGGCGATGTGCATGGAACCGCCACGGCCGCGGCAATAGCCTTCTTCCTTGCCGAAGAATTCGGCGAACATCAGTTTTGGATCGGCCCCCTTGCCGATGCAGTGGCCATGGCCGCGGTGGGTTGAGGTGATGTAATCGGTTTTGCGCAGCGCCATGGTGGCGCCCACCGCACTTGCCTCCTGGCCGATGGAAAGATGCATGGTGCCGTGAATGAGGCCGCGCATGTAGGCTTCCTCGGCGCCCTCTTCAAAGCGCCGGATGAGGCACATGCGGCGCAGCGCCTCTTTCAGTTGTTCCGGCGTGAATTGAGCATAGAATGGGCGCTGATTGCTGGCGGGAGAGATCTCGCGCCGCTCTCTAGTTACCGCACCTGCCATTGATCACCTTGCCCCGCCTTCTGATACCAATAACGATACTTTTATATACAAACATGTCAATATGTATTGTTATTGATGAAGGGCAAAAAGGGCAATTTTCGGGCGAATTCAATACGGACCGCAAGGTTAAACGACCCAGGCGATCAAAACACGTGTTTCAAATGGTTTTGATCTCCCAAGAATGTTGCATTTTATTTTGCCACCACGATTTGCGTGATCGGCCAACGGTAGCGTTACTGAACGCTGACCTTCCGCAACGCTTCAAACATCGCCACTTGTTCGGTCAGCAACTCGCGCTGCTTGTCGCGGCGCACGAAGACCTTGAACATGGCGTTGCCTGCGGCGTTCAGGAACTGCACCGAGCATGAGCGCCGGCCATGGAAGGCGCGGTCGACGAAAACAATGCGGGCGCAGTTGCTGGCCTTGAGGTGGCCGCCGATGGGGCTGTCGCCATGGATATTGAAATAACCATGGGACGAGGTGCCGGGCGGCAGCGCGCCTTCGCATTCCAGCACGATGTCCTCCGTGTGAACGATGAAGAGAACCGTGCCCCAGGCGGTGAGGCCTGCCCACAGCTCTTCAAACCTGTCGCCGGCAATGGCAACCGCCTGTCCCACCGGCAGGCGCTGGAACACCTGCCACAGGCTGGCCTCGCATTTTCCCGCCACCATTTCCAGAATTCCGTCTGGTCTTTCCAGAAGTGCCGCATCAATGCGCGCGGCCACATCCTTATCCACCGTTACCGCGACATTCATGCTGCGCGGGCTCCGGCAGGCAGGGTTGTTTGAATGGCCTCAAAGCCTTCAAAGCGTGGATGGCCGATGAACAGGCGGGGGCCGCCGTTGCCGGCGCGGGCATGGGCCTTGCGGAAGCCTTCCGATTTGGTCCAGGCCTCAAAATTGGCCTTGGTGGCCCAGACCGTGTGTGACGAGTAGAGAATCTGGTCGTCCTTTTCCGGCCCGCGCAGCAGGCTGAAGGAAATGAAGCCTTCCATCCCGTCGAGATAGCTTTCGCGGTTCAACCACATGGCTTCAAAGGCGGCGGCGTTTTCCTTCGCCACTTCAAAACGGTTCATTGCGATATAATTCATGGAAGTCTCTCCTTGCTCAGTTGATCTTGAATTGTACGGGAACGCTGAAAGTCATTTGGTTTTTTGAAATTGAACTCGGGAATGCCGGAAAAGGTGCTGCATTGCGGACCATGGAAAGTACGGCGCTATCAAGAAGGGGATGGCCTGCCCCCCTGGCGACGTGGGCCGAAGTCAGCCTCCCCGATGATGAAATGGTGAAAGACAGGACAGCCGTGCCTTCAATGCCTTTGCCGCGCGCCGCGGCCGGATATTTTTTGGCGGCACGGAGTTTGGCCAGAACCTTGCTGTTGTAGCTCGACTCGGCGGCCCGGCCATCGGTTGAGCGCTGCTTGCCGACGGAGCCCTTGCCCGCAGCGAGCGCTGCAACCTGCTTTTTCCTGCTGACATTCAATGTCTTTTTCGCCGGCTTCTTAAGCTTTGCCTCTTTCGGCTTTTCGGCTTTCTGAATTTTTTGAACGACTTTTACCGGCGCGGCCTTTGGCTTTTCTTCAAGAACGGGCGACACCTGCACCGGCATCTCGCGCTGCGCTACAAGTTCCGACTCCGGTGCGGGCGTGGAATATGGAAACACGGGAGGCTGCAGAGACGCGGTCTTGAACGGTTCCGGCTCTGCAACGCGTGCCGGAGTGGCTGGCTCCAGAACAGGCGTTTCAACAACTGGCGATTCAATGACTGGCGCTTCGACAATTTCTTCTACCGGTGTTTCAACAATCGGCGTTTCGGCAATCTCTTCAACTGGAGCGGAAGATGTTACCGGTGCTGATTCCATTTCAAGGACAAGCTCAACGGGAATTGCCGCCACATCCTCAACAGGCGTATCCGGCTGGATGGCCGCACTGGCGGAGATCAGCGCTGCCGCAGCCCCGTGGATGGCCAAAGACATTGCGATGCCGCGCAGGGAGATCATGGAGCGGCACCCTCGGCCTTGGGCGTGGCCATCAGGCCGATGCGGGTAAAGCCGTTTTCGCTGAGGGCGCTCATGACGAACATGATGTCTTCGTAAGTCACCTGGCGGTCGGCCCTGATGCGCACCCTTTGTTGGCGTGCTTCCTCACCCATGCCGGCAAGTGTTGCGGCGAGGCTGTCCTTGGTGATTTCCGTTTCGCCGAGATGGACGACACCGCCGGGCGCTATAATGACATTGAGGGGCTCGGTCTCCTGCTCAAGTTCGTTCAGGGAGGCTTCCGGCAGGTTGACCGGAAGTCCAACGGTCATCAAGGGCGCTGCCACCATGAAGATGATCAGGAGCACCAGCATGACATCGACAAAGGGCGTTACATTGATCTCGCTCGAAAGCTGGGCGCGGCGCGGCAGGAAACCGCTGCCCAAGCCGGAGCTGTGGTTCACCACCTTCATGAGTTTGTATCCAGGGGTTGCTGGCGGGCCACGCGGATCAGCACTTCGTGACCCAGGGCCTCGAGTGTTTGCAGCGATCCCGTAACCGTCGAATTGAGGCGGTTGTAAAACACCGCAGCGGGAATAGCGGCAAGAAGGCCCATGGCGGTGGCGAGCAAGGCCTCGGCAATGCCGGGAGCCACGACGGCGAGGCTGGTATTCTTACTGTCGGCAATGGCGGCGAAACTGTTGATGATGCCCCACACGGTGCCAAACAGGCCGACGAAGGGCGCGGTTGAAGCAACGCTTGCCAGCACGGAAAGCCCGGCTTCCCGCTTGCGCGAGATATCACCCAGTTCAAGAGCGATACGGCTGGTGATCTGGTCGCGCAAGCCGCCATTGGGGTCGGCCTTGGAAAATTCCACCAGCAGATTGGCCAGCAGTTTTCCCGCGGCGCTCTTG
>CADEEO010000126.1 GCA_902826365.1 uncultured Hyphomicrobiales bacterium | reverse complement strand
GTCGGATCCAGCAGTTCGGAATTTCCTGCTGGCCAGGCTTTCTAAAGTGAATTCAAGAAGGCAATAAGCGCATCGCGTTCGGGTTTTGCGGCGTTGCGGAAAGCCTCGCGGGATTTTTCAGCTTCGCCGCCATGCCAGAGGATGGCTTCGGCCGCCCCTCTGGCCCGGCCATCATGGAGGAGCAGGTTATGTTTGTTCACAACGGGGATGAGTCCAAGGCCCCAGAGCGGCGGGGTGCGCCATTCCCGGCCGGTGGCTTCGAAATCCGGGCGGTTGTCGGCCAGGCCTTCGCCCATGTCATGGAGCAGGAGATCGGTGAAGGGGTGGAAGGTCTGATTTGCCAGTTCGGGAAAATCCCTGACGGACTTGGTTTGCAGGGTTGGCATGTGGCACGAGGCGCAGCCCATGGCGCGGAACAGTTCCTCGCCCTGCCGGATAGCGGGATCATGGGGCTTGCGCTGGGCGGGAACCGCGATGGTCATGGTGTAGAGGGTGAGCTTGTCGAGGAATTCGTCGCTCATTTCCGGTGCGCCGCCATTTATGGCTTTCGCGCAATCCGGTTGGGCAGCAGTGCAATTCTGCCCATCGGCCATGGAAGTGGAGATGCCGATATCGCCCACCGCCGCGCCGGCATTCTGCTGGCGCAGGTTTGGCTGATTGGCTTTCCAGCCGAAGCGTCCAATTGATTTTTTCCCGGCCAGCGAATCCCACACTTCATTGGGCCGGCCGGAAATGCCGTCGCCATCCGCGTCATCGGGATCGGCGAGAGCCAGCAGGGTTTCATCGGGCACCTCTTGCAAGAGGCCGAGGCCGATCATGGCGGGGGCCACGCGCGGCGAAATCATGATGTCCTTGCCGAGATCGCCATATTTCAGGTCCGAGATTTTATAATGCGGCTGGCGCAGGGAAAATTTCTCGCCATCGCCATAGGCGCCGGGAAGCTCCGTGTAAGTGATTTTGGCGCGGCCTTCCGGTTCGACATGGAGAATGGCGCGCTCGCTGAGCTGGTCGCCATAGGCGGGGTGGGGCACGACGCCGCGTTTTGCGTCCTTGCCCGGAATGCTGATGCGCAGCAGCATGGAATCCATGGGTCCCTGATTATTCTCCGGCGGGCGGCCGCGGCCATCTTTGGTGTGGCAGCCGGAACAGGAGACGCGGTTGAACATAGGCCCCAGGCCATCGAAGGCTTTCACCGAACCCGGGGCTTCCACCCAATTGGTATTGAACAACCGGTTGCCGAAGGAGAAGGGGCGCTGGTGGCGTTTCGGGCTGTTGGGCGTCTGAAACACGAAGGCGTCATCATTCATAACTGGGCGCGTTCCGTCGCCGCCCAATTGTCCGGTCAGCGGAATGGCGAGAAGCATGTCACGAAGCGGTGTGACACTGGCCTCGCTGCCCAAGGCAGCCAGCGAAGCCAGGGTGAGAAATGTTGCCGCAATGAGGCCGGTGCGGGGCATTATTCCGTGGGAATAAGCACCAGAACTCCAAGCTTGCTGCCGGCATCCGTGAGGCCGGTGCCCAGAGCCTGCAGTGCCACGACGACGTCCTCGGCAGCCTTGCGTTCAGGTGAATCCTTCGGTGCGGCCAAGACCTTGTCCCAGGGATCGCCGAGGGCCGCAACCTTGGTTTCGGCATCGGCCAAGAGCCCGTCGATGCGGTCCGCCAATGCGGCGTCCAAGCCGCGCACGAGATCATTGATGCCAGCGCGTTCGGCACCCTCATTGTCACCGGTCCAGACCTGCTTGATGCCGGCAAGGTCAAAAACGAAGTCCTGCTTGGTGGTGTCGGAGAAGCAAGAATGCTCGTCTTCCTGATCGCCGGAATCAAGGGCAACGGCCAGGCGTTCCGACATGAATTCAAAGCCCGCCAGAATGGCCATGCCGTTCACCATGCGGCCAATCACTTCGCGCTCGGGCATGGCTTTCAGCTTCTTGGCGTAGCCAAGCGCGTTCTGCAGTTGCCAGGCGCCTTCGAGTTCGTTCAGCTTGTGGGCCAGATCATCGGTCACCAGCTTCAGGTATTCGCGCCTGCGGTCATTGTTGCCGGCGCCGGCGACATAATCCGTATAAGGACGGTTGCCCGGGCCATCGGCGGAAAGATCCTGGCCCCAGAGCAGGAATTCAATGGCGTGCCAGCCGGTGGTGACATCGGCCTCATCCTTGCTCTGGTTGGATTTCTCGATGTCTTCCAAGCCGATCTTGAAGTTTGCATCATTGATCAGGCCCGCATCGGCCTTGCCATCGACATAGTCGATATAGGCCTCGTTCATGGGCCAGGCATTGATGGCGCCTTCAACCTCTTCAATGGGGCCGTCATAGAAACGGAAGGTTTCGGTTTTCAGATAGGAGGGACGGGCTGCGACCCAGGCCGCGCGGGCGGCCTTCAGCGTATCGTCGGAAGGGGCCGCCAGGAAAGCATCGACGGCCACAGCAAGAGTCTTGGCATCATCGGCGGCTTTCTTATAGCTGCTGGCCACGAGATCAATATAAGCATCGATCTGGGGCTTGGCGTCATATTTGAAGGCGTTTGGATCGGTTGATTCAAGGGCATAAGTTGTGGGCGCCGCACCGCCACCTTCGCCGCCGCCTTCACCGCCTTCGCCCGCTTCCTGTGCGAGGATGATGGGCGACTGGCCTGAAGCGCTCTGGAGCGTGATCACATCGGCTTGCGCCGCCATTGAACCGGCGATTGCCGCAACGCCAAGGCCTGTCCACAATTTGGGTATCCGCTTCATCGCACTCATCCTGTTTTTACTGTTGTATTGGGTGGGTGAGTAGCATGGGGAAACATGCTATTCAATAGTTGATTAAAATACTCGGAATTAGAATTGTTCCAAATTGCGATGGATTTCGCGCCGGTTTGCGGAGCTGATGACGCCACAACGCTCTCTCATGTTGACAACAAAAGTTGCGTCTCGCCCGCGGTCACGCAATCGTCTAGATTTGCTGGAAGTGTGGCGCAGGCGGGAGGCGGTTGAGGAGTCGATGGCAGATATAAATGATTCAACGGGGCTGGAGCAGCCGCGCGTTTATCTGGTTCATATGGCTGTGTTCACGGGGGTTGTCGGCCTTCTGGCGCTCATACTTTTTCCTAGCATCAAGAATGCATTTTTGGCCAATGTGGGCCTCAATGGACTGATCGTCGGCATCCTCTTGCTTGGTGTTTTGTATGCCTACCGCATGGTTTGGCGGCTGTTTGCGGAGATCAATTGGGTCAATGGCTTCCGGCAGGGGCAATCGAGCGACGAGAACCTGGCGGAGCCGGTTCTGCTCGCCCCCATGGCCACCCTTCTGGGCGACCGGCAGGAGCGCACGGTTCTTTCCACCAACACCATGCGATCACTGCTCGACTCGCTGGCCTCGCGGCTGGACGAATCGCGCGACCTGATGCGCTATATGGTCAGTCTGCTGATTTTTCTTGGCCTGCTCGGAACATTCTGGGGCCTGCTGGAAACTGTGACCTCGGTTGGCGATGCCATCAAGAACCTCGATGTGGGGGCGGGGCAATCCAGCTCCATGTTCGAGGAATTGAAAACCGGCTTGCAGCGGCCGCTCGAAGGCATGGGGCTTTCGTTTTCCGCAAGCTTGTTCGGCCTTGCAGGCTCCCTGATCCTCGGCTTCCTCGATCTCAAGGCAAGCCAGGCGCAGAACCGATTCTACCACAATCTGGAAGACTGGCTTTCCACCATCACCGACATTCAGGTGGGCGAGGGGGGCAATCAATCAGGCGCCACCAATTACCTGCGCTTTGACATGCAGGGCCTGCAGCGCGGCCTGGACAAGGTTGGCAAGCAGCTTGAAGGCACGAAAATCAATGGCGCCGGCGGCGGCAACAATGAATCGATCGAGCAGCTGGCAGAGGCGGTGGCGAGCCTGGTGCAGCAAATGCGCGAGGAACAAAAAATGGTGCGGCAATGGGCGCAGAGCCAGCAGGTGCAGCAGAATGAAATTCAGCGCCTGCTGATCCGGTCCACGGGCCAGCCGGCGGGGCGCGGCCGCGGCAAGGGTGACGAGTAACAGCCATGGCGGGCGCCCTTTCCAAACGCAGACGCCAGGAAGACGCGCCCTATTGGCCGGGCTTTGTGGATGCCATGGCCCAGCTTCTGCTGGTCATCACCTTCCTGCTTTCGGTTTTCATGACGGCGCAATTTTTGCTGGCGCGCGAGATAACCGGGCAGGATTCAGCGCTTGGGCAATTGCGCTCGCAGATCGCCGAGCTTACGCAATTGCTGGCTTTGGAGAAATCGGCCAAGGGCGCGGTGGAAGCAAACCTGCTGGCGCTGAGCGACGATTTGAGCGCCGAGAAATTGAAGAGCGCGGGCCTTATCGCCAGCCTTGCGGCGGAAGGTTCAAAGGGTTCGGCGGCGAACCAGACAATCAGCGGGCTGCAAACCCAGCTTGATAAGGAAAAGGCGCTGACTTCGGAAGCCCTGTCGCAGGTTGAGCTGCTGAACCAGCAGATTGCCGCCATGCGCCGCCAGCTGGCGCAGTTGAACAGCATCCTGACCGACGCGGAAATCCGCAACAAATCCTCGGAAGCGCAAATCGCCGATCTGGGCAAGCGGCTGAATTCGGCGCTGGCGCAGCGGGTGCAGGAACTGTCGCGCTACCGTTCGGAATTCTTTGGGCGCCTGCGGCAAATTCTTTCGCAGCGTTCGGATATTCTGGTGGTGGGTGACCGCTTCGTGTTCCAGTCGGAAGTTCTCTTCGCCAAGGGCGATGCGGAAATCAGCCCGCTGGGCCAGGAGGAAATGCTGAAGCTGGCGGATGCGCTGCGGCAGCTTGAAGCGGAAATTCCGGCGGACATCGCCTGGGTTCTGCGGGTGGATGGGCACACGGATATCGATCCCATCAAGTCGCCCTTCTTCCAATCCAACTGGGAGCTCTCGTCGGCACGGGCCATTGCGGTGGTCAAATACCTGATTGCGCAAGGCGTGGCGCCCAAGCACTTGGTGGCGGCGGGCTTCGGCGAATTCCAGCCGCTGGATGTCGGCACTTCGGAAGACGCAAAGTCGCAGAACCGGCGCATCGAGCTCAAGCTGACGGAGCGTTGAACTGCAGCTTTGCGAGCCTGGCGTAGAGGGCGTTCTTCTTGACGAGCTGGCTGTGGGTTCCCTGCGCCACGAACTTCCCATTATCGAAAACAAGAATGCGGTCGGCGTTGCGCACGGTTGCGAGGCGATGGGCCACGACGAGGGTGGTGCGGTTGGCGGTGAGTTTTTCCAGCGCCTCCTGAATGAGCGACTCGCTTTCCGCATCCAGGGCGCTGGTGGCTTCATCAAGGAGCAGGATGGGGGCATCGCGCAAGATGGCGCGGGCGATGGCGATGCGCTGGCGCTGGCCGCCGGAGAGGGTGATGCCGCGTTCGCCCACTTCAGTGTCAAAGCCCTTGGGGAGTTTTTTGGCGAACTCATCGACGCGCGCAGCAACTGCTGCCGCCAGGGCGGCTTCACGCGTAGCGCCGGGCGCGCCGAAGCGGATGTTGTCGAGAACCGAGCCGGAAAAAATAATTGTGTCCTGCGGCACAACGGCGATGTGTTTGCGCAAGTCCTGAGGATCAACGGAACTGACGTCGAGGCCATCGATTGTGATGGTTCCGGAAGCTGGATCGTAGAAGCGCTGGATGAGGGCAAAGAGGGTTGACTTGCCGGCGCCTGATGGCCCCACAATGGCGGTGACTTCACCGGGCTTTGCCATGAAGCTCACGTTGTTCAACGCCGCCGTTTTCAGGCGCGTTGGGTATTGAAAGGTAACGCCAGAAAATTTCACTTGCCCTTTAGGTGTTTGCGGAAATGCCACGGGGTTTGATGGCGCTTTGATTTGAGGCTTTTCATCGAGCAGTTCCGAGATGCGTCCGGCGGCTCCGGCGGCGAGCTGGATTTCCCCCCAAACTTCCGAGAGCTGGCCGAGTGAACTTGCGGCGATGACGGCGTAGATCACAAACTGGCTGAGGGTGCCGCCGGAAAGCTTTCCGCTGATTACTTCCTGGGCGCCGAACCACAGAAGGCCCACAATGGACCCCAGGGCCACGAAGATGATTGCGGCAGTGAGGACGGCGCGGGCGAGGGTGCGCTTGGCCGCCGCCGAGAAGGCAAAATTCGTGGCGTTTGAAAACTCTCCCCTTGTGTAGTTTTCCTGCACATTGGATTGCACGGTGGTGATGGCCGAAAGGCGCTCCTGAGCAAAGGCCGCGGAGGCCGCAAGCGTATCCTGCGCGGCGCGCGACAGCAGCCGCACCCGGCGGCCATAGGTGACCAGCGGCAGGACGATGAAGGGAATGGCGAGGCCTGCGAGGCCTGCGAGCTTCGGGCTGGTGACAATCATCATGACGATGGCGCCCACCAGCATCACGGCGTTGCGGAGCGCTATCGAAGCGGTGGAGGAGAAGGCAGACTTAATCTGCGTGGTGTCGGCGGTGAGCCGCGAGACGACCTCGCCGGTTTTCTGCGTCTCGTAAAAGCCCGGGCTGAGCTTCAGCAGATGGGTGAACAGGGCATCGCGCACATCGGCGACGATTTTTTCACCCAGCCACATGACGTAATAGAAGCGGATGGCCGAGCTCAGGGCCAGCAGCAGGACCACGGCAATCATGACGCTGAAATACTGGTTAACCAGGACCGCGTTGGACGTGGTGAAACCATGGTCAATGATGCGCCGCACGGCAACTGGAATAACGAGGGTGGAGCCTGAGGCGATGGCCAGGGCGATGAGCGCCTTGGCGATCTGGGGCTTGTAGCGGGTCAGGAAGGGCGTCAGGCGCGCCAGCGGTTTCAGGCTTTTGCGGCCTTGTTCCTGTTGCGTATTTTCTGGCATTTTTGGCCTACTTGCCTCCCCTTTGGGCTTCCTGTATAGAGCGCAGCCGAAACTTCACAATAGTGACAAGCGCGGCTTTTTTGCGCCATACCAGAGAGATCATGCGATGAAAGAAGGCATTCACCCGGACTATCACACCATCAATGTTGTGATGACCGACGGCAGCAAATTCGTTACCCGCTCCACCTATGGCAAGGACGGCGATACGCTGTCCCTGGATATTGACCCGAAATCGCATCCGGCATGGACCGGCGGCACCCAGACCATTCTTGACCGCGGCGGACGTGTTTCGCGCTTCAAGCAGAAGTTCGGCTTCCTCAACAAGTAAGAAGCATCCAAATTCAGAAAAAGCCTGGCCGCAAAGCCGGGCTTTTTCAGTTTTTATCCACTATGCAAGCGCCGTTCTGCGCCCTCAGCTTTGCACACAGGGCTTCGGCTTCCTGACGGGTATTGCGGCCAATCATCACGCGCACGAGAAGCTTTCGGCCACGGCTGAGATTGCGGCCGCGCACCACCATGGGCAGCTCATTATTCAGCAGCGCGGCGTAGCGGGA
>CADEEO010000125.1 GCA_902826365.1 uncultured Hyphomicrobiales bacterium | reverse complement strand
TGGGGCGATGCCAAGCTTTCCGAATATGCCCTTGGCTGCATCGTGAAAATGAATGCGCCCGGCGTGAAGCACATCTGCCGCACTGGCTTTACCGGCCGTGCACCGGCGCGGGATTATCCGCTGTCAAACAAGTTTGATGAAGTCGATACCATCGTCATTCTCGACAATGTCCTCGTGCCATGGGAGGACGTGCTGTTCTACCAGCACACCCGCGCTGCCGCCTTCATCCGCCAGACGCTGCACCGCTACTCTGCGTTCCCCTTCGTGCAGCGCACCTTGTCCTACGCCGATCTCATCATTGGTGCCGCCCTGTGGAATGCCAAGCAGACCGGCCTCGACAAGCAGCAGGCCGTGCAGGAAAAATTGACTGAGCTCGCCGTCTGGCGCGAAGGCATCAATGCCCATCTTACCGCCTCCATCGTCATGGCCGAGCAAAGCCCCAATGGCCTGCTCATGCCCAACCAGTCACTGCTGATGTCGGGCCGCTGCCATGCGCTCAACAACCTTCCCAAGATGATGCACACCGCCCGCGAACTCTGCGGCGGGCAAATCTGCGTCACCCCCGATGCCGCCGTTTTCGAGCATCCGGAAACCAAGAAGTGGATGGACAAGTATTACACCATCAATGACGAATGGGTCGCCGATGACCGCCGCAAGCTGCTGGTGCTGGCCCGTGATCTCCTGAACTCCGATTACGCCGGCCACCGCTTGACCTTCCAGTTGTTCGCCCAGGCCCCGCCTTTTGCGCAGTCGGGAGCCGTCTACCGGACCTTCGATTGGAACAGCACCTTGAAATTCGCCCAGAAGGCTGGTGGGATGAGTTCCCGCATCTGGGGAGCGCGGAAGCAGGCAGCGGAATAACCATGTCAGTTGAGAAGATCGAAGCGCTTGTTGTGGGCGCAGGCCAGGCGGGACTGGCCATGAGCGGCCACCTGGGCCAGGGCGGCGTGCCTCACCTCGTTCTGGAGCGGAGCCGGATCGCCGAACGCTGGCGCTCGGAGCGCTGGGATGGCCTCGTTGCCAATGGTCCCGCCTGGCATGATCGCTATCCGGGCATGGAATTTCCGGACTGCGATCCGGACGCCTTCGTGCCCAAGGAAAAGATCGCGGATGCCTTCGTGGCCTATGCTGAAAAGATCAAGGCGCCCATTCGCTGCGGCGTCGAGGTCAAATCGGTGCGGAAAAATGAAGGCCGTCCCGGCTTTCGCGTGGAAACATCGCAAGGCGTGATCGAAGCCAACTATGTGATTGCCGCCACCGGGGCATTTCAGAAGCCGGTCATTCCCGCTCTCGTTCCGGAGAGCGCCGGGATCATGCAGATGCATTCCACCCTCTACCGCAATCCGGGCCAGTTGCCCGAAGGCGCCGTGCTGGTGGTGGGCTGCGGGTCGTCAGGCGCGCAGATTGCCGACGAACTCATGAAGGCAGGCAGGCGCGTCTACCTCTCGGTTGGCCCGCATGACCGGACTCCACGCCGCTATCGCGGGCGTGACTTCTGCTGGTGGCTGGGGGTTCTCGGAAAATGGGAGGCCGCCGCCCCACCGGAAGGCAGGGAGCATGTCACGATTGCGATAAGCGGAGCCGATGGCGGCAAGACGGTTGACTTCCGCAATCTGGCCGCGAGCGGCATGACGCTGCTCGGCAGAACCGAGAAGTTCAAGGACGGCGTGCTGCATTTCGCCGCCGATCTGGTGCGCAATATCGCGAATGGCGATGCGAATTATATCTCGGTGCTGGACGAAGCCGATGCCTTTGCTGCCCGCAACGGCCTCGACCTGCCCGAAGACCCCGAGGCCCGCATCATCGGGCCAGACCCGGAATCTTTGACTAATCCCATTCGTGAATTGAATCTGGCGAACGCTGGGATCACGGCGATCATCTGGGCAACCGGTTTTTCAACCGACTTTGGCTGGCTGCAGGTGGATGCCTTTGACGCGAAGGGCAAGCCGAAGCACCAGCGCGGCGTTTCGTCCGAACCGGGCGTCTATTTTCTAGGGCTTCCATGGCTGTCACGCCGGGGCTCAAGCTTCATCTGGGGCGTCTGGCATGACGCCAGGTATCTGGCCGATCAAATCGCCATTCAGCGCAGCTATCTGGCGTATAAAGGGCCGCAAGGAAACAAGACAGGAAACAGGCAATGACCGCACACAAGCGAATTCGTCCCTTCAACACCAAGGACACTTATCCCGAGCAGAAGCTCGACAATGATCTCTGCCAGGCCGTTGTGGCGCGCGGCACCACCGTGTTCGTGCGCGGGCAGGTGTCGCAGGATCTCGACACGCGCGAGTCGCTGCATGTGGGTGATGCGGCGGCCCAAACCGCCAAGACCATGGCCAACATCAAGCTGCTGATGGAAGAGGCGGGCGGCCACATGGACCACATCTGCCGCATCGTGGTTTATCTCACCGACGTGCGCTACCGCCAGGATGTCTATCGCGAAATGGGCAAATGGCTGAAGGGCGTGTTTCCCTGCTCAACCGGCCTGGTCATCACGGCGCTGGCCCGGCCCGAATGGGTCGTGGAAATCGAAGTCACCGCCATTATTCCGGATTGAAGGAGGGTTTCGTGACACTTGCTGCGCACACATCTCGGATACTTGAGGGGCTGTCGCTGGTTGCCCACTCCACCCTTGAAGAAGCTTTCACTGTTCCGCCCGCCATCTATTCCGATCCGGAAATCGCAACCCTCGAACTTGAAAGAATATTCCGGGCCGACTGGCAGTGCCCGGGGGTTGCCTCCGATATTCCAAACCCGGGCGACTATTTGACCTACAGCGTGGCGGGCCAGCCCATTTTCATTATCCGCGGCAAGGATGGGAGTGTGCGGTCCTTCGCCAATGTCTGCCTGCACCGGATGATGACCCTGCTAGAAGGCCGCGGCTGCAGCCACCGCATCTCCTGCCCCTATCATGGCTGGACCTATGACACGGAAGGCAAGGTCATTGGCGCTGGCCACATGGCCGGGCGCGATCCCGAATTTGACAAGAAGGGCTATCGCCTCCCCGAAATACGCACTGAACTTTGGCATGGCTGGATCTATGTGACGCTCAACCCCGCCGCCCCGAGTGTCGCCGAACTGCTGAAGGAATTGGAGCCCGAAGTCAGCCGCTACCGCCTGGGCAAGTATATTTCGGTGGCCCAGCAGGATCACCGCTGGAATACAAACTGGAAGCTCCTCACGGAAAATTTCATGGAGGGCTATCACTTGCCCGTCGCTCACCGGGCAACCGTGGGTGCCTGGTTCCCGGTGGAAGAAACCCGCTTTCCCGAAAAAACCTATGAGGCTTTCACCTGGCAGACTTTTGAAAAGGACGAGAACGCGAAGTATGGCCGTGCCCACAAGGACAACACCCATCTCGAAGGCAAGTGGCGCTATACCTCGCTGCTGCCGACCGTTTTTCCGAGCCATATGTATGTGCTGGCGCCGGACCACATGTGGTATTTGACCCTGCGCCCCGATGGCGTTGACCATGTGCTGGTGCGGTTTGGCCTCACCCTGGCGCCTGAGGTCCATGCCGCTCTCGGCGATGGCCTGCAGGAGTGGCTCACCGAGACGCTCGACTTCTTTGACAGGGTGAATGCCGAAGACAAATTCGTCGTTGAGGGTATCCACCGCGGTTCCAATTCGCCTCTGGCCCGCCCCGGGCCGTTTAGCTGGCTTGAACGCGAAATTCATGATTTTGCCGGCTACCTCAATCGAAAACTCAATCCGCTGCTGCAATCGACAGTAAAGGCCGCCGCCGAATGACTTTTTCCATTGCCGGGCGTTGCGCCAAATCGGGAGCCTTCGGGGTTGCCATTACAACCTCGTCCATTGCCGTGGGCGCCCGCTGCCCCCACGCCCGCGCCGGCGTTGGCGCGGTAGCCACCCAGAATGTGACCGATCCGAATCTGGGGCCGCTGCTGCTTGATTTGCTGTCGCAAGGATTGAGCGCAAGGGATGCAATTGATTCAATAATCCGCGACAGGCCCTTCATCGAATACCGCCAGCTCACGGCCGTGGACAACAAGGGCAACTCCGCAAGCTGGTCCGGAAAGCATATTCTGGGCACCCATGCGGTCTCCGAACAGAGAGATTGCGTGGCCGCCGGAAACCTCCTGAAGTCGGCGGACTTGCCGAAGGTGATGACCGATTGTTTTGCCAGCAACGCATCCGAACATCTGGCCGAACGCCTCTTGCGCTCGCTCGAAGCAGGCTTGGCTTCAGGCGGAGAGGAGGGGCCCGTGCATTCCGCCGCCCTCATCATCTATCACCAGCAGGATTTCCCCCTCGTCAACCTGCGCGTCGATTGGGACGACGAAAACCCCATCAAGTTCTTGCGGAAATTATGGGAAGACTACCGCCCGCAAATGGGCCCCTATCTCCAGCGCGCCATCGACCCCACCGCCGCCCCCAGCTACGGCGTCCCGGGAGACCCGTAAAAAGAATTGCTCTCAGTGGAATTGGATCATTTTTCCTCTCCCATAGGGAGAGGAAGGGGCCCAAGCTACGCTTGGGAAGGTGAGGGGTTACGGTGCCAAAAGCCCAATGCCGGAACCCCTCATCCTCCCACCGCATTCGCGGCGGGCCCCGCCTTCTCCCCATGGGAGAAGGAAAGTTAGTTGGACAGCCTGTCCAGCAATCTCGCCAGCATTTGATCGCAAAGGGCGAGTTGCTCTTCACTCACATATTCATCGGGCTTGTGCGCCACGGCGATATTGCCTGGGCCGCAGACGACGGCGGGGATGCCGAGTTCCTGCTGGAACAATCCACCTTCTGTTCCGAAGGTGATCTTGCCCGTAGAATTTCCGCCCGTCAGCGCCCGGACAAAATTCACCGCCTCGCTGTCGACCGGCGTGTTGAGGGCAGGGTAGCTCTGAAGGGTTGCAAACTCGAAGCGCGCCTTTGGAAAAACCTTCTGGAATCCCGCTGCGATTTTCTCCGCCGCTTTTTGAATGCGCGCGAAAATCGCCTTGCCGTCATCCTCCGGCAGGTAGCGGATTTCAAAATCAAAGCTCGCAAGGTTGGGCACGATGTTCATCACCTCGCCGCCCGCCATCTTGCCGACATGCAGCGTGGTGTAAGCCACCTCGTAATCGCCATCGCGCTTGCCGTTCATGGCAATATCGTCCTGGATGCGGCGGATCTCAGCGATCAGGTCGCAGGCCATGTAGATGGCGTTCACTCCGATGGGCGCCAGGCTCGAATGCGCTTCAAGCCCATGCGCCGTCACCCGGTAGCCCAGCTTGCCCTTATGGGCCGTCACCACCTGCAGCATGGTAGGCTCGCCAACGATGCAAAGCCTGGGCCGTACTGGCATGGTCTTGAGCATGTCGAGCATGCGGCGCACCCCGATGCAGCCGATTTCCTCGTCATAGGAAAAAGCAAAATGCAGCGGTGTGTGCAGCTTCCGCTTCACCGCATGATGCGCCAGATGCAGGCACGCGGCGATAAAGCCCTTCATGTCGGCGCTGCCACGGCCCAATAAATTTCCACCGCGCAAAGTCAGTTTGAACGGATCGCTGCTCCAGTTCTGCCCTTCGACGGGCACCACATCCGTATGGCCGGAAAGCGCCACACCTTGCGCGTTGTCCGGGCCAATGGTGGCCCAGAGATTGGCCTTCCTGCCATCTTCATTGTGAATAAGCGTCGACGTAATCCCCAGCGCCATAAGCTCGCCCGCAATAAAATCGATCAGCGCCAGGTTGCTGTCGCGGCTGACCGTCGGAAAAGCCACGAGTTTTTCAAGATAGTGGAGGGTGGACTGCATGGCGCCTCTGTTATACGCTCGGTTTTTTCAATGCAACTGCCGTGTGGCTGGGGCCTGCTTGCGCAAAATCTCCCTTGTTATTTTTGACTGCGATGGCGTCCTCGTCGACAGCGAGTATCTGAGCGCCCAGGTTCTGGTGGAAACCTTTGCCGAAATCGGCGTGGCCATCGACCTGCCGTTTGTCTATGCGCATTTCCTCGGCCACAGCTTCTCCTCCGTTGCGGCGAAATTCGCCAAGCTGCATGGCACCGGGGTCACCGAGTCCTTTGAATCCGACTACCGCGCCAGCCTGCTGCGCCGCTTCAGCGGAGAGCTTAAGCCCATGCCGGGCGTGATTGCCGTGCTGGACAGCCTCGCCGTTCCCTATTGCGTGGCCACCGGCAGTAGCCCACTCCGCGCCACCCGGTCGCTTGAACTGGCAGGCTTGACCGCAAGGGTTAAGGACCGCCTGTTTACCACGTCGATGGTGACCCATGGCAAGCCGGCCCCTGACATTTTCCTCCATGCCGCCCGGGAAATGGCCGTGCCCCCCGGGGAATGCCTGGTGATTGAGGACAGCGCTTCAGGGATAGAGGCGGCAAAGGCGGCGGGAATGGTGGTCTGGCAGTTTACCGGCGGCAGCCATTTCCACCATGGCTATAACCATCAGGGCACAGAACATTTGGTGGATCGGGTTTTTGATCGTATGGATGGTTTTTTTGATGCCGCGCCCGAGCTGCGGTTAACCTAGGGACATTGCCGCCATCATGGTGCGAAACATTGAGCAGGAGACAAGCCGCCTCGACGAAGCCGCCCGCGCCGGCTGGCTCTATTATATTGCCGGCAACACCCAGGATGAAATCGCCCGGAAGCTCGGCGTTTCGCGCCAGACGGCGCAGCGGCTGGTGTCCCTGTCGATCAGCGAAAAGCTCATCAAGGTGCGGCTTGATCATCCCATCGCCAACTGCCTCGAGCTGGCCGAACGGGTGAAACAGAAATACGCCATTGATTTCTGCGAAGTGGTGCCAAGCGACCCTGAATCCGACACGGTTTCGCTGGGCGTGGCCCAGGCCGCCGCCGCCGAGCTTGAGCGCTATATCATGTCGCCCCATCCCGTCATCGTTGCCATGGGAACCGGCCGCATGCTGCGCGCCATGGTCGATCAGTTGACGCCCATGGATTGCCCCCAGCACAAGATCGTTTCCCTCGTCGGCAATATCGCCACCGATGGCTCCGCCACGCTCTATGATGTGGTGAGCAGGGTGGCCGATACGGTCAAGGCCCCGCACTATCCCATGCCGCTTCCGGTCATCGCCACAACGGTTCAGGACAAGGCCGTGCTGCTGGCGCAGAAACCGGTGCGCAATGTGATTGAACTGGGCCGCCAGGCCGATGTGACCTTTGTCGGCATCGGCGTCATGGGCGATGATGCAGCCCTCATCCGCGATGGTTTCGTGAAGCCCGAAGAAATGCGCGCCCTGGTCAAAGCCGGTGCGGCAGGCGAGATCATCGGCTGGGCCTACGACGCCGAAGGCCAGCTTATCGAAGGCCTGACCAATGACCGCGTTGTGAGCGCGCCGCTTGAACAACCCGCCAAGCGCCGTGTCATCGGCATCGCCATGGCGCCGCCGCGCCTCCGCGCCGTAAAAGGCGCCCTCATCGGCAAACTGATCAACGGCCTCATCACCAACGAAAAGATGGCCGAGCTTTTGCTGAAGTAGCGTTCAAAAATGATCTTGGTCGGAGCGAAATAAATTCAGCTTCACCTTGATTCAAGCGTTTACACATATCTGGAAGACGCCAGGTTCTCACATGAAACCCGATACTTAGTTGAGCGTGCTGTCCAA
>CADEEO010000124.1:6171-7800 GCA_902826365.1 uncultured Hyphomicrobiales bacterium | reverse complement strand
CGTGATGGGGGACCGCGATCATCATGTCGCCCAAGGAAAGCTCTGCGGGAAATGCGCCATTGCCTATAACGGCGTGTTCCGCGATGCGGAAAAGCGCCTGTCGGTGCCACTCCGCCGCATTGGGAAAAAAGGCGAGGGCGTTTTCGAACCCGTGTCCTGGGAGGCAGCGCTTTCCGATATCGCGGCAAAGCTTAAACAGATCAGCGACCCGCGCAGCATCTATCACACCCATTACACCGGCACTCTGTCGATGATCGCCGGCGGCTTTCCCGGACGCTTTTTCAACCGCCTCGGCGCCACCGAAGTGGACCCCGACACCGCGTGCGCCAAGGCGGCCGAGGTGCCGCTGGCCGACATGTTCGGCACCTCGCTGTCAGGCTTTGACCCAGAGCAGATTGCCAACGCCCGCTGCCTGATGGTCTGGGGCGCAAACCCTTCGCACAGCGCGCCGCACATTCACACGGGCTGGGTGAAATCCACGGGGGCCGTGCTCGTGGTCGTCGATCCCATCGCCACCGGCACGGCGAAGGTGGCCGACATTCACCTGCAGTTGCGCCCGGGCAGCGATGCGGCGCTGGCCTTTGGCCTGCTGCATGTCATCAAGAAGGTGGGCCTTTTCGACCGCGCCTTTATCGCGAAGCATGTTCTTGGTTTCGACGATGTCGAAGCGGAGATTGCCGCCGCCACACCGGAGCGCACCGCGGCGCTGACGGGCGTTGACGCCGCGCTGATTGAAAAGGCGGCGCTGCTGTTTGCGCAGGGGCCTTCGCTCTTGTGGCTCGGCCAGGGCGTGCAGCGCCAGCCGAAGGGCGGCAATGTGTTCCGCGCCCTGCCGCTGCTCAATATCGCCACCGGGCAACTGGGCAAGCCCGGCGCCGGCTTCTGCTACATGAACGGCACTGAGACGCGCGGCGTGGATGCCGGCTTCATTTCAGGAGGCGCAGCGGCTTCCGTCAGCCATATGGATCTGGCCGCGCACCTCAACGATCCTGATAAAACGCAGGCGCTGTTCACCTGGAACAACAACATTGTGGCCTCGAGTCCCGGCACCAAAGCAATCCGCGCTGGCTTGGCGCGCGAGGACCTGTTCACCGTCGTGGCCGACCTCTTCATGACCGACACCGCCATCTACGCCGATTACGTGTTGCCCGCCGCCAGCTTCCTCGAATTCGACGACCTCATCTTCCCCTATTTCCACGACACGGTTTCGGCGCAGGCGAAGGCCGCGGAGCCCCACGGCCAGTCGCTGCCCAACCAGGAAATCTTCCGCAGGCTCGCCGCCGCCATGGGCTTCAATGAGCCCGCACTGTTTGAGAATGATGAGTCCATGATTGCGCGCCTGCTGGAACAGACATCATTTGAAGGAACCTTCGACGATCTGAAAGAGGTGGGAACCGCAAGGCTTTTCCCGGTGCCTCGCGTACAGTTCGAAGGGCTCAGCTTCGCAACGCCATCCGGCCGCATCGAGGTGCGCAGCGATCGCTTGGCGGAGCAGGGCCATCCGGCAGTTCCCGTGGCCCATGCGGACGAAGCGCCGGAGGAGGGCAGGCTCCGCCTGCTCACGCCTGCGGGCGAATGGCTGATGAATTCCAGCTACGGCAACGACCCGAAAATCGCGGCCCAGCTCGG
>CADEEO010000124.1:0-6071 GCA_902826365.1 uncultured Hyphomicrobiales bacterium | reverse complement strand
CTGTGAGACTAGCGCCGGAGGCCCATTGCCACGTGCATGGCGTTCAGGACCAGAACCATTTCCGAGGTGATGGTTTCGCCGGAGATAAGGATTTTGGCTGCGAGAGCGTCCCGGTCGCCGCGCGCGTCAGCAGGAATCCCGGCCTCATCGCAAACCGTTTCGAAGATATTCCTGAGCGTGGCCAGGCGCTCCGGGCTGAAGTTGCCAGCCCGGTGGACGACAGCGTTTTCGAAGGCAGAGGGCATGGCCATGAAGCGCTCCTTTTTCCAAGGAGTATAACCAGCGGTGAAATATACAAGTCCAATTTTACGAAATTTGAATGCGCTGCTTCAGCGGGCCCTCCTGGAGCCCGCTGAAGCGCACGAAATTGGAATTGCTAGCCGCGCCAGATTCTTCCGTTGCGGGAATTCACAAACACGGTGACGTCACGGCCGCGGCGCGTGGCCTCGAAGGTGTAGGTGGCGCCACGGCATTCAATCGTGGCCACATTCCTGTAGCCGCTGTGGCGCACGCGCGCCCTGGCTTCGCCGCAGGACAGGCGCCCGCGGTGGTAATAGTTGCGGTCTTGGTACCAGCCATAACCGTCGCGGTAGCGGTAGTCGGGCCCTACCTGGTAGCCGTAATGCGGCAGGCCGAGGTAGATCTTCACTTTTGCATCAGCCGCCGTAGGCATCGCAAAAGCCAGCGTTGCCGCAACGGCGGTGGCGAGGAAAAAACCTTTCATGGGAAACTCCTTTTGCTTCTTAGAATTTGAACAAAAACCCTCTCCTGAACCGCAATAACTCAGGGCGCGGGGAAAAGTTCCCCTGCCGCACCGAAAAAGCCCCCATCGATGGATGGAGGCTTTTCCCCGGTTCTGCGTGATATCCGGCTGGTTGCATCAACCTAGGGGTTGGCAGCCGGCGCATCGGCGGGCGGTGTGGCCGGTGGCGTCAGGGGCTCAGCGGCCGGAGGCGTTGCAGGCAGCGGCGTGGCCGGCTCGGTGATTGGCGCCGGGGCCACGTCATTTTGCGTGACCTGCGGCCCGTCAGCCGTTGTGCCGCTGCCAAAATAGATGAACGCGCCGACGACCAGAACGAAGGCCGCAACAATGATGGCAATCGTGGCGCCTGAACCCTCATCCGCTTCGCGTGCGTTGAATCCGGGCTTGGGATTCTTGTCAAATTTATCCATGGTCATGCTCCTTTCGGTTTCTGATGCCGCTGGTAAAACGCCCCGCCCGGAAGTTGGTTCCGTTGAAATTCGGCGCATCCAATGATGGAACGAATTGCCGTCCCTGGCGTTACCTCTCCACAGTTCAAAAGGGAGATTGAAAAATGGACAGCGCAGAACGGATGGATGATGTGGCCCCGCTGGTGGACTATCTCGGTGAAACCCGGCATTTGCCGCATGACGAGCAGATCAAGGGGCTTTACGCGCGCTGGCCCGGCGTCACTCCGCAGGAATATGTGACCGCCCTCAAGCTTCATCACAAGCGTGAACGCGCCGCGCAGAAAAAGAAGCCCGTGAAGCGCCGCTTGCCGAACATTCTGGCGCGCCTCAAAAACAAGTCGGCCTACATGACCAAGGCCACCTTCCTGGGCGTGTCATGGAAAAAGGTGGATGGCGCCTGGCTTGGCACGGCAAGCTGGAGCCTGTGACCATGCGGGGCAAACACAAGGACAACCCGAAGAAACCGCTTAACCCCGCAGCGAAAAAGACCCGCATTGAGCGCGAAGAAAATGAGGACCTCGAAATCGATGAGGGCCTGCCCAAATCCGGAACCTCAAAGGCCGAGGAGGGAATTGCCGAAACTCCGGCGAATGCCGGCGCCGAACCGAACGTGGCGCGCCGCAAATCGGCCAATGATGTGTCCGATCCGCAGGCCGTCATCGAGGAGCTGCGCAATCAGGACGCCTGATTGCGGCGGCGCATCATGGTTAAGTTTTTTGGACAAATGACTCCGCCGCGTTAATTTTTCTTGAGGAATTCTGCCTTAAAAAAACGCCTGACAGCTCATTACCTCCAAGCTGGCACAAAAACGGTTTCGGCATTATTACAGCACCGCCGGGACCGTTTTTTTATGGCCTTTCGCCAGCTCCGCCATGACGCAAAAAGCCCCGCCGCTTTTCAGTGGCGGGGCTCCCTGATTGCGGGCCAAGTGGGGACCTGTAATACCAACAATCAGCGCCGCAGGGTTGTTTGCGGCGGCAATGCCCGGCCTTTTCCATTTTCACGGGGGCGTGACCGGGCATTTGCTCATGAAACTGCCGGTGGCGGGAATGGTTCCAGGCTTTTTGCAGGCGCCCACGTCCCGGCGTTTGCAAAGCTAAAAGAAAATTCCTTTTATAGGAAAATAACTCTTGACACCGTACGGTCGTGTGGCTATAAACGGCTATTCTCCACAATTGGGTTCAGATTGATCTTTTCACTTCTGAACCGTCAGGGCGCAGCGCCCCGCACGATCACGTACAAGCCCGGCAAATCGCAAGAGGGCCGCCTCATCAAGTCCGGGGCGAACGAGAGCTTGTGCAACATCCCGCGCCGCCGATTTCACGCCATCACTGATCTCGGCGATCCGCCGGCGGACGAGCGGCAAACCGAGGCCTGCGTCAACAGCGAATGCTGCCCATCCGCTTGCATCCATCTCGGCGAGCGTTGCCCGCTTGCCGATCTTCATGGCGAGCTTGGGCGAAAGTTCAGGATAGGCCACGGTGGCGAGCAGATCATAGAGCGGCGCCAGTCGGGGGCCGTGGTCATCATAAAGGAGGGAGAAGTTTTTTCCATGGGCATCGGCATTTCCGGCGATGAGGTTGAAAATCACGGCATCGAGCAATTTCAATACATCGCCGGCGGGCCGGGCCGCGACGCGGCGGATAAGCTCGAAGCAATCCTTGAAGGTTGGCCCGCCTTCGTTGGCATATTTGGTTTCTGGCGGCACGCCGAGCGCCTGGCAGAAATCTTCCTGGTGTATGCGGAGAATATTGCCGTTGGCGCTGACCGACCGGTCGTAGCGCTCAACCAGAAGGAATGTCCGGTCACGAACGACGCGCGGTTCAGCGCTTGCCGCATCGTGGCCAATGGCTCCGACGAGGCGCATGACGAAAGCTTCATTTTCAGTCGTTGCCGCAAAGCGCTGGATTGGCGGCTTAAGGATGTGGGTGGTGGGCTGATCGGGAACCGGCAGCGCAATCACGCCATTCACCAGAACCACTGGCACCTTTGATTGTGCGCCGGCAAGGGAAAGGCGCAAACCCCTTTCGCCCGCAAGCAGGGGGCGGACTGGCAAGGCATCAAGGACGCGGATAAGGCCCGCTTCGTCTAGCGGTTCCGGCCGCGGATCTGAAACGGGCGCCGTGGGCGTTTTGCCATGCGGCAGAAGTTGAAGCGCGCCGGCGACATCGCCGCCAAGACGCTCAAGCAGGGCGAAATCATTCTGGGGCGAAACGCCCAGAGCCCGCGCCGCTGCATCCCGCTGGCCCTCTTCGGGCAGAAGGCCGCCAAAAAAAGGCCGGCACGCGCGGCGGGAATAGGGGTCCGCGCGTTTGGGGAGCGAGGCCGACAAGGCCGGAGCGCTTTCACGCTCCAGCCATTCGGCCGCATATGCGAATCCGAGTTCGCCATGATCGTCTTGTGTCAGTTGACCGGCAAGCTGCCCGTCCCACCAGATGTCGAGGGCTCGCGTCATGGCTTGCCTATGGTTTTTTGTTCTGGCGGCAGCTTGAACTGAAGCTCGCAACCTAGCGCTTCCAGGACTTGCAGCATCTTGCCGATTTGCGCGGTGGGCTTGCCCGCTTCCAGATCAACGATAAAGCGCAAGCCAACGCCGGCAGCGCCCGCAAGTTCATCCTGCCGCAGGTTTTGCGCCTTGCGGGCGGTTCGGACAATGCCGCCGATCTCGGCGGGGGTGAGGTTGCGTTTTGTCATGATATTTACCGAGCGGGAAATTAACACACCTTTTTACAGGATGTCTATAAAAATTTCCCGAGCGGTAAAAATATCATCAAAATCCAGCTAATCGACAATAAATTTCCCGAGCGGGAATATTATTTATAGACTTAAAATCATATAAAAAGAAAATAAGCCTTGACACCGTACGGTCGTTTGGCTATAAACGGCTATTCTCCACAATTGGGTTAGAAAACAACATGAGCAGCGAGAGCGAAAGCCCCGCGGGCGATTTGCCGTGGCAGCAGGCCCGCACCGACTATGAGACAACAACAACCGACTTGAACGCCATCGCCCAGGCGCTTGGCGTCAACCGTGCCAAGCTGATTGCCGAGGCCCGCGCCCGCGGCTGGAAATTGCGCGGCGCCCGGAACAGCGGCAGCACCCGCGCCACCATCCAGCGCTTCAAGGACCTGCTGCAGAAACGCCTGGTGCAGCTTGAAGGCGAAATGGATGAAATTGCGGCGGAAGTCAGCTCCGCCGCCAGTGAACGTGATATCCGCCCGGTGAACATGCTGGTGCGCACTTTGGAAAAGGTATTGGAACTTGAACGCAAGGATCGCGCTGCCCGCGCCCGAAAACGCAAGGAACGGCGGAAATTTGATGACGCCGCCCGTGAGGAGCTTGCGCGCCGCATTAGAGGTTTGTGCGGCGAAGCGGAAGGGCCGCCAGCTGAGCCGGAACCTGAAACTGGAAGAGGTCGAGAACCTGCTCCGGGATTGGCGGAACTGGGCGAGGCCCAGCCAGCAAATCCCGCCTGAGGGAACGGACTGGCGAAGCTGGCTCATCCTCGGCGGACGCGGCGCCGGCAAAACCCGCGCCGGGGCCGAATGGGTGAAAGCCATCGCGCTCGGTATTTGGGAGCCCATCATCGGCAAGGCGGAACGCATTGCCATTGTGGCGCCGACTTTTGCCGAAGCGCGTCTGGTGATGATCGAAGGCAAGTCCGGCCTGCTGGCCATTCATGGCGAAGACGAGCGGCCGGTGTTCGAGCCGTCGAAGCGGCAACTCACCTGGCCCAACGGCTGCGTGGCCCATGTGTATTCGGCGGAGGAGCCCGATGGCCTGCGTGGGCCGCAATTCGATGCGGCCTGGTGCGACGAGCTGGCGAAATGGAAGCATGCTGGGCAAGTCTGGGACATGCTGCAGTTTGCTTTGCGTTTGGGCGAGCGGCCCTGCGCCGTGGTCACCACAACGCCGCGGCCCATACCGGTTTTGAAACGGTTGCTGGCGGACCAAGGCACGGTGACGAGCCGTTCCACCACATTCGACAACAGCAAGTACCTGGCGAAGAGCTTCCTTGATGACATGAAGGAACGCTACGGCGACACACGGCTGGGGCGGCAGGAACTGAACGGCGAACTGATCGAGGATGATCCCGATGCGATCTTCAAGCGCGACCACATCGAGAAGGCCCGGGTATCATTTGCGCCCGAACTGAAACGCGTGGTCGTGGCGGTCGACCCGCCGGCGGGCTTTGGCAAGAAGAGCAACGCCTGCGGCATTGTCTGCGCCGGCCTTGGCGTGGATGGCAGATGCTATGTGCTCGAAGACCGCTCGGCGCAAGGCTTGCGGCCGGCGCAGTGGGCCAGGAGAATCGTGGCGCTATACTACGCGCGCAACGCTGATCGCGTCGTGGCGGAAGTGAACCAGGGCGGCGCCATGGTGGAACAGGTGTTGCGCGAAGTTGACCCGGACTTGGCCCTCCGCAGCGTGCACGCCACGCGCGGCAAACAGGCAAGGGCGGAGCCGGTGGCGGCGCTTTACGAGCAGGGCCGGGTCTCCCACGTCGGCGCCTTCGCCGAACTGGAAGACGAAATGTGCTCAGCCATCGGCGAAGGCCAGAAAAGCCCCGACCGCCTCGACGCCCTGGTCTGGGCCGTAAGTGATTTGATGCTGCGGAGGCGGGCGGAGCCGAGAGTGCGTATTCTATGATCCAATCCGTCATTCCGGCAAAAACCGGAATCCCCTTAACGATAATGGGACTCCGGCTTTCGCCGGAGTGACAAAACGAGGAAGCTGCGCCGAAACAGTTTGTTAAACTAGGGGGCACCGCCTATTTTGAGAACAACTGAAGCCTGCGTATCGGGTGAAGAGATGGCAAAGCGGCTGGGCATACTGGCGATTGTTCTTGTTTGCGTGGT
>CADEEO010000123.1:6880-8000 GCA_902826365.1 uncultured Hyphomicrobiales bacterium | reverse complement strand
TGACTTGGAAGAGCCTTGTGGCGGCGCTAATCACCTATGCGGGCCTCGTCGTGGTATTCCTCACCGACCTTCCGGCCGGCGGCATGGCTACGGTCATCGGCACGGCGCTCGTGCTGGGTTGCGCCCTGACCTTTGCCATCTACCAACTGCTGGCCAAGAATTTCATCACCGCCATGGGCAGCGCGCTCTTTACTTCGATTGCCCTCTCAGGTTCGGGCTTTGCCTGCATCATCCATTATATGGTCGTAAGCCAGAGCTTTGATTTCTCCTCAAGCCCTAGGTTCTTCTGGCTGGCGGCGGGCACCGGATTTTTCGCAACGGTCCTGCCATCGTTCCTGGTGAACGCCGGACTCTCGCGCATCTCGCCGCAATCCACTTCGATGATCGCCACGATCTCCCCGCTGATCACCATCTCGCTGGCCGTCTGGATTCTGGGCGAACCCTTTACGCTGGTGGACGCCATCGGCTCCGCCATGGTCATCGCCGGCGTGGGGTTCTACGCACTCACCGATGTGAAGGTGCCCCCAGATTTTCGTCATTCCGGCGAAAGCCGGAATCCTGTGCAGGACTAGAATGGCAACCGGATTCCGGCTTTCGCCGGAATGACGCTCGATTTTTTAGTTCACGCTGTCCGGCAGAACTTCCTTGCGCTTGGCCATGAAGGCTTGAAGCGACTCGTCGATGCTAGGATCAAGGGGAGGGGCCACATAGTCGGCGAGCATTTTTTTCCACTGGGTGTTGGCGCGCGC
The DNA here is from genome assembly GCA_902826365.1 of uncultured Hyphomicrobiales bacterium. Classification (GTDB taxonomy): domain Bacteria; phylum Pseudomonadota; class Alphaproteobacteria; order Rhizobiales; family Aestuariivirgaceae; genus Aestuariivirga. The sequence continues at coordinate 7,251 of CADEEO010000123.1, read as the reverse complement.
CACGATGTCTTTTTCGCCCTCGTCGCGCCACTGCTCGAATGAATTGTTGTCGGCAAGGCCCGAGCGCCAGAAGGCGGTTTCGAAGTTGGCCCGCGTATGGGCAGCGCCCAGATAATGCGAACCAGGGCCAACTTCCCGGATGGCGTCCATCGCCTGGCCATTTTCCGAGAAATCAGCGCCTTCGGCGAGCTTTTGGAACATGGTGAGCTGGTCCGCATCCATGATGAGCTTCTCGTAGCCGGAGGCCAGTCCGCCTTCCAGCCAACCCGCCGCATGGAGGCAGAAGTTGACGCCGGAGAGAATCGTCGACCACAGCGTGTTGGAGCTTTCGTAGGCTGCCTGCGCATCCGGGACTTTTGAGCCGCACAAGC
>CADEEO010000123.1:0-6870 GCA_902826365.1 uncultured Hyphomicrobiales bacterium | reverse complement strand
ACAAGCCGCCGCCGGAGCGGAAGGGCACGCCCATGCCGCGCGCCAGCTGGGCCGCGCCGAAGGTGACAAGCGCCGGTTCCGGCGTGCCGAAGGTCGGCGCACCTGACTGCATGGACATGGACGCGGCAAAGGTGCCGAAAACCACAGGCGCGCCGGGCCGGCACAATTGCGTGAAGGCAATGCCGACCGAGGCCTCCGCCAGAATCTGTGTCAGTGTTCCAACCGTGGTGACCGGCGACATGGCGCCCGCCACGATGAATGGCGAAATCACGGTTGCCTGGTTGGCCCGGGCATAGGCCTTCAGCGCCCCGAGCATCACGCCATCCCACACCATCGGTGAGTTGGCGTTGATCAGGCTGGTCATCACGCAATTCTGGTCGACGAACTCCTTGCCGAAAAGAAGCTCCGCCATGGCAACCGAGTCCGCCGCGCGCTCACCCGAGGTGACCGAGCCCATGAACGGCTTATCATTGTACTTGATGTGGGTGTAGACCATGTCGAGGTGGCGCTTGGCCACCGGGATGTCCACCGGCTCGCACAGTGTTCCGCCCGCGTGATGCAGGCTCGGCAGCATGTAGACGAGCTTGGAGAAGTTGCGGAAATCCTCGATCGTGGCATAGCGGCGGCCTTCATCGAGATTGCGGATGAAGGGCGGGCCATAGACCGGCGCGAACACCGTGTTGTTGCCGCCGATGGTGATGCTGTTGGCCGGGTTGCGCGCATGCTGCGTGTATTCGCGGGGCGCCGTCTTGATCAGCGCGCGCACCAGGCCCTTGGGAAAGCGCACGCGAAAACGCTTCGGATCAATTTCTGAATGCTTGACGTCGGCGCCAGCCTCTTTCCACATTTGCACGGCTTCCGGATCTTCGTAGAAATCGATACCGGTTTCCTGCAGAACGGTTTCCGCATTGCGCTCGATCAGCTCGAGTTGATCATCGCTGAATGGCTCATAGGTCTTGATCTTGCGGCGGATAAAGCCAGCGGGCGGTGTGACTTGATTGGTGCGGGCGGCCCTGCGGGCATCGGCCCCACCGGCGCTTCTGGAGCGGCGTCCGGTTGGAGCGGGCTGTACATCGGTCATGGTCTGGCCTGTTGAGAAAGTTTCACTAGTGGGTAGCTTTAGGCTCAACAAGGGCCAGAAGGCGGCGGATAAACGTCAGCCAAAGGCGCGGAAACGACGTGAGGCGCGAGGTGCCGCTTGCCAGGCAAAAGCCCTTCATCCAAGGTGGGCGCATGAAACACCGCGATGCAGCACTCCAGGCATTCTATGACCTGACCGAAACCGCCATTCTGCGGCGCGCCGATACCTGCAAAAACGCCGGCCCGGCCGCCAAGCCTGTATTCGATGCGCTGCGAAAGAATGTGGGCGGCAAAGGCAGTTCTGCACCAGAGCTTTTGCCAGTCTGCGATGCGCTGGAATCCGCCTTGCTCGTGGCAAGCGCAGGTCCCGCTCCAGTCCCGGAACTTGCGGCCACCCTGAGCAATCTGTCATCCCGCCTGCAATGGAAGCGTCGCAATGGTTCGACGCCAGATGGCACGAATTTTCACGATGGCCACGCAAATGCCCTTATCGCAGGTCCAGGTGGCCTCGAAGAACGCGAAGATGTGTGGGTCGGCATCAGCCTGCTGGCGCCCCATGTGCGTTACCCCGACCACCGGCATCCTCCGGAAGAAGTCTATGTCTCGCTGGCAGGCGGCGCCTGGTGGAACACAAACATGGATTGGACCACCCCGGGCCCCGGCGGCCTCATCTACAACGAACCCAATGTGCTCCACGCCATGCGAACCGAAGCACAGCCGCTGCTCGCCATCTGGTGCCTGTGGGTGGGAAGCTAATAGGAAACGATTTCCTGTTTCCAACTTCTCATCATGCCCGTGCTCGACACGGGCATCTTCTCCGCTGACAGAAGATGACCGGATCAAGTCCGGTCATGATGAGAATTTGAGAAGAGAGATCAGAGTAATCAGAACCTCACCTTCAATTCCTCCAGCCCGTGAAAATGGTAGGAGTCCTTGTAATGGGGCGTGGTGGCAAGCTTAAGTTTCGGCAGGCGCTTGAACAAGGTTTGAAAGGCAATCAACATCTCAAGCCGCGCTAATGGCGCGCCGATGCAGAAATGGATTCCGGCCCCGAAGCTTACATGCGGGTTTGGTTCACGCGCCGGATTGAACCGGTCGGGCTCCGCAAAGCGGGCCGGGTCGCGATTGGCGGCGCCAAGCAGCAGGCCTACTTCTTCGCCCTTCTTGAACTTGATCCCGCCGTATTCCAGATCTTCCAGCGCATAGCGTGTGAACAAGTGCAGCGGCGCATCAAAGCGCAGGATTTCCTCGATGAGGCTTTCGCTGATGGGCTCCTTCACGCCAAGCTCAAGCAGGGTTTTCACACCGTTGCCAATGGCATGAACCGTGGCCTCATGGCCAGCATTGAGAATGAGGATGGCCGTGGTGATAAGCTCATTCTCCGAAAGCTTCTGCCCCTCGGTCTCGGCCCGGATGAGGGCTGAGAGCAGGTCATCATTCAAATCCTTGCGCCGCTCCTTCACCAGCCCGCGCATGTAGTCGCTGAAGGCGATGGTGGCCGCAACCGCGGTATCCTCCACCGCCCGGTCCCGCCTTGCCATGTACATGGCCACCATGTCATGCGACCAGCTCAAGAGCTGATCTGCCTTGTCTGTGGGAACGCCGAGCAGCTCGCAGATCACGATGATCGGAATGGGCGTGGCATAGGAGGGCAAAAGGTCAACCTCACCCTTTGCCTCAAAGCCATCAATCAACTGGTTGGAAAGACTCTCGATTTTGGGCCGCAGCCGCTCCACCTGGCGCGACAGGAAAGCCCGGTTGACCAGCCCGCGCAGCCGCGAATGAACCGGCGGTTCAAGCTCCAATAGGGAATGCTGCTCGAAATCATAGAAAGGCTTGAGGCGGGCCGGAATGTCGGCCAAGCCAAGCTCCTCCCTGGTGGCCACATGGAGAATTTGCCGACCGAAGCGCCGGTCACGCAAAAGCGCGTTAACGTCTTCATGCCCGGCAAAGCACCAATAGCCATATTGCTGCCATTTGAATGCTGGCACTTTCCGGCGCAGCTCATGGTAGGCGGGGTAGGGATTTTCATAGAACTGCGCCGCGCGCGGGTCTAGGTCTACGCTTCGGCTGTTGGAATCTATCTTCATGGGAACTAGTTTAGCGGAAATGAAAGTTTATATCAGTGTCGATATTGAAGGCGTGGCTGGCATAACCCATTGGGACGAGGCCGAAAAGGGCCACGCCGACTGGGCCGAATTCCGCGAAATCATGACCCGCGAAGCCATCGCCGCCATCGATGGCGCGCGCGCCGCCGGGGCCACCAAAATCTGGGTGAAGGACGCCCATGACAGCGGGCGCAACCTGATCACCACCATGCTGCCGGCGGATGTAACGCTGATCCGTGAATGGTCCGGCCATCCCTACAGCATGATCCAGGAACTGGATGAAAGCTTCGCGGCCCTCGTGATGATTGGCCACCATGCCAGCGTGGGGTCCGAGGGCAACAGCCTGGCCCACACGCTGAACACACGGACCCACATGATTACCTTGAACGGCAAACCCGTTTCCGAATTCCGGCTCTGCGCCCTGGCGGCGGCGAGCCTCGGCGTTCCCGTCGCCTTCGTGAGCGGTGACAAGGCGCTGATGGAAGAGGTTGAGCAAGCTAATTCCCATATCGGCAGGCTGGCGGTGAAAGAGGGACGGGGCCAATCCACCATTTCCATGACGCCGCTCGCCGCGCAAAATGCCATCCGGGCCGGGGTTGAAAAATCCTTGCGCGGAAAACTGAAAGATTGCCTGCTGGAAATGCCTGAAAAATTCACGCTTGACCTGACCTATGTGAGTCCGGTGCTGGCTTACGAAAAGAGTTTTTATCCGGGTTGCAAATACCTCGGCAACCGCACCAACCGCGTTGAAACCGCCACTATTTTCGACGTAATGCGCGCCCTGCGTTTCATAAAATAGAACTGAGAGCCATGACGAACGAACACACCTCCCAAAAGGAATTCATTTTCCTTGTCGCCTTGCTCACCGCTTTGGTGGCCATGTCGATTGACACCATGCTGCCCGCCATCGGCACCATGGCCAGCGAGTTTGGCGTGAGCGACCCCAACAAGCGGCAATTCATCATTACCGCGTTTTTTGGCGGAATGACCATTGGCACGCTGCTCTCCGGTCCCATATCAGACAGCACCGGCCGCAAGCCCGCAATTTTTGGGGGCCTGCTGATTTATCTCGCAGGCTCGGTGCTCTGCCTGTTCTCAACCAGTTTTGAAATGCTGCTGGCGGGCCGCGCCCTGCAGGGCGTTGGCGCCTCAAGCCCACGCATCGTCTCCATGGCCATGGTGCGTGACGGGCAGGGCGGTGCCGCCATGGCGCGCATCATGTCCTTCGTCATGTCGGTGTTCATGCTGGTGCCCATTCTCGCCCCCTCCATCGGCCAGCTCGTTCTCTTCGTCGCAAGCTGGCGCATGATCTTTGTGGGCTTCCTGGCGATGGCCATCATTGCCGCGATTTTCCTTCAGGTCAGGCAGGAGGAAACCCTGCCCAGGGAAAAACGCGTGGCCTTTTCGGCGGGCAATCTCTTCCGCTCGGCCAGGGAGTTTTTCCGCTTTCCAGCGGCCTGGGGCTACACCCTGGCGGTAGGCTTCGTCTTTTCGGCCTTCATCTGTTACCTCGGCACCTCGCAGCAGATATTCGCCGAGCAATACGCCCAGGGCGATTTGTTTGCCGTTTGGTTCGGCGTGTTCGCCATAGCCATTGCCTTCGCCATGATTTTCAACGGCCGGATGGTCATGCGCCACGGCATGCGCATGCTTGCCAAATGGGCGGTGCGCGTCTGCATCGTGATTTCCGCCATATTCACCGTAGTGGCGATTATGTATACCGGCCACCCGCCGCTCTGGACGCTGGGCCTCTACCTGTTCTGCACTTTTTTTTGCTGCGGCATCCTCTTCGGTAATTACAACGCCATGGCCATGGAGCCCGTGGGCCATATCGCCGGCATGGCGGCGGCCATTTCGGGCACCCTGTCGACCCTGATTTCCATCTTCATCGGAACCTGGATCGGCCAGCAGTATGACGGCACGATCATGCCCCTGGTCTATGGCTTCCTCTCCATGTCGGTGGCGGCCATGCTGGTGAGCGAGGGCGTGGAATGGGTCAGGCGCCGGGGGTGAAAAATCCTCGTCTTGTCGGCTGACGTGAAATTCTGGTAGGGGGTCTGTTGTGTTCAAACCTTACTCAGCCCTTGCCCTTGCCCAGCACGCCCTGTCGCCCGAACGGCCTTGGCCGCGGGCCTGGCGCGCGCCTGAGCCGAAGAGCTCCTACGACGCCATTGTTATCGGCGGTGGCGGGCACGGCCTGGCCACCGCCTATTACCTGGCCAAAAACCATGGGATGCGCAATGTGGCGGTGCTGGAACGGGCCTATATCGGTTCCGGCAATGTCGGGCGCAACACCACGCTCATCCGCTCCAACTATGTGATTGATGGCAACACCCAGTTTTTCGAGCATTCCCTGAAGCTCTGGGAAGGACTCTCCCATGAACTGAATTTCAACTGCATGGTCTCCCACCGTGGTCAGATCGTTCTGGCCACCAACCCGGTGCAGCTCGACACCTATGCGAGGCGCGGCAACATCATGCGGCTCAACGGCATCGACGCGGAGTTGCTGGACCGCGGCCAGGTCATGGCGCTGCTGCCCTATCTCGATTATTCCAAGGAGGCGCGCTGGCCTATCTGGGGCGGCATTATTCAGGGCAGGGCCGGCAGCGTGCGCCATGACGCCGTGGCCTGGGGCTATGCCCGCGCCGCCGACACGCTGGGCGTCGACATCATCGAGAATTGCGAAGTCGAAGGCTTCATCATGGATGGGGGCAAGGCCGTCGGCGTCGAAACCTCGCGTGGCAAAATTCTCGGCGGCAAAATCGGCATCGCCGTGGCGGGTCATTCCTCCCATGTCGCCAAAATGGCTGGCCTGCGCCTGCCCATTGAAAGCCACATCCTCCAGGCCTTCGTCACCGAGCCGGTGAAGCCCATGGTGCATCATGTCGTGTCCTGGGGTGCGGAGCTTTTCTATCTCTCGCAATCCGACAAGGGCGGCATGGTCTTCGGCGGCCATATCGATGGCTTCAACACTTACACCCAGCGCGGCCAGTTCCCCCGTATCCAAACCGTGGCGGAGTGCGCCGTGTCGCTCTTGCCCTTCATGTCGAAGCTGCGCCTGCTGCGCCACTGGGGCGGCATCATGGACATGACGCCCGACGGCAGCCCCTTCATTTGCCGCACCGATATCAGGAACCTCTATTTCAATGGCGGCTGGTGTTACCAGGGCTTCAAGGCCACGCCTGCGAGCGGCTGGACCTTTGCCCACACCATCGCCCATGACGAGGAACATGAACTCAACCGCTGCTACGCGCTTGATCGTTTCGAAAAGGGCAAGGAGCTTGACGACTACGGCATCGGCAACTGGACCTACAAGCAATGAGAATCCCATGCCCCCATTGCGGTGAGAGAGACGTCAGCGAATTCCGCTACGGCGGCGACGCCACAAAGCAACGGCCCAAGCACGGTGAGGGTGATCTCAAGGCTTGGCATGACTACTATTTCCTCTTCGACAATCCAACAGGCCCGCACACCGAATACTGGCAGCATGTGCTGGGCTGCCGGCATTGGTTCAAGCTCACGCGCAACACCGCGACGAATGAAATCGGGGAGGCGTCATGATAAGCCGCCCACATTCGTCATTCCGGCGAAAGCCGGAATCCCGTTCAGGATTAGAATGGCAACCAGATTCCGGCTTTCGCCGGAATGACGGTGTTGTTGTGAGAGGGAAGCTTTCATGACG
>CADEEO010000122.1 GCA_902826365.1 uncultured Hyphomicrobiales bacterium | reverse complement strand
ACCAAGGGTTATGCGGGCACCAGCGTGGACGACCTTTGCCACGCGGCGGGAGTGACCAAGGGGGCCTTCTTCCATCATTTCAAGAGTAAGGAAGACATGGCGGTGGCGGCGGCGGCGCATTTCGGCGCCATGGCGGAGGGATTGTTTTCGCAGGCCGGTTACCGCGAGCTTGCCGATCCGCTGGAGCGGCTGCTGGCCTATGTGGATTTCCGCAAGAGCATTCTTTCAGGCACGCTGCCGGAGTTCACCTGCCTGCTCGGCACCCTTGTGCAGGAGGCTTATGAAACGCACCCGGCAATCGCGGCGGCGGCGAACCGCTACATCAGCGAACATGCGTCAACGCTTGAAGCTGACATTTCCGCAGTGATGGCGACGCGGGGCACGCCTGCGAATTGGACGGCGGCGAGTCTGGCGCTTTACACGCAGGCGGTAATTCAGGGGGCCTTCATACTGGCCAAGGCCAAGGGCGGCCCGCAGGTGGCGGTGGACTGCCTCAATCATCTCAGTTGCCATCTCAAACTGCTTTTCAACTACAAACCGTAACCGGAGAACATCCCATGGCAGCCCAGCCACGCAAGATATTTGTCAATTTGCCGGTGAAGAATTTGGACGCGTCAATGACTTTCTTCAAGGCGCTGGGCTTTACGTTCAATGCTCAGTTCACGGATGAAACAGCGGCCTGCATGGTGATCAGCGATGACATCTATGCCATGCTCCTGACACACAAAAAATTCAAGGAATTCACGCCGAAGGCCATCGCCGACACAACCAAAACCTCCGAGGTGCTCACCGCCCTTTCGGCGGAAAGCAAGGACGAGGTGAACAAAATGGTCGATGCAGCGTTAAAGGCAGGAGGCCAGAAACTGCGCGAGCCGCAGGATTACGGCTTCATGTATGAGCGCAGTTTCCAGGATCCGGACGGGCATATCTGGGAGATCATGTGGATGGATCCCGCTGCCGTAAAATAATCTGACACGTCAAAGGAGAAATGTGATGACCGACATGGAGCGCGTAATGCAAGGCGTTATTCCCTATCTGATGGTGGATGGGGCCGACAAGGCAATCGCCTTTTATGAAAAGGCATTTGGGGCGAAGGACCTGGGCACGATGCGCAGCGAAGACGGCAAGCATGTGATGCACAGCCAGCTTGAAATCAATGGCGGCGCCCTGATGCTCAGCGATGCTGCCGTCATGGGGGAAAAGCAGGAAGTTTCCAAAAGCTACATGATGCAGCTGGTGACCCGCGAGGGCGACAGGTGGTGGAAGCGTGCCGTCGATGCGGGCTGCACGGTGGATGTGCCGTTTGAAATGCAGTTCTGGGGTGACCGCTGGGGGCGGCTTCGTGATCCCATGGGCATCATCTGGGCACTGCTTGAACCAGGTCCCCAAAATGCAAAAAAGGAGAAGTGAGTTGGCAAAGATTCAAAAAATCACCCCATTCCTGTGGTTTGACGGCAACGCCGAAGAGGCGGTGAGTTTCTACACCTCGGTATTTGGCAATTCGAAGATCGGCCAAGTGATGCGCAACGGCGACAATGGGCCGGGGCCGAAGGGCAGCGTGCTGGTCATGGACTTCGAGCTGGAGGGCCAGCATCTCCATGCGCTGAATGGCGGGCCGATGTACAAGTTCACCCCGGCCATTTCATTCATGGTGCTTTGCGATGACCAGAAGGAAGTTGACCGGCTGTGGTCACTGCTGACAGCAGATGGCGGCAAGGAAGTGCAATGTGGCTGGCTGGAAGACAAGTTCGGCCTTTCTTGGCAAATTGTTCCCAATGTTTTCATGGAGATGATCGGCGACAAGGACCAGGCCAAGGTGGGCCGGGTGATGGCGGCGATGATGGAGATGGTGAAGTTCGACATCAAGAAATTGCAGGCGGCCTACGACGGGCGCTAGCTATTTGTTTGATACTTCAGATTCAAATTACCGGAGGAGTTAGGGATGCCTGTTCAACATTACCATGGCGGCTGCCAATGCGGTGCGGTGCGGTATGAAGTGGATATCGATCTCGACGAGACGATAACCTGCAATTGCTCGCGCTGCCAACGGCTTGGATCAGTTTTGGCCTTCGTGCCACGGGAAAAATTCAGGCTTTTATCAGGCGAAGAAAACCTGACCGAGTATCTCTTCAACACGCATAAGATACATCATCTGTTTTGCAAAACATGCGGCATTCAAGGCTTCTCCTATGCTCTATCGCCCGATGGGACGTGGGGGGCCGCCATCAACGCAAACTGCCTCGACGGCGTCGAACCCCGTCAACTGAATTCACAGCCTTTCAATGGCCGGGAGGCCTGACCTGATGGCACAGCAAGCGACTGCCGAACCGAAAGCAACGCGGCGCGAATGGATCGGGCTTGGCGTGATCGCGCTGCCCTGCATGCTCTATTCGATGGACCTGACGGTGCTCAACCTGGCAATTCCGGAGATGGCAACCGATCTCAAGCCAACGGCGGCGCAGCTTCTGTGGATCATCGATATCTACGGCTTCATGGTGGCAGGATTCCTGATGACCATGGGCACACTCGGCGACCGTATCGGACGGCGCAAGCTGCTGCTGATTGGCGCGGCGGCCTTTGGCATTGCCTCGATTCTCGCGGCGTTTTCCAACAGCGCCGAAATGCTGATCGTCACGCGTGCCATTCTCGGCGTTGCGGGCGCCACGCTGGCACCTTCGACGCTGTCGCTGCTCACCAACATGTTCCGCGATCCGACCGAGCGGACCTTTGCCATCAGCATGTGGATTTCCAGCTATTCGGCAGGCGCCATCATCGGGCCTTTGGTTGGCGGATTGCTGATCCAGTATTTCTGGTGGGGTTCGGTTTTCCTGGCGGGCGTTCCGGTGATGATTCTGCTGCTTGTGCTGGGGCCGTCGCTGCTGCCCGAGTTCCGCGATCCCAATGCGGGGCGGCTGGATATCACGAGCGCGCTGCTGTCGCTGGCGGCGGCGCTGCTGTTCATATACGGCATGAAAAACACGGCAGAGGCTGGCTTCGGCTGGGAGCCGCTGGGCTTCATGCTGGCTGGCATTGCGGTGGCCGTTGCCTTCCTGCGCCGCCAGGCCATGCTTGCGGACCCGTTGATCGATCTCAAGCTGTTTCGCTCGCTGAGCTTCAACGCAGCACTTGGGATCAATATGCTAGGCATTTTTTTCATGTTCGGATCGTTCATTTTCATGGCGCAGTATTTCCAGCTTGTGGTGGGACTTACTCCGCTTGAAGCGGGGCTGTGGTCGGTGCCATCGGCGCTGGTGTTCACGGCGGTGTCATTCATGACGCCAATGCTGGTGAGCCGGATGCGGCCGGCTTACCTGTTGGCAGCGGGCATGCTGGTGTCGGCTTTCGGGTTTCTGCTGCTGTCGCAGATGACAACGCTTATCGGCGTTGTAGGGGCCTCGCTTATTTTCTCGGCGGGATTTACGCCGGTGATCGCACTCACTACGGGATTGATCGTGGGCGCGGTTCCACCGGAGAAGACGGGCGCCGCTTCGGCCCTTTCCGAAACCGCCGCCGAGTTGGGCGGGGCTTTGGGCATAGCGGTTCTGGGCAGCCTCGGCACCTTCATTTACCGCAGTGAAATGGCGGGTGCTATTCCTGCCGACGTGCCGGTGGAACTGGCGCGCACGGCGCGGAGCACGCTGGTGGGGGCGGTTGATGCGGCCACGTTGCTGCCCGGGGACACGGGAAGGGCCCTGCTGACCCTTGCCCGGGAAGCGTTCAGCACAGGATTTTTCGCGGTTGCTGTGCTCTCCGCAATCGGCATGCTGGTGGCCGCCATCATCACCCTTACGGTTCTGCGCAACGTTCAACCGGCTGGAGAAGGAGCGCATTGACGACCCCCACCATTACCGCCCTCGCAGCGTCGCCTGATGGCGGCAAGGGATTGGCGCGTGATACGCGCGTTCGCTGGGCGCTGGAAGAAGTGGGTCAGCCCTACGAGGTCCGCCTTGTGTCATTTGGCGCGATGAAGGAACCGGCGCATCTGGCGCTTCATCCCTTCGGCCAGATTCCGACCTACGAGGACGGTGATCTGGTCCTGTTCGAGACGGGGTCGATCATATTCCATATCGCGCAGCGCCGTGCGGGCCTGTTGCCAGTCGATGCGAATGCGCGGGCGCGCACGATCACATGGATGTTCGCCGCACTTAGCTCGGTGGAGCCGCCAATCCTCGAACTCGCAAACGCCAAGCTCCTTGAGGGCGACAAGCCCTGGAGCAAGGAGCGCCTGCCTCTGGTTTCGGATCGCGCCCGCGACCGGTTAAAGCAACTTTCCGCCCGCCTTGGCAGTGCCGACTGGCTCGACGGCGGATTCAGCGTGGGCGACCTGATGATGGTGCATGTGCTGCAGCGACTGAAGCCATCGGGCATCCTGGACGAATTTCCGAATCTGGCCGCCTATGTGGCCCGGGGCGAAGCGCGGCCCGCCTACAAACGGGCCTTCGCCGCCCAATTGACGGTTAACACCGACGCGTGAGGGGCAAAGCTTGCATTTTGGCCGAAATACCCCTAGAAGCCGCCCAAATCCCGATTTACCCCCGTTTCAGGAGAACACGAGCTTATGGCGCGCGTCACGATTGAAGACTGCATTGACAAGCTGCCGAACCGGTTTGAGCTGGTTCTGCTTTCGGCCCACCGGGCCCGGATGATTTCGCAAGGGGCGCCCATCACCCTAGACCGCGACAACGACAAGGACCCGGTCGTCAGCTTGCGCGAAATTGCCGACGAGACGATCAACAAGGATGACCTGCGCGAAGAGTTCATTCACGCCATGCAGAAGCATGTGGAAGTGGATGAGCCGGAGCCAACCGACATGCCGCTCCTGACCTCAAGCGTTGCTGGCAGCGTGGGCGAGCAGGCCGCCGCTGGTGATGATGTCGTTGAATTCGAGCAGATGACCGAAGAGGAATTGCTCCGCGGCCTTGAAGGCATGCCGCCGGCCGAAAGCCCCGGGAGCCAGCGCAACGGCTACTAGTTTCCACAGATTTTAAGAATATTCAGGCCGGACCCTCGCGTCCGGCCTTTTTTATCGTAAACTAGCGCTTATGATACGCCAGTATGAATTGGTTGAACGGGTCGTGAAATATGACCCGGACGCGGATGAGGACCTGCTCAACCGCGCCTATGTCTATGCCATGAAGGCGCATGGCAACCAGACGCGGGCCTCGGGCGAGGCCTATTTCAACCATCCTCTCGAGGTGGCGGCCATTCTCACGGAGATGAAGCTCGATGACGCCACGGTGGCGGCGGCGCTGCTGCACGACACGGTGGAAGACACGGAAACCACGCATCAGGAAATCGAGGAGAAGTTCGGCAAGGAAATCGCCGCGCTGGTGGATGGGCTAACCAAGATCAAGAAGATTGATCTTGTCACCACGGAAGCCACTCAGGCGGAAAATTTGCGCAAGCTGCTGCTGGCCATGTCGAAGGATGTGCGGGTGCTGATGGTGAAGCTTGCGGATCGCCTGCACAACATGCGCACCATCGAGCATGTGAAGCCGGAAAAACGCCTGCGCGTGGCCCAGGAAACCATGGACATTTACGCACCACTGGCCGGCCGCATGGGCATGCAAACGGTGCGTGACGAACTGGAGGACATTTCATTCAGGGTGCTCAACCCGGATGCCAACAAGATTATCCAGGACCGGCTCGCGCAGCTCCATGAGGAAAGCGGCGATATGCTGCGCGAGATTGAAAAGGCGCTGGCCACCAAACTGGCGGAAAATGGCATCAAGGCGGAAGTCTACGGCCGGGAAAAGCGGCCCTACTCAATCTGGCGCAAGATGGAGCGCAAGCATTTGTCACTCGGCCAGCTCTCGGACATTTTCGGCTTTCGCGTGCTGGTGGGCACGGTGGACCAATGCTACCGGGCTATTGGCATTGTGCACCGGACCTGGCGGGCGATTCCTGGACGATTCAAGGACTACATCTCCACTCCCAAGCAGAACGACTACCGTTCGTTGCATACGATTGTGATCGGGCCGCATCACATGCGGGTTGAAATGCAGATTCGCACCAAGCTGATGCATGAAATTGCCGAGCGCGGGGTTGCGGCGCACGCCCTTTACAAGGATGCGCCCGATGCGAAAGAGGCGCTTGACGGGTTTCGCCCGCCTGGGGCTGAATCCAACGCCTATCGCTGGCTGCGGCATCTGGTGGAGATGCTGCAGGAGGGGGAGAGCCCCAAGGAATTCCTCGAGCACACCAAGCTGGAACTGTTCCATGACCAGGTGTTCTGCTTCACGCCCAAGGGGCAATTAATCGCACTGCCGCGCGGGGCCACGCCCATCGACTTTGCCTATGCGGTGCATACCTCCATCGGCGACAGTTGCGTGGGTTGCAAGGTGAACGGACGGCATGCGCCGCTGGTGGCTGAGCTCGAAAACGGCGACGAGGTTGACATCATCCGCTCGGATGCGCAGGTGCCGCCGCCGGCCTGGGAAAACATTGCGGTTACCGGCAAGGCCCGGGCGGCGATCCGGCGCGCCACGCGCGCCGCCATGCGCAAGCAATTCGCCGGGCTTGGCCGCGAGATTGTCGAGAAGCTTCTGGCCAAGCAGAACAAGCCCATGGTGGCCAAGGAAATTGCCGCCGCGGTGCCGCGCCTTGGCCACAAGAATGTGGACGACACGATGGCGGCGATCGGGCGGGGCGATCTTTCGGGTTACGACATGCTGAAGGCCATGGGGCTTACGGTGGAAGCGAGCCAGATGCGCGAGTCGCGGCGCAAGGGGACTGCCGCCAAGAAATCCGATCCGGCGCATGCGGCAGCGGTTCCGGTGCGGGGCCTGAGCGGTAACATGGCATTCACGATTTCCAAGGAGACGGGCGCAGTTCCCGGTGAACGCATTGTGGGCATTACGGTGCCGGGCGAGGGGGTAACGATCTATCCGATTTTCGCCCGGGCGCTGGAACAGTTCGACAGCCAGCCGGAACGTTGGATCGACCTCGCCTGGGACAGCGCCGCCTCGGACCAGAAATTTCCGGCGCGGATCAACATCGTGCTTTTGAACGAAATCGGCGCCCTGGCGCAGGTGACCCAGGTGATCGGCGACCAGGGCGGCAACATCGACGAGTTGCAGATGATGGCGCGGCAGGGGGTGCGCGACTTTTTTGATCTGGACATTCTGCTGGAAGTGCATGATGCACGGCATCTGAACGACATCATCACGGGGCTCAGGACCAAGAATGCGGTGAGCGCCGTATCGCGGGCAACGGGGTAACAGATGCTGAGCCACGACGAGGTATTAGGCGAGTTCCGAGCGGCAGGTGCGCTTCTCGAAGGGCATTTCATCCTGTCCTCCGGCTTGCATAGCTCGCGCTACCTGCAATGCGCCCGGGTTCTGATGGATCCCAAGCGGGCAGACCGGCTTTGCCAATCCTTGACGCAGCGAATCACCGACAAAATCCGGGCGCAGATAGATATCGTGGCTTCGCCTGCCATGGGCGGCGTTGTGGTGGGCTATGAAATGGGGCGGCAGCTTGGGGTTCCGGCCATTTTCTTTGAACGGGTGGATGGCAAGCTGGTGCTGCGACGCGGTTTCACCATTGCCAAGGGGGCACGGGTTTTGATGGTGGAAGACATTGTCACCACGGGGCTTTCGTCGCGGGAATGCATTGCCGGGATTGCCGAGGAGGGGGGTGTTACGCTGGCCGCCGCCTGCCTGATCGACCGCTCGGGCGGGAAAGCCGATTTGGGTGTGCCGCTGTTTGCACTGACCAGCCTTGAAATTCCGGCGTATCCGGCCGATGCCCTGCCACCGGAGCTGGCGGCCCTTCCGGCGATCAAGCCGGGCAGCCGGGGCCTTTCCAAATGATCATCGGCCTAGGCAATGACATGGTGGATATAAGACGGATTGAACAGACGCTGGAGCGCTATGGGACGCGTTTCGTGGCGCGGATTTTCACCGATATCGAGCAGAAGAAGTCCGACCGGCGGGCGCAGCGGGCGGCTTCCTATGCCAAGCGGTTTGCGGCCAAGGAGGCGTGTTCCAAGGCCTTGGGCACGGGGTTTCGCCGGGGGGTTTTCTGGAAG
>CADEEO010000121.1 GCA_902826365.1 uncultured Hyphomicrobiales bacterium | reverse complement strand
AAGGAAGGCGCAACCCTGAAAGTGGATGGCCGCGGCTTCAAGATGCAGGGCTACGAGAACGGCTATTTCCTTGGCGGTTCGCTCTTCGACAATGTCACCAAAGACATGCGCATCTACAAGGAGGAAATTTTCGGCCCCGTGCTCGGCGTGGTGCGCGCCAAGACCTATGACGAGGCGCTTGGCCTCTGCAACGACCATGAATATGGCAACGGCGTTGCGATCTATACCCGTGACGGCGATGCGGCGCGCGACTTCGCCGCCAAGGTGCAGGTCGGCATGGTGGGCGTGAATGTGCCCATTCCGGTGCCGCTTGCCTATCACACCTTCGGCGGCTGGAAGGCCTCGAGCTTCGGCGACCTGAACCAGCACGGGCCGGATTCCATCCGCTTCTATACCAAGACCAAAACCGTGACCTCGCGCTGGCCCTCGGGAACCAAGGAAGGCGCCCAGTTCTCCATTCCGACGATGCGTTAAGCATGCAGTCGCTCGATTTGCCCTTAGGTTACTACGAACTGCCGAAAGGCAGGCTCGCCAATGTGGTGACTTGCCTTGAAATGACATCAAGGCCGCAAAACAGGGATGCGTCTTTGCCGGCGGGCTATTCATTGCGGCCCGTAGATGTGAATGACCTCGACGGTTACCGCGAGATATTCCGCAAGGTGGGCGAAGACCTCATGTGGTTTTCACGCCTCATCATGCCTGATGAAAAGCTGGCCGGAATTCTCGGCCACCACCAAGTGGAATCCTACGCCCTTTATCAGCGCGACACCGCGGTTGGCATTCTGGAGCTTGATTTCAAGGACCTGCCAAATTGCGAACTTGCCTTCTTTGGCCTGGCCAAGGAGGCCATTGGCAGCGGTTTAGGCCGTGCACTGATGAATATCGCCATCACCAAGGCCTGGGAAAAGCCGATCAGCCGCTTCTGGGTTCACACCTGCCATTTCGATCACCCCAACGCGCTCGGCTTCTACCGCCGTTCAGGCTTCAAGCCCTATAGCCTCATGGTCGAGATCCATGACGACCCGCGCCTTGCCGGCAAACTGCCGCGCCACGCCAGCCCCCATGTGGCGCTGATTGACCCGCAATAGTGGTTAACCCTTCGCCATGGTGTTTTCCATGGACTTGCTATAAGAGCGGCCCAAATGGCGCAATGTGGATTGAAAATCCCATTAGCTGGCCCTCAACTCCGTTAGAAAAGCACCCAGTCAATTGGCATTTCCCTTAACCCCTGCCCCATTCGCGCGCGCCCTCACGGAGCGCAAATACGAAGACCCGACCCCGGTTCAACTCGCCGTCCTCGAAGCCAGGGCCGAAGGCCGCGATCTCGTGGTTTCAGCCCAAACCGGCTCCGGCAAGACCGTGGCCTATGGCCTGGCCATTGCCACAACCCTTCTCGGCGAGGCCGAGCGCTTCCCGCAGGAAGCCTCGCCCATGGCGCTCATTGTCGCCCCCACCCGCGAACTCGCCATGCAGGTGGAGCGCGAGCTTGAATGGCTCTATCACTATACCGGCGCGCGCATCCTTTCCTGTGTTGGCGGCATGGACCCCAAGCGCGAGCGCCGGCGCCTTGCCGATGGCGCCCACATCATCGTGGGAACTCCAGGACGCCTTCGCGATCATCTCGAACGCGGTGTTTTGAACATCACCGACCTCAAGGCTGTGGTTCTCGATGAAGCCGATGAAATGCTCGACCTCGGTTTCCGTGAAGACCTCGAATTCATTCTGGAGGCAACGCCCGCCGAACGGCGCACCCTGCTGTTTTCCGCCACCATGCCGAAAATCATTGCAAACCTCGCCAAGCGCTATCAGCGCAATGCCTTGCGCATCGAGGCTTCGGGCGGCGAGCGGGCCCATGCCGATATCGAATACCGCGCCATGCGCGTGGCCCCAAATGAAGTTGAGCATGCGGTGGTCAACGTGCTGCGCTTTGTTGAAGCGCAAAGCACCATCGTATTCTGCAATACGCGCGATCATGTGCGTCACCTGCATGCAACGCTTCTCGAGCGCGGCTTTGCCGCAGTCTATCTCTCCGGCGAATTGAGCCAGGGCGAGCGCAACCACGCCCTGCAGGCGCTGCGCGATGGCAGGGCCCGCGTCTGTGTGGCGACCGATGTGGCGGCCCGCGGCATTGACCTGCCAAACCTCGGCCTCGTCATTCACGCCGATCTGCCGAATGATGCGGAAATCCTGCAGCATCGCAGCGGCCGCACTGGCCGCGCCGGCAAGAAGGGCGTGAGCGTTGTGCTTGTGCCGCTGTCGCGCCGCCGAAAAGCCGAACAAATGCTGGCGGCTGCAAAGGTAAATCCGGTATGGAGCGGCCCGCCCCAAGCCGAGGACATCCGCAAGCTTGACCAGCAGCGCATGCTGCACGACCCGTTGCTGACCGATATCAGCAGCGAAGAGGATTTGGAAATGGCCCGCGCCGTTTTGGCCACGCGTTCGCCGGAAGAAATTGCCGTAGCCCTTGTCCGGGTTTACCGCGCAAGATTGCCTGCCGCCGAAGATGTGTTTGACCCCGGCCCGGGCCGCGAGTTCCGCGAAGCAAAGCCGGCGCGGCCAGCGTCCCATTCAGCCGAATCCCGCAATTTCACCTGGTTCCGCCTTGATATCGGCCGCAAGAACAATGCCGATCCCAAATGGCTGCTGCCGATGATCTGCCGCCGCGGCAAGGTTGTGAAAGCCGATATCGGCGCCATCCGCATCACCGACAATGAAACCCGATTTGAAATCGCCAATGCCGTTGTGGAGCGCTTCACCATCGCCAGCCTGGTAGCCGATGACGAGGACGTGAAGATTGAACTGCTGAAGGGCGCACCGGAAATCAGTCGCCACTCGCGCAATCCAGGCCTCAAGCCAAACTTCAAGCCAAAACACGAGGCTGAGCCGCCACGCTACGAAGACCGGAAACCCCATGAGGGCACAGCCAGGCCGAAGTTCGAAGGAACAGACTACAAGGGCAAGAAACCCTTCGCCGGTGGCAAACCCAAATTTGAAGGCGCTGGAAAACCTCACGTTGCGGGCGACACGCCTGCTTTCAGGAAAAAGAAAGCCGCTTGGAAAAAGAAGAAGCGCTAGACGCCAATCGGCTTGCGCAAATTCCGTTTCTTCGCCAGGTCAATCTGCTTCTGGCGTTCGCGCGCCGAAGCTTTCGATTTTTCACTCAAGCTCGCAAAGCATTTTGGGCAGCTCACGCCTTGTTCGTAAAATTCGGAGAACTCGTCGCCTGCATCAAGCGGCATGCGGCAGCCGTGGCACATTTCCAGTTCCGTTGGAACGAGGCCCTGGCCCACCGCCACGCGGTGGTCAAAGACAAAACACTCGCCCTGCCATCTGCTTTGCTCTTTCGGCACCTCCTCAAGATATTTGAGAATGCCGCCCTTCAGATGATAAACTTCGCGAAAGCCTCGTGACTGCATGTAGCTCGAAGCCTTCTCGCAGCGGATGCCGCCGGTGCAGAACATGGCCACCTTCCGGTGCCGCGCCGGATCGAGGTTCTCCCCGACAAATTTCGGAAATTCGCCGAAGCTGGAGGTCTTGGGGTCCGTCGCGCCGTTAAACGTACCAAGCGCCACTTCATAATCATTGCGCGTGTCGATAAGCAGAACATCCGGATCGGCAATCAGCGCATTCCAGTCCGCCGGGTTCACATAGGTGCCCGCTTGCTTGTT
This sequence comes from uncultured Hyphomicrobiales bacterium, assembly GCA_902826365.1. Taxonomy (GTDB): domain Bacteria; phylum Pseudomonadota; class Alphaproteobacteria; order Rhizobiales; family Aestuariivirgaceae; genus Aestuariivirga. The sequence goes on along the minus strand of CADEEO010000121.1, from coordinate 4,390 downwards.
GGGGTCAACGCCATCAACGCCAATGGTGACAATCTCCTTCTTCAGTTTCACCTTGCTGCGATAGAAAGGCTCCTCGTCGCAAAAGGATTCCTTGTGGTCAATATCGGCAAAGCGAGGATCCGTTTTCAGTTCGCCCAAAAACCCGTCGATGGCTTCACGCCTGCCGCTGATCGTGCCATTAATGCCTTCTTGAGCCAGTAAAAGCGTGCCTTTCACTCCATGTGCCTTCATGGCCGCGTGCAGGGGTTGCCGAAGGCCGGCAAAATCCTTCAGCGTGACAAATTTATAAAGGGCGGCAACAACAATTGGGTTGGGCATGGGCCAAGCTTTTATTAGGCCTTTCACCTTTTTTCAATTGCGCATCAGGCAAGGCGTCCCGTAAGTAACGGCAACCCCTGAGGACAAATGCCAGAATTCATCCTTAACGCCGGCGTGGAGATTCCCCTTATCCTCATTCTGCTGGCGCTTCTGGGCTTTCGCCAAAGGGTGAACCCCCGCGCAAGGCTTTTGGTAAGGGCCCCGCCGGGAAAGGTCTTTGCCCTTGTCGACCTCCATGACGGGAAGGTGCAGGTCTGGAACCGCACCACGGTAACTTCAGCACTCATAGACGCGGCCCGCCAGATTTTCCGCATGACCTATGTGACCACCCTTTCAACCGGCGCCCGGCAGGAATTCCAGGCCGATTTTCGCGTGGTGGAACGGCGCGAACCCGCCTATCTTGAACTTCACCGTGAGGGGCTTGAGGGAAAATCCCTCAACAATGAACTCCTGAAAATTGTCACGGAAACCGAAGCCGGCCCTGAAGGTACATGGCTCACCTTGAAATATGACTGGGGTCCGCGCCCCTTGATTGCGCAAATCCTCGCCCGCGCCGATCTCTGGGGCGGCGCCTATCGCCTCAAAGGTCTGGCTGAAACCGGCAAGCCCGATGAAACAACCCACATGTGGATCTCGGCAGGCGTTGCCATCGTCACCGGTGTGGTGAGCCTTGTGGCTTTCGCCCTGATGACCAGTTGGCTTGTGTCGGGTCTGCTGGTCGTGGCCCTCGCGGTCCATGAATTCGGCCATCTCCTGGCTTACCGCCTGATCGGCCAGCCCTGGGGCCGCATGATTTTCCTGCCCTTTCTGGGAGCGCTTGCCATGCCGCGCCTGCCCTACGAGACCCAGGCCCAGGCCGTATTTTCCGCCCTTATGGGGCCGGGCTTCAGCCTGCTGCTGGCATTTGCCATCACCTTTCCGTTGATGCTGGGCATGGTCCTTCCCGCCTGGCTGATAATCTCAGGCATCGTGGTGATCGGCCTCAACCTCTTCAATCTCCTGCCCGTTGAGCCCCTTGATGGCGGCGTGGCATTGCGCTCGGTTCTGGCCAAGCTCATGGGCTCCCATGCGCGCTTTGGCCTTCTCGCCATCGGGGTGACGATTCTTGCCACCGGATTCTATTTCGAACAGGTCATCCTGCTCATCTTCGGTGGCATTTCAATCCTTGCAAACCTTCGGCCACGCCTCATTGACCACGGCCTCAAGCCCCTCTCCGTTCCCGGAGTCATGATTTCAGCCCTCGGCTTTGCGGCCATCGTTGCGGCCTATATCGCCATGCTCGCATTTTTCCTGGGTGTCTTCCGGTGACTGCGCTGCTTGAAGCCTACACTGAAAAAATAAAAAGCGGCGAGCTTCGAAGCGACGGCGCGCAAGCCGCAATCATTTCCCATCTCGATCATCTGGCCCAGGCGCTTGAAGCGCGTGAACAGCGCGGCGCTATCGGGCGATTGCTGAACAAGAACGGCACACCCAAGGGTGCCTATATCTATGGCGACGTGGGCCGCGGCAAAACCATGCTGATGGATTTATTTTTTGCAACCCTTCGGGTGAAAGCCAAGCAGCGTGTTCATTTCCATGCCTTCATGCAGGATATTCACCGCCGCCGCCAGGCGCTCCGCGAAGCCGATGTGATAACGCAAATCGCCGCGGACCTCGCAAAGCAGGCGCAGGTTTTGTGCCTCGATGAAATGCAGATCAGCGACATTGCCGATGCGATGATTGTGGGCCGCCTGTTCCAGGCCCTGCTGGCCCATGGCACGGTCATTGTCACCACCTCGAACCTGCCGCCCGGCCAGCTCTACAGGGACGGCCTCAACCGCGATCTGTTTGTGCCGGCCATCAAACTCATGGAAAGCAATTTCGATGTCATTTCGCTGGCCAGCCCCACGGATTATCGACTGGGCCGCGTGAAAGCCCGGGAAAGTTTCGTGACACCGCTCGGCCCAAAGGCCGATGCCCATGTCCAAAGAATTTGGGAGCGCCTGACCGATGTGCCGAAAGGCAAGATCTGTGAAATTCCGGTGCTGGGGCGCAGCCTGCGTGTGCCGGAAAGCGCCCATGGCTGCGCCCGGTTCACCTTCGCCGATCTTTGCGAAGCGCCCCTCGGCCCGCCCGACTATCTGGCGCTCACTTCACACTTTCAGACCCTGTTTGTGGAAAGAATCCCGGCCCTCAAAACCAGCCAGCGCAATGAGGCCAAACGCTTTGTCCTGCTGATTGACACCATCTATGATGCCCGCCTGCATCTCGTGGCTTCTTCTGCCCAGCCGCCGGAACGGATTTATCCCCAGGGCGGCCACCGGTTTGAGTTCGCCCGCACCGTTTCGCGGCTCCAGGAAATGCAATCGGCGGCCTGGTGGGGCCAAAAAATCGCCGAAACCTGAAAAATCGTCACAAAATCCCCATTAGCCGTTAGTAGTTCTTGAAGCCTCTTTATATCAGGCCTAGAAAAACCCCGCTTGTGCAATGCAATAGAACCCGCGCCCCAGCGGGTTGAGAGGGAAAATAAAAAATGGCTCGTAAGAAAATTGCAATGATCGGTGGCGGCATGATTGGGGGCACGCTGGCCCACTTGGCCGCCCTCAAGGAACTTGGCGATGTCGTGGTGTTCGACATTGCCGAAGGCATTCCCCAGGGCAAAACCCTTGATCTTTCGCAATCAGGCCCCATCGAAGGCTTCAATTCCAGCCTGTCCGGCACCAACAAATATGAAGGCATTGCCGGAGCCGATGTCTGCATCGTCACCGCAGGCGTTCCGCGCAAGCCCGGCATGAGCCGCGATGATTTGCTTGAAATCAATTTGAAGGTCATGGCCCAGGTGGGCGCCGGCCTCGCCAAGTATGCGCCGGACGCATTCGTGATCTGCATCACCAACCCGCTCGACGTGATGGTCTGGGCCCTGCAGAAGTATTCCGGCCTCGCGCCCAACAAGGTTGTAGGGATGGCTGGCGTTCTCGACAGCGCCCGCTTCCGCCATTTCCTCGCCGAGGAATTCAAGGTCTCGGTTGAAGATGTCACCGCCTTCGTGCTCGGCGGCCACGGCGACACCATGGTGCCGCTGGTGAAGTATTCCACCGTTGCCGGCATTCCCGTGCCCGATCTCGTTGCCATGAAATGGACCACCCAGCAGCGCGTTGATGAAATCGTCCAGCGCACCCGCGACGGCGGCGCTGAAATCGTGGGCCTGCTCAAAACCGGTTCCGCCTATTACGCCCCCGCCTCGGCTGGCATTACCATGGCCGAGAGTTACATCAAGGATAAAAAGCGCGTGCTGCCCTGCGCCGCCCATCTCACCGGCCAATACGGCGTGAACAACACCTATGTGGGTGTGCCTGTTGTGATTGGTGCGGGCGGGGTTGAGCGCATCGTGGAAATCAAGCTCGAAGGCGAAGAGAAAGCCGGATTCAAGAAATCATTGGCTGCCGTCGAGGCCCTGATGGACGCCGCCAAGAAAATCGCCCCGGACCTCGCATAAGGCTAGCACAATGAACATTCACGAATACCAGGCCAAGGAAGTTTTGCGCGCCTTCGGTGTGCCGACCGGCAAGGGCATCGCGGCCTTTACGGTTGATGAGGCGGTGAAAGCCGCCGAAAGCCAGCCCGGCCCCGTCTGGGTGGTGAAAGCCCAGATCCATGCGGGCGGACGCGGCAAGGGCGGCGGCGTGAAGGTGGTGAAATCCGTGGCCGACGTGAAGGCCGAAGCCGAACGTATGTTGGGCATGACGCTGGTGACCCATCAGACTGGGCCACAGGGCAAACTCGTGCAGCGCCTCTACATTGAAGAAGGCACCGCCATTGCCAAGGAACTTTACCTCTCCTGTCTTGTCGACCGCGAAACCTCGACCGTTGCCTTCATCGCCTCCACCGAAGGCGGCGTGAACATCGAAGAAGTGGCGGCCAAGACTCCCCACAAGATCGCCACCATCCATGTGGACCCCGCCAGCGGCTATGCGCCCTTCGTGGGACGCCGCATCGCCGCCGCATTGAAACTTGAAGGCGACCAGGTCAAGCAATGCGTGAAGATGATGGGCCAGCTCTACAAGGCCTTCACCGAAAAGGACATGAGCCTTCT
>CADEEO010000120.1 GCA_902826365.1 uncultured Hyphomicrobiales bacterium | reverse complement strand
GGATTGGGGGCCCAATCTCACGATTGGCTTGGCCATGCGCCGGCAGGAACTGATGGTGCCAACGAATTCCGCACCTACCCGAAACAGCATTGCCGAGCGCATTCGCGGAAAGCTGGTCTATCATGGCGAGTTCTGGATTGACCAGCATGTGCGCAACCGCAAGCTGGCGGAGAAATTTTCGCGCCTTGGGCTAATTCTCAGCCTCATTAAATGGAACCCGGACGCCATATGGTCCTTGAGCAGCAGCCGCATGGCGACGCATGGCCACCTCAACCGCATGGGCTATAATTACATCGAGAAAGGTTTCCTGCGCTGGCAATGGGCAACGGACGGAATTGATCTCACGGAATGGCTGAACATTGCGGAACGCCATGCCCTTGAACAGATGGTCAATGAAATGATCACGAGCGCGGCCTAGAACCGTAAATGAAAGTTCCCGGCTAGATCAGATTGATATCTATCTTGGCGATTTCGGCCACGACGCTGACGCTCATTGCCTTCTCGCTGCTCGGACGCGGCACGACAATTCTCTGATAGGGAACCCAGCGGACAACATTGTCGGGCATCCGCAGCGCCGCCAGCACATGATCATAGCGCGGCTTTCCGGATCGCAAGACATGCGTGTAGGCTTCGCTTACAACTTCGTCATATGAATTGCCGCTTTTGCAGGCGTAGGACACGGGCGACATTCCATAGAGCTTGGCGATCGTCGATTGCGCGCCAATCCGGTCAACGCGGAATTTGCGCGACTGCTCCTCATAAACGCAATCAACTGAATTTTCGGGAGATATCGTATGGTCGTGCCAGATCTTTTGCAGCATGGGCGACAACGTCTTTCCGTTCGGATCAAACTCCTCCACGAACGTCCGCCTGGTCAGGTGCAGTTCGCTCTTGGCGAGAATTTGCTCAATCCTGTTGATCGCATGGTCGGCCGTGAAGCAGGTCTCTTCAAACCATCCGGAGAGATAAAAACGCAGGACAACGGGCAGGCTCGCAAGAGGCAGCCATTCAATGGCATAGTAAAGCGAGCCAAAGCAGGGTGAAAAAACTGACCATTTGATTTCCGTGCCCAGAGGGCCGGTCGTAACCCTTACGGCGCCGTCATGATTGAAACGCTCCGCCTCCACTTCATCGAGGACATTTTCGATGGAGGAATCGGGGAGCTTTCTTCCCCCAGCTATCCAAAATCTCTCGCCGTGCATGACCTTAATCCGCTGGCGCGGCTCCAATAATCCTTACAGTCCTTCCGTAAACAACATCTGCAAACTGTAACCGTTTTCTATCCATATCATGTGGCTCGCCCGGATAATTTTGCGTTAAGATTCATGACGTTATTTAATATCAGTTGAATGGATAAGGCCGGTTTGAAAGGAAAATCGCCCTTCAAAAGCCACTCCTGTTAACCAAAACGGTTGTTCTTTGGGAATCCCTTGGGCGGCAGGCGGCCCGCCTGGGCCCGTTCGCCCAGCCAATCCTTCAATTCTGTCACAGTAAAGTTCCGCCCCGATGAATCAATCCATGACAGGCCTTCCTTCAGGTTGAAGGTCCGCGCGTCCGACAAGCCGCCATCCTTGAATTTCTGCATGCGGACGCCCTTGCCGCGGGTCATTTCCGAAAGCTCGGAAAGTTTGAAAATCAGCAGTTTTCGATTGTCGCCGACGGTTGCAACGTAGTTGTCGGACTCAGCCACAGGCGCACAAACCAATGCCTCGGAAGGCGCTTTGACGTTCAAGACCTGCTTGCCCTTGCGGGTGATGGCCACGCATTCATCCTCGAGAACTACAAAGCCATCGCCTTCAGTTGAGGCCAGGAGGCGCTTTGTCCCGGGGACATGCACAAACAAGGCAGCGATCGAATCAGTTGAGTCGAGATCGGCCATGAGGCGCACGGGTTCCCCGTGGCCGCGGCCGCCGGGAAGCTTTCCCGCTTCCAGGGTGAAGAACTTGCCCGATGAAGAGAACAGCATGATCTTGTCGGTGGACTGGGCATTGAGAACGAATTTTCCCTGGTCGCCATCCTTATAGGCAAGAGCCGTGGCGTCTTCGATGTGGCCTTTCATGGCCCTGATCCAGCTCTTCTCGCTGCAGACGATGGTGACCGGCTCCTTCTCGATCATCGACTGCTCGAGATCGAGATCAATTTCGGGGGCTTCGGCAAAATCGGTGCGCCTTCTGCCAAGCGGGGTCTTCTTGCTGAATTTTTCCTTGACCGCTTTAATTTCCTCGGCGATCTGCTGCCATTGCAGATCGTCTGACTTGAGAAGGCCTTTCAGCCCCTTCTGTTCCTTGGTCAGTGCATCATTCTCAGTCCGGATTTCCATTTCCTCGAGCTTGCGCAAGGCGCGCAGACGCATGTTCAGAATCGCCTCGGCTTGATTGTCGGTGAGCTTGAAACGTTTCATCAACGCCGGCTTCGGTTCGTCTTCATTCCGGATGATGCGGATGACTTCGTCGAGGTTGAGATAAGCGATGAGATAACCGCCGAGAATTTCAAGGCGCCGGGCAATTTCGGCGAGGCGGAAATTGGTGCGGCGGACTAGCACGGTTTTGCGATGCTGCAGCCATTCGCGCAGCACATCAGCCAGCGACATGACCATTGGAACCTTGCCACCGGAGAGCACATTCATGTTGAGCGGAATGCGCGCTTCGAGTTCGGTGTTGCGGAACATCTGCTCCATCATCAGGGTTGGATCGACGGTGCGGCTCCTGGGTTCCAGAACGATGCGGATATCTTCGGCTGATTCATCCCGGATGTCGGCCAGCAGCGGCAGCTTCTTCGCGGTGAGAAGTTCAGCGCATTTTTCGATGAGGCGGCTTTTCTGCACGAGGTAGGGAATTTCGGTGATGACGATTTGCCAGCCACCGCGCCCCAGGTCTTCGGTAGTCCAGCGGGCCCTGACGCGGAAACCGCCCCTGCCCGTCTTGTAGGCTTCAATGATCGAGGCGCGATCATCAATCACGATGCCGCCGGTCGGAAAATCCGGCCCGATCACAAACTGGGTGAGTTTCTCCACCCCGGCATTGGGAAACTTGATGAGATGAAGGGCCGCATCGCATAGTTCAGCGGCGTTGTGCGGCGGAATGCTCGTGGCCATGCCGACAGCGATGCCCGTTGCGCCATTGGCCAACAGGTTCGGGAAAGCACCGGGCAGGACGATCGGTTCCTGCACCGTGCCGTCGTAATTGGGTCGGAAATCGACCGTGTCTTCATCCAGGTTTTCGAGCAGCAGCCGGGCCACTTCGGTCATGCGCGCTTCGGTGTAGCGATAAGCAGCAGCGCTATCGCCGTCGACGTTGCCGAAGTTGCCCTGGCCATCAATCAGGGGATAGCGCGAGGAAAAGTCCTGGGCCAGGCGCACCAGCGCGTCGTAAATCGACTGGTCGCCATGGGGATGGTAGCCGCCCATGACGTCGCCCACGATCTTGGCTGATTTCTTGAAGGCAGCCCCCGGATCCAAACGCAAAAGGCGCATGACGTGGAGAAGGCGTCGGTGGACCGGCTTCAAGCCATCGCGCACGTCGGGCAAGGCCCGGTGCATGATGGTCGAGAGCGCATAGGCGAGATAGCGCTCTTCCAGCGCCTCGCGGAGCTGGATTGGCTCAATGTTGTTGGGGTCCTGGGGGGGCTTTACGGGCTTGCTCATGATTCGTTGCAGTATATCACGCGCGCTGCACGAGCACCTTGCAAACGGGCTTTTTGCCCCAGATTTGGTCGGCGGCGCGGCGCACCGCTATGCGGATGGTTTCGGCCACCACGGCATCATCCTTGCGCCGGGGCCTTGGCATGGACTCGAAGGCATCTTCGGCCGCATCCAGCAGATCATCCTCAAGGCCCGCAGGCAGACCATCGCCGAGCAACTGGATATGGTCGGCGAGTTGCAGCTTCTCATCCAAGACAATGGAAACAAAAACGACGCCGACCGCCGAAAGCTTGCGGCGATGTTTGGCAGGCCCCTCTTCGGCGGGAACGATGAGCTTTCCATCGACATGCAAGCGCCCAAACGGTGCTTCATCGACATTTTCCAGATTGCCGGGGCATAGCCGCGTCATGTGGCCGTCAAGCGGAACCAGGGCCTGAGGAACGCCGCAGGCCTTGGCGAACTTTGCGTGGGCGCGGAGATGGCGGGCCTCGCCATGCATGGGGATCACGGCCCTGGGTTTCAGCCACTCATACATGGTTTTGAGTTCGCCCTGGCGCGGGTGGCCTGAGGTATGGACCAAGGCTTCATCGGCGGTGATCACATCTACGTCGAGCTTCGCCAGATTGTTGTGGACCAGGGAAACATCTTTTTCATTTCCCGGAATGGTGCGCGAGGAGAAAATGACGAGATCGCCTTTCTCGAGCGCCACATGGGGGTGCTGGTCTTCGCCAATCCGCGCGATGGCCGCACGGGGCTCGCCCTGGCTTCCGGTGCACAGCAGCATGATTTTGTTCACGGGCAAATAGCCGAAGGATTCCTCGTCGAGGAATTCGCCGGCATCGCGCAGGTAGCCGCAGGCGCGGGCCGCTTCAATGGTATTGCGCATGGCCCTGCCCGCGAGCACCACTTCGCGGCCATTGGCCCGGGCGGCGCGCACGGCGGAAGCGACGCGCTCTACATGGGAGGCAAAGGTCGTGATGGCAACGCGGCCCTTGGCGTGTTTGACAATATCGGCAATGGTCGCGGCCACATCGCCTTCGGATGGCGAGAAGCCTTCACGCAGGACATTGGTGGAATCGCAGACCAAGGCATCGACGCCCTCATTGCCGATTTCGGCGAGGCGCTTTTCATCCATCCCCGCGCCGAAGGTTGGCGTGCGGTCAATTTTCCAGTCGCCGGAATGGAATACGTTTCCATGGCTGGTTTTGATCAGGAGCGCGCAAGGCTCCGGAATGGAATGGGTGACATTCACAAACTCCAGGTTAAATGAGCCGACCTTGAATTTTCCGCCGAGTGGAATGATGTGAACCTTCACATCTTCATCAAGGCCATGTTCCTTCAGTTTGTTATTCAGGAGAGCGGCGGCAAAGGGCGTGCAGTAGATGGGGCATTTGAGTTGCGGCCAGAGCCAGGGCACGGCGCCAATGTGATCCTCATGGCCGTGGGTGAGCACAAGGCCTGCCAGTTTCTTGCGGTTCTTGGCTATGAAGGAAACATCGGGAAGAACGACATCGATGCCAGGGTCGGCATCATCGCCAAATTTCACGCCGAGATCAACCATCAGCCATTCGCGATCATCGTTTGAGCCAACGCCATAGCAATAGCAGTTCATGCCGATTTCGCCGGTGCCGCCCAAGGGTAACAGCACCAGATCCTTGGCATGCGGGTTCTTTTTCTTCGCGTTCATGTTCTTCCTAGTCGCACTTCTCCGGCGTGAATCTGTTTTTGGGTGCCATCACTGAGGGTAATCAGCATGGCGCCATCGTTGTCCAAACCATCAAAACGCCCTGTCATCCCATCTACGGAGACTTCCTTACCGACACCGGCGGCTCTTTCCAACCAGGCCTTTCGGATTGCCGGGAAGCCTCTGCCCTCATCCCATATTTCCAGCCAATTCCAAAAGCTTAGCGCAAGCTTTGGCAGAATTGAGTCAGGAGCATATTCACGCCCCAGCGCGGCAACCGGGTATGGGGTTCCTTTTGGCGCATGGGCCAGGTTGATGCCACACCCCAAGGCAACCCGGGTTGGATCTGTGCCAACGACCTCAGCCAGAATTCCACAAAACTTGGCGCCGTCCATCAGCACGTCATTGGGCCATTTCAGGAAGAACTTCTCTTTCGGCAAAAGATTTGAAGCCAATTCATGCACCGCGATTGCCGCTACAAAGCTGGCTTGCGCCACCGCCGCCACTGCTGCCGCTGTCTGGAACAGGCAGGTGACATAGAGATTCCCCGGCTCTGAAACCCAGGCGCGGCCCAGCCGCCCGCGGCCACCGGTTTGCTCGTCGGACCAAATCCACAAAGGGCCGTGTTCGCCAGCTTCAGCCAAGCGACGGGCTTCCGCATTGGTTGAATCAATGCGTTCAAAGTGGACAAGGCGATGGCCGGCTGGCAGTTTCAATAGAGCGACTTGGCGGCGGCTTCCGCGAGGTTTACCAGATAATTGGCAAAGCCCACGAACAGCAAGGCAAAGGCGCCGCTGGCATAGGCCACCCATTTCACTTCGCCATCCAATGCGTCGAACTTTTCGGCGGGCTCATCGAAATAGATGATTTTCACGATGCGCAGGTAATAGTAAGCGCCCACCACGCTGGCAACGACGCCGATGATGGCGAGGGCATAAAGCCCCGACTTCACCGCGGCGAGGAAGACGAAATACTTGCCGAAGAAGCCGGCAAGCGGCGGGATGCCGGCGAGCGAGAACATCAGCATGGCGAAGACGAAGGCCAGCCCCTTGTTGTTATGGGCGAGGCCCGCGAGATCGGATATCTGCTCGAGATGCTGGCCCTTGCGGCGCATGGCGAGGACGCAGGCGAACACGCCAAGCGTGGAGATGAGATAAATCATCATGTAGACGATCACGCCCTGGGCGCCCTCCTGGCTTCCCGCGGCCAGCCCCACGAGGGCAAAGCCCATATGGCCGATGGAGGAATAGGCCAGCAGGCGCTTGATATTGTTCTGGCCGATAGCCGCAAAGGCCCCGAGCCCCATGGAGGCAATGGACACAAAGACGAGGATTTGCTGCCAATCCTGGACCACGGCGGCAAAGGGTGAAATCATGACCCGGACAAACAAAGCCATGGCGGCAATCTTCGGAGCGGCGGCGAAGAAGGCGGTCACAGGAGTTGGTGCGCCTTCATAAACATCAGGCGTCCACATGTGGAACGGCACGGCGGAAACCTTGAAGGCAAGGCCCGCAATGATGAACACGAGGCCAAAGACAAGACCAAGGCTTGAGCCGCTTGCACTTAGCGCCGCAGCAATTTCCGGGAAGGTGGTTGTGCCGGTGAAGCCATAGACAAGGGATGCGCCGTAAAGGAGCATCCCTGAGGAAAGCGCGCCGAGCACAAAATACTTGAGTCCCGCCTCGGAAGACCGGGCGCTGTCCCGGTCGATTGCAGCCACGACATAAAGCGAAAGCGATTGCAGTTCGAGGCCCACATAGAGCGAGATGAGATCATTGGCGGAAATCATCATCATCATGCCGACGCTCGCCAGCATGACGAGAATGGGATATTCAAAGCGCGCCATTTTCACCCGCTTCATGAAATGGCTGGACAGGACAATGGCCACGGCCGAGCCAAAAAGCGCCATGACCTTCATCACGCGGGCAAAGGTGTCGACCACGAAAGCACCGCCAAACGCCGTTGCCTTGCCTTCGCTTGTGAAGATGACAAGAGCGGTGACGAGGGCTAGCGAAACAACGGCTCCGAGCGTGACATTGTCATTGGCATCGCCTTTCTTGAATACCCCGTACATCAGAAGAAGCATGGCGAGGCAGGCCAGAACGATTTCCGGCAGGCTTGCCACGGCATCATAATTTTGCAGGAAATTCATCAGCAGGCCTTTATTGCAGCGAGGCGGTTGAAAGCGCCTGGGCCGCAGCCGCAGCGGTTTGAACCGTCTTCATGAGATTTTCAACGGAAGCGCCGAACACATCGAGGACCGGCGCGGGATAAACGCCAAACAGGATTGTCAGCACAACGAGCGGCGCAAGGGTGGCGAGTTCGCGGGGCGTCATGTCCACGATGTGGGCCAGCGAAGATTTCTCCAGCTTGCCGAAGACCACGCGGCGGTAGAGCCAGAGCGCGTAACAGGCTGAAAGAATGACCCCGGTTGTGGCAAAGAAGGCAACCCAAGTGTTGTTCTGGAATGTGCCCAGCAGAACCAGAAATTCGCCGACGAAGCCCGAGGTTCCCGGCAGGCCCACGTTCGCCATGGTGAAGAGCATGAAAGTGAAAGCATAAAGCGGCATGCGGCTGACCAGCCCGCCATAGGCGGCGATTTCACGGGTGTGCATGCGGTCATAGACCACGCCGACGCAAAGGAAGAGCGCGCCGGAAACAAGGCCGTGGGAAATCATCTGGAACAGGGCGCCGTCAATGCTCTGCCGCGTCATGGCGAAAATGCCCATGGTGACAAAGCCCATGTGGGCAACCGAGGAATAGGCGATGAGCTTCTTCATGTCCTCCTGCATCAGGGCCACAAGCGAGGTGTAGATGATGGCGACGATGGAGAGCGTATAGACGAAAGGCTGGAAATAGAGGCTCGCATC
>CADEEO010000119.1 GCA_902826365.1 uncultured Hyphomicrobiales bacterium | reverse complement strand
CCCATTTCCCTGGTGGTGACGGTTTTTTCGTCTTTCGCGGCGATGTCCTTGGTGCGCAGCCCCTTGGCCAGGACATTGGCGATGGCCGTGTCGACATTGTCGGCCCAATCGATGAGCCCGAAGGAATAGCGCAGGCACATTCCGAAGCTGGCGATCATGGCGATGGGATTGGCCAGCGATTTTCCGGCGATGTCGGGGGCTGAGCCGTGGACGGGCTCATAGAGCGCCTTGCGGCGCTTGGTCTTGGGGTCTTCTGCGCCGAGCGAGGCTGATGGCAGCATCCCCAGCGAGCCGGTGAGCATGGCGGCGACATCGGAGAGGATATCGCCAAACAAATTGTCGGTGACGATCACATCATATTGCTTGGGCCAGCGCACGAGCTGCATGGCGCAATTGTCGGCCAGCACATGTTCAAGCGCCACATCGGAATAGCTCTCGGCTTGAATGCGGGTGACGACCTCGTTCCACAACACGCCGGTCTTCATCACGTTGCGCTTTTCAGCGGAGGCCACGCGGTTCTTGCGGGTGCGGGCGAGTTCGAAAGCGACGCGGGAGATGCGCTCGATTTCATAGGTGTCATAGATCTGCGTATCGATGGCGCGCTTCTGGCCATTGCCGAGATCGGTGATGGTTTTGGGTTCGCCGAAATAAACACCGCCGGTCAATTCGCGGACGATCAGGATGTCTAGGCCATCGACGAGTTCGCGCTTGAGGGATGAGGCTTCGGCAAGCGCCGGATAGCAGATGGCGGGGCGCAAATTGGCGAAAAGACCCAAGTCCTTGCGCAGGCGCAGGAGGCCTGCTTCGGGGCGGTGGACATAAGCGACCTTGTCCCAGCGGGGGCCGCCCACGGCGCCAAAGAGAACCGCATCGGCGGCCTGGGCTTTTTCCATATCCTCTTCGGAAATGGCTTTGCCATGGGCATCATAGGCGCAGCCACCGACAAGGCCGCGGTCCGTCTTGAATTTGGCGATCCCCTTACCGTCCATCCAGGCAATGATGGCTTCGACTTCGGCCATGACTTCAGGGCCGATACCGTCACCGGGGAGGAGGAAGAGATTATGGGAGGCCATGGGATATCCGTTTCGCGAGACTAATTTCGCGGGGATGGGTAGCCGTCCTGAACGCTCAGCGCAAGGTTTAATGCGACATCAGCACCGGGCGGGTGAGGTGGTTCAGGACATATTGGGTGGCGCCGCCAAAAATATACTCGCGCAGGCGCGAATGGCCATAGGCGCCCATGACGATGAGGTCGCAGCCATTGTCATCGGCGCAGCGCAGCAGGGCATGGCCCGCGTCATCGCCGGCGGTGGGGAAGCTTGCGGCCTCCACCTTGACGCCGTGGCGGGCCAGGGTTTCGGCAAGGTCAGCACCGGCAATTGAGCCCTTGAGCGCCGGGTCTTTCTGCGGATCGGTGCGGACAATGCGGACCTTCTTAGCGGCCTTGAGAAAGGGCAGGGCGTCAAAGGCGGCACGCGCCGCCTCGCGGTCGCCGTTCCAGCCCAGCACCACATTATCGAGATTCAATTTGGTATCGCCCTTGAAGGGAAGCACCATGATGGGGCGGCCCGCCGCCATGAGGGTCTGTTCAACAAAGTCGGATTCAACGCCGGTGGTTTCATCAGGATTGGTGGCGGAAATGATCAAGAGGTCGGCGCTGCGGCCCTTGTTCACGACCTCTTCGGCAATGCTCGAGGTGGCGCCCTGGACCACATGAAAATCAAAATTCAGGCCTTCCTTGCGCATGGCCTCCTCAAAGGCGGCGCGGACCTTTTCCTGGTTATCCTTGAAATAGGTCTGGTTGCCGTCAAAGACCTGGGGCACCGCTTCAAAACCCATGGACGGATAGAGCTGCACGGCGGGGATGACGTAGAGCCCGGAGATGTGGGCGTTAAAGTTCCGGGCGATGGTTGCGGCGGCGCTGAGAAGCTGCGGCAGGCGGTTCAATTCGTTAAGGGAAACGAGAATTGTCCTGTAGGCCATGACATGTCCTCCGTTAAGCTTGAAGGCAGTGTGCTTAACTTAACATAGGTTGTCCTTGAGCGAGATCAAGAACTATTCGGCGGCCTTGAGGGCCATGGGATTGTTCGGGTGGGTGGTCCAGTTGGCGTAATCCCGGTTTATCTTGCGGCCGGTTCTGGCGTCGCTGCCGGTGGTTTGCTGGACCATGGTTATGCAATCCTCGACGGGGCAGACTTCCACGCAGAGGTTGCAGGCCACGCATTCATTGTCCATCACCTCGAAATGGCGCTTGCCATTTTTGGTCTGCATGATGGCCTGGTGCGAGGTGTCCTCGCAGGCGGCATAACAGCGGCCGCACTTGATGCAGAGATCCTGGTCGATTTTCGCCTTGGCGATGTAGTTGAGATTCAAGTATTGCCAGTCGGTGACATTGCCCACGGCGCGGCTGCGGAAATCCTCGATCGTGCCGTAGCCTTTCTCATCCATCCAGCGCGACAGGCCGGTTGCCATTTCCTCGACGATCTTGAAGCCATAGGTCATGGCGGCGGTGCAGACCTGCACCGAGCCGCAGGAGAGAGCGATGAATTCCGCCGCGTCACGCCAGTTGGTGATGCCGCCGATGCCTGAGATCGGCAGTCCGGCGGTTTCCCTGTCGCGGGCAATTTCGGCCACCATGTTGAGCGCAATGGGTTTCACCGCGGGGCCGCAATAGCCGCCATGGCTGCCCTTGCCGTCAATCGAAGGCATGGGGGAGAAGTTGTCGAGGTCAATGGAAATGATGGAACTTATCGTATTGATCAGCGAGACGGCATCGGCGCCGCCCTTCATGGCGGCGCGGGCAGGATAGCGGATGTCGGTGATATTGGGGGTGAGCTTCACGATCACCGGCATGCGGGTGTGCTGCTTGCACCAGCGCGCCACCATCTCAATATATTCGGGAACCTGGCCCACGGAAGCGCCCATGCCGCGCTCGGACATGCCGTGCGGGCAGCCGAAATTCAGCTCCACCGCATCGGCCCCGGTTTCATCGACGGCGGCGAGAATCTGCTTCCACGGCAATTCCTCGCAGGGCACCATGAGGGAGACGACCATGGCGCGGTCGGGCCATTCGCGCTTCACCTTCTTGATTTCCTGCAGGTTGATCTGCAGGGGCCTATCGGTGATGAGTTCGATATTGTTCAGGCCAAGCAACCGGCGATCAGCGCCGTGAATGGCGCCGTAGCGCGGGCCATTGACATTGACGATGGGCGGACCCTCTTCGCCCAGCGTTTTCCACACCACGCCACCCCAACCTGCCTTAAAGGCGCGCACCACATTGTATTCCTTGTCGGTGGGCGGAGCCGAGGCCAGCCAGAAGGGGTTGGGAGACTTGATGCCGACAAAATTGGTGCGAAGGTCAGCCATGGTTTTTCTCCTCAGCTCATCAGATAGGCGTGAATGGATTCAGCGGCCCGGCGGCCATCATCGACGGCGGCAACGGTCAGATCCTGGCCACCCGCCACGCAATCACCGCCGGCCCAGATGCCTTTCACGCTGGTGCGTTTTTCCGCATCGATGATAATACGTCCGCCGCTCAGGGCAAGGGCACCGCCGGTCACATCAATGGCGGTCTGGCCGATGGCCTTGAATATCATGTCAGCGCCGAGGTCGGTGCTTTCATCTGTAGGCACCAGCTTGCCCTTGACCTCATGCACGTAATCGCATTTGAGACCGATGGCTTTTTTGCCTTTGGTCAAAACTTTTTTGGGCTGGACCCAGTGCTTTATTTTCACGCCCCTGGTTTGGGCAAGCTCCTGCTCATAGGCGCTGGCCTTCATGTGCTCCGGCCCGCGGCGATAGAGAATGGTGACATCCTCGGCACCCAAAAGTTTTGATTGGATGGCAATATCGATGGCGGTCATGCCGCCGCCGATCACCAGCACGCGGCGGCCCACGGGCAGTTTGCCCAAGTCCTTGGCCTGGCGCAGTTCGGCGATGTAATTGACGGCATCCTCGATGCCATCGGCGTCCTCGTTTTTTGCACCCAGCGCGTTTACGCCCTGCAGGCCGATCCCTAAGAACACCGCATCGAAGTCGCGCTGCAAATCCTTGAGTTTCAGGCCCTTGCCAAAAGCCTTGCCCGTCTTGACGGCAATGCCGCCGATGGAGAGGACGAATTCAACTTCTTTTGCGGCGAAATCATCCACGGTCTTGTAGGCGGCAATGCCGAACTCATTGAGGCCGCCGGCTTTTTTGCGGGCTTCAAAAATCGTCACCTCATGGCCGTGCATGGAAAGCCGGTGGGCGCAGGCGAGGCCCGCAGGGCCGCCGCCGACGACAGCCACTTTTTTCCCCGTGGCTTTGGCGCGGCTGAAGGGATGTTTCTTCTCGGCCATCAATTCATCGGTGGCGTAGCGCTGCAACATGCCGATCTTGACGGGCTTGCCCTCGGCTTTTTCACGGACGCAGACTTCCTCGCACAGGGTTTCGGTGGGGCAGACGCGGGCGCACATGCCGCCGAGGATGTTCTGGCCGAAGATTGTTTTCGCGGCGCTCTTCGGATGGCCGGTTGAAATCTGGCGGATGAAGAGGGGAATGTCGATCGAGGTGGGGCAGGCCGTCATGCAGGGGGCGTCGTAACAGAAGTAGCAGCGATCGGCTTCGACAAGGGCTTCGTGATCAGTGAGACGGGGATGCAGGTCGGCAAAATTTTCGGCGTATTGCGCCTTGTCCAGGCGCTTGCCGGCAATCCCTTCCACTCGTGCTGCCATTGCGCTTCCTCCTCCGGAAGTTGTGTTTTTTATTTGTTTTGACGAGATTGGCAGGATTTGTTCAAATGGTCAAATTTCGGGAAACCGGCGCATTGCGATAGACGCCAGAAATTATCCGTTCTATTGTATGATAAATAATAACAAGAGGCGTGCGATGTCAGTTGGGAAAAAGAAACTAAAATTCCGCTCACAAAACTGGTTTGACAATCCGGATAACGCCGACATGACGGCGCTCTATCTGGAGCGCTATCTCAACTACGGCTTCACGCGGGGCGAATTGCAGGGCGGCAAACCCATCATCGGGATTGCCCAGACGGGTTCCGATTTATCGCCGTGCAACCGGGCCCATGTGGATCTGGTGAAGCGGGTTCGTGACGGCATCACGGCGGCGGGCGGCGTTCCGCTTGAGTTTCCCATTCATCCCATTCAGGAAACGGGCAAGCGGCCCACGGCGTCGCTGGACCGCAATCTCTCGTATCTCTCGCTGGTGGAAGTGCTTTATGGCTACCCCATCGATGGCGTGGTGCTCACTATCGGCTGCGACAAGACTACGCCCGCCTGCTTGATGGCGGCGGCCACGGTTGATATTCCGGCGATAGCGCTCTCCTCGGGCCCGATGCTCAATGGCTGGTATCAGGGCCAGCGCACGGGTTCCGGCACCATCGTCTGGATGGCCAGGGAAAAACTGGCGACCGGTGAACTGGACTATGAAGGGTTTGTGGAACTGGTGGCAACGTCCGCGCCTTCCACTGGTTTCTGCAACACCATGGGCACGGCCACGACGATGAACTCGTTGGCCGAGGCCCTGGGCATGACGCTGCCCGGCAATGCGGCGATCCCGGCCCCTTACCGTGAGCGCGGCCAGATGGCTTACGACACTGGCCGCCGCGCCGTTGAAATGGTGCTTGAGGACCTGACGCCCTCGAAGATCATGACACGCAAGGCCTTTGAAAATGCCATTGTGGTGAATTCTGCCATTGGCGGTTCCACCAATGCACCCAACCATCTCAACGCCATTGCCCGGCACATGGGGGTTCCCCTCGAAGTGAAGGACTGGGAAACCCACGGGCATGATGTTCCGCTGCTGGTGAACCTGCAGCCGGCTGGCGAATATCTGGGTGAGGATTATCACCGGGCCGGCGGGGTTCCAGCCGTTGTAGCCGAACTCATTGCCGAGGGCCGCATTCACGAAGGTGCAATCACCGCCAATGGCAAGAGCATCGGCGAGAACTGCAAGGGCAAATTCTCCTGGGACCGCAATGTCATTAAAACTTACGGCAAGCCGCTGATGAACAATGCAGGCTTCAAAATGTTTACCGGCAACTTGTTTGACAGCGCTATCATGAAGACCTCGGTAATCTCGGAGGAATTCCGCAAGCGCTATCTGTCAAACCCGAAAGATCCGAACGCCTTCGAGGCCAAGGCCATCGTCTTTGACGGGCCGGAAGATTATCACGCCTCGATTGATGATCCCAAGCTGGGCATTGACGAGAACACCATTCTCTTCATGCGGGGCACGGGGCCTCTTGGCTATCCGGGTGCGGCCGAAGTGGTCAACATGCGCGCCCCCACCACGCTTCTGGAGCGCGGCATACGTTCGCTACCCTGCGTGGGTGACGGCAGGCAGTCCGGCACCTCCGGCTCGCCGTCCATTCTCAATGCCTCGCCGGAAGCCGCCGCAGGCGGCGGCCTCGCCATCTTGAAAAATGGCGACAAGGTGCGGGTTGACCTCAATACGGGTGCTATGAATGTGCTGTTGCCGGAGGCGGAAATCACCAAGCGCCGTGTGGCTCTTGCGGCGGCGGGCGGCTACAAGATTCCCGAAAGCCAGACGCCATGGCAGGAAATTTTCCGCGCCAACACGGATCAACTGGCCCAGGGCATGGTGCTGAAGGGTGCGGTAAAATTCCAGCGCATTGCCAAGACCAAGGGAATCCCCCGCGATAATCACTGATGCTTGAACTGAAATCAAAAAGCCACAGGGCCACCTTTTCGCAGCTCGGCGCGAAGCTGGTATCATTTTTTGTTGATGGTGTCGATGTCATAGCAGGGCCTGGAAGCGATGCGGACGCCTTGGCCAGCGACTGGTTTTCAGGCGCGGTCACCGGGCGCTATGCCGGGCGCATTACGAAGGCGCGTTTCATGCTGGATGGCAAGGAAGTCCGCCTTGTTCCCAATGTGGGCGATGACCAGCTGCATGGGGGGCCTCAGGATTTTTGCAATGCCATCTGGAGGTTTGAATACATAGACAATGGCATTCGCTTCACCTTGCATTCGCCCGATGGCGACCAAGGCTATCCCGGCGCCATGGATGTAAGCGCCATCTACCGTTTGGTTGACAATGTGCTGTCGCTGGATTTTGAGGCCACGACGACAAAGCCAACGGTGATCAATCTCACCAACCATGCCTACTGGAATTTGGCGGGCAAGGGTTCCGGCCTTGACCAGGAAGTGGAAATGCCCGCCGATCACTATTTGCCGCTGCATGGGCCCAAACTTCCCACGGGCGAAATCAGGGATGTGACGGGCACGGAATTTGATTTCCGCAAGCTTCGCAAAGTGGGACAGGCTTATGATACGTGTTTCTGCCTGAACGGAAAGCGCGGGAAACTGCGCAAAGGCCTTACCTTGCGTGATCCGGACTCGGGCCGGGTGATGGAAGTTTTTACAACGGAGTGCGCCATTCAATTCTATACGGCTGATCATTTCGGGCCAAAACTACCCGGCAAATATGGCCCGCTGATGCAGCACGGGTCCATTGCGATCGAGCCGCAGAATTACCCCGATGCGCCGAACCATGCGAATTTTCCATCATCGGTTTTGCGCCCCGGCGAGGCCTACCGCCACCGAGTTGAATGGCGGTTTTCCTGAGCCGCTACTTTTTCCGTGGCTTGCCCTCAAGCCCCGCCATTTCATCCGCATTGGCATTGGGAATAAGCATTTCAAACATCTCGGTAACAGTCGTGTAGTCATAGTAGCCGAGCCGGGCCAGAGGCCTGATCTTGAGAATATCAAGCTTGCCAGACGGCAGCACAAAATCTTCCTTGACATGAATGCGCACCACTTCACCAAACACCACGTCTGCATCGGAGGCCTTGGTGGCGCCACGAAACCGCAGGGTGGTGAGATATTTGCATTCAAAATGGCAAGGGCTTTCGGCCACGCGCGGACCTGGCGCTTCAACGCAGGCAACTTTCGTGACGCCGGCCAGTTCAAATTCATCGGCGCCCCGCGGCACAGGCTGGGCAGATCGATTCACCGCCTCGCGCAAATCATAGGTGGCCATGTTCCATACAAAATAGCCCGTCTCTTCGGCATTGATGACCGTGTCCTTCTTCCGGCCATCCACATGCTGGTCGGCGGAGAACATAACAATCGGGGGATCATAAGTGATGTTCTGCCACTGGCTGAAAGGGGCAAGATTGGCCTTGCCGTCCAGCGATATGGTAGACAGCCAGCCAATGGGCCGCGGCACCGCGCAGCTCTTGAACGGATCATAAGGCAAGGGTCTGGTGTCGGTGCGGGGATCATAGTGCATGTGGGTTCCGGTTAGGT
>CADEEO010000118.1 GCA_902826365.1 uncultured Hyphomicrobiales bacterium | reverse complement strand
CAATGATGCCTTTCAGCGCCTTGCTGTTGCGTGTGATGGCCAAGTCCCAGTCCATGCGGTTCCTATCCTGCAAAGAACATAACAGGAACACAAATGGCATACTAGGAATATAGGTGTCAAGAACTTTCGGGCATTAGCGCTTAGCCACTTCACTTCGGAACTGCGACAGTAAGCTTAATCGCGGCGTAGTAAGCTGCAACATTGGCCAAATCTTCATCGCTCAGGCCCTTTAAGGCGTCCGACATACTTTGACTCTTGCGATCTCCGGCCTTGTAAGCCATCAGCGATTGGACGAAATAGAACTCCTTCTGCCCAGCAATATTGGGAATGAAAGGTTGTCCGCCCAGGCCATCCTTGCCGTGGCACCCTTGGCATTTCTCCATGACTACTCGGCCAGCGGGAATGTCGCCTGCCTGGGCAAATGGCGAGGTGGCCACGAGGGCAGCCACGCCAAGTATCAAACCACGGTCTAATACATTTTGTAACATGCCTTAAGCATACACTAACTGGGACATTAAGCGAGGCCATATCCAGCCTGCCTTATTCAAACTGAGACACTACCAACTTTCGAAGCTATTTTTGCAGGCTTGCGAAAAACAGTGAGGCGGAAGGCAGCCTGCGATTCCCGCCCGAACCGGCTTTTTCAAAACTTCCATAACATCAAGCCTTGCACAAAGGGGAACGGCAAGACGCTAACGGTACACTATACAACATGCCTTTGATCATTCTTGAGAACCAAAGGCCATGCCGACGCGATTTCAGACTTTCCAAGCGCAGTCCTGTTGCGTAAGTTAAACCCATTGATTGCCCTGCTCCCATTCCAAAGCAATAATTGGCCATGATTGATTTCTGGAACCGGTTCCGCCGTGATCGGCTTGCCGTTTATAGCCTGGGTGTCATCGCCCTGTTTGTGTCAGCGGCAATACTTGCATCCACGTTTGCTCCATATGACCCGTCGGAACAGTTCTTCGATGGCTTGACTCTGGAAGGCTCCCCGCTGCCTCCAAGCGGGCGATTCTGGTTTGGCACGGACACCAATGGCCGGGACCAGTTTTCCCGCCTGCTCTACGGAGCTCAGACATCGTTGCTCATTGGCATTGTTGCCAACGGCATTGCCGTATTCATCGGCGCCGGGCTAGGCCTTGTCGCGGGCTATGTGCGGGGCCTCGTGGGCGCTGCCATCATGCGCTTTACCGATCTCATGATGGCCTTTCCGCCCTTGCTTTTGGCCATCGCACTGGCTGCCATCCTCAAGCCGGGGCTGAACATTGTGATCCTGGTGATCGCGCTGGTGAATTGGGTGCAGATCGCCCGGGTGATCTACGCCGAGACAGTCGCGCTTTCGGAGCGGGAATACATTGAGGCGGCGCGCGCCATGGGGGCAGGCACGGGACGCATACTCCTGCGCCACCTGCTGCCGCACCTGGTGCCAACCGTCATTGTCTATGCCACGCTTGGAATTGCCACCACGGTGCTGCTCGAAGCCACGCTCTCGTTCCTTGGCCGCGGCGTGCAGCCACCCACCCCGGCCTGGGGCATGATGATCTTCGAAAGCCAATCCTATTTTCTCAATGCCCCGTGGCTGGTGTTCATCCCGGGCGCCGCCATTCTCATCCTGGCCCTGTCGTTCAACCTCGTGGGCGATGGCCTGCGCGACGCGCTTGACCCGACCCAAAGGGGACGGAGCTGATGCTCGGCTATCTTGCACGGCGGCTGGCGGCCTCGGTTTTGATACTCCTTGGCGTCAGCGTGGTGACTTTTGGCCTGACCTATATAATTCCGGCCGATCCGGTGGCGATGATTGCCGGGCGCAATTCAACTCCCGCCGTGCGCGAGCAGATTCGCCATCAGCTCGGCCTCGACCGGCCCCTGCCGGAACGATATGCAAACTATCTCGGCCGCCTTGTGCAGGGTGATCTCGGGAGGTCCTATGCCCGGAAATCCGATGTAGGCCCGCTCATTGCCTCGCGCCTGCCGCCAACACTGCTGCTCATGCTGGCGGCAATCGTGGCGGAACTGCTGATCGGCCTGCCCGCGGGCATCTATGCGGCAAGCCGGCGGGGAAGGCTCGGCGACAAGATTGCCATGACATTGTCTTTCGCCAGCGTATCGACGCCGCATTTCGTGCTGGGGCTGACGCTGCTCTATCTCTTCGCCTATTTGCTGAGCTGGCTCCCCCTCGGTGGCTATGGCAGCTTTTCGCATCTGATCCTGCCCGCCCTCACCCTCGGCCTGGCTGGCGGCGGCTGGTACTCGCGGATGATGCGCTCGTCGATGATTGAAGTGCTGCGCAACGACTATATCCGCACGGCGCGCGCCAAAGGCATGCCGGAGTGGCGGGTGATCCTGAAACATGGCCTGCGAAATGCCTTCCTGCCGATCATTGCCATGATTGGCCTTGATGTCGGCATCTTCATGTCGGGCGTCGTGGTGGTCGAGAATGTCTTCGGCTGGCCCGGCATCGGCCAGCTGATGTGGCAGGCCATCCAGTCCCTCGATATTCCGATCATCATGGGCGTTACGACCGTCGCGGCCTGCTTCATCGTGCTCGGAAATCTCATTGCAGACATGATAGCGCCGCTCATTGACCCCCGCATCCGTTTGCGCTGATATGCGGCCCGGTAAAATCCGGCAAACAACAAGAACATCAGGGAGAAACACCATGAACCGCTTACTGATTTCAGCAGCAGTCCTCGCCATGGCGATCGCCACGCCCGCCGCCTTCGCAGCCGCACCCAAACAGGGAGGCGCGGCAACGATCACTTTCAACAATGATCTCACCACGCTCGATCCCCAGGTGGGCTATGACTGGCAGAACTGGTCGGTGATCAAGTCAATCTTTGACGGCCTCATGGACTACAAGCCCGGCACCACGGAACTGGAGCCCGATCTCGCCGAAAGCTACACGGTTTCCGATGATGGCTTGGCCTATACCTTCAAGCTGCGTGACGGCGTCAAATTCCACAACGGCCGGGCGATGACCTCGGCGGACGTCAAGTATTCCTTCGACCGCGCCGTGAATCCCGCGACCCAGAGCCCGGGCGGCGGCTATTTCGGCATGATCGCTGGCTATGACGAAGTTGCCGGCGGCAAGGCAACCAGCCTGTCCGGCATCGAAACTCCCGACGACAAGACGGTGGTCTTCAAGCTGTCGCGGCCCGATGCAACCTTCCTGCATCTCATGGCGATCAATTTTGGCTATATCGTTCCCAAGGAGGAAGTCGAAAAGGCGGGCGCCGATTGGGGCAAGAAGCCGGTGGGCACAGGGGCATTCAAGTTTGTGGAGTGGACGCCGGGCCAGAACATCAAGCTTGAGCGCAACAAGGATTATTTCCGCCCAGGCGTTCCGTATCTCGACAATGTCACCTTCGAATTCGGGCAGGACCCGACTGTCGCCGTCCTGCGCCTCAAGAAGGGGGAAGTCGACATTGTGGGCGACGGCCTGCCGCCGGCCCAATTCACCGAAGTCATGGCCGATCCGGCCAACAAGGACCTGATTGCCGTGGGCGATCAACTGCATACGGGTTACGTGACCATGAATGTCACGCAGCCGCCCTTCGACAATCTCAAGGTTCGCCAGGCGGTCAACATGGCGATCAACAAGGACCGCATCGTGCGCCTGATCAACAACCGCGCGGTGCCAGCCACGCAGGCTTTGCCGCCGGCAATGCCGGGCTACAATACAGCCAACAAGGGCTACGCCTACGATCCGGAAGGCGCCAAGAAACTCCTGGCAGAAGCGGGAGTTGGCGAAATCTCGACCGAACTCTATGCCATGAATGTCGATCCAAACCCGCGCATCGCGCAATCCATCCAGCAGGACCTTGCCGCCGTAGGCATCAATGCGGAAATCCGCTCCCTGGCCCAGGCCGAAGTGATCTCAGCCGGCGGCGCGGGCAAGGCTCCGATGATCTGGTCGGGCGGCATGGCGTGGATCGCCGACTTCCCGGATCCCGCCAACTTCTACTACGGCATTCTGGGCTGCTCGGGGGCTGTCGAGGGGGGCTGGAACTGGTCCAAGTATTGCAACAAGGAACTCGATGCGCGGGCCGGCAATGCCGACGCCATGGTGAAAGATGATCAACTGGCTGAACGCATCGAGCAGTGGAAAGCAGTCTTTGACGATGTCTTGAAAGACGCCCCTTGGGCTCCGGTGTTCAACGAGCAGCGTTTCACCTATCACTCGGCCCGCCTGGGCGGTGATCCCGCACTCTTCACCGACCCGATTCACATACCGGTGAACTACGACTATATCTTCGCCAAGGATGCACAATAACTCTTTCCCAACCCGGGCGTTCCCTTCAACCTGAAGGGAGCGCCGTGAAGGTTCGACATGCACAAACACAATCACACCATCCACCAGCACCAGAGCCATTTCGGCTGGAACAAGGACAATCCCCCGGCAGCGAGAATAGCGCCGGGGGAGACAGTTGAATTCCATCCCGTTGACTCATCGGGCGGACAGCTCACTCCTGCCTCAACGGTGGCCGACATACCTTCGCTTGATTTCGGCAAGGTCAATCCGGTGGCGGGACCAATTTACGTCGAAGGGGCGGAACCGGGCGATGCCATCAAGGTAACGCTCCTGCATTTTGCCCCGTCGGGCTGGGGCTGGACGGCCAATATACCGGGCTTTGGCCTCCTCGCCGACCAGTTCAAGGATCCGGCGCTGCACATCTGGAAATATGATGCGCAGACATTGGCTCCCGCCATGTATGGGCCGGGCGGACGCGTGCCGCTCAAGCCCTTTTGCGGCACGATCGGACTGGCGCCCGCAGAACCGGGCCTTCATTCGATTGTTCCGCCAAGGCGCATGGGCGGCAACATGGACATCCGCGACATGTCGGCGGGAACGGAGCTTTACCTCCCAGTTGAAGTGGCCGGCGGCCTGTTCAGCGTCGGCGACACCCATGCGACGCAAGGTGACGGCGAAGTTTGCGGCACGGCTATCGAAAGCCCCTGTTCGCTTGCCGCGAAATTCGAACTCATCAAAAACGCAAGACTTGCTTTCCCGCGCTTCACGACGCCCGGTCCCGTGGCAAGGCACATGGATGTGAAAGGTTATGAAGTGACGACCGGAATTGGCCCCGACCTTATGGAAGGAGCGAAGGCTGCGGTTTCCGGCATGATTGATCTCCTCTCCACACGCTACAAGATGAAGCCTGTCGATGCCTACATGTTGTGCAGCGTATGCGGCGACCTGCGGATCAGCGAGATCGTCGACATGCCCAACTGGGTTGTCTCGTTCTACTTCCCGCGCCTCGTCTTCGAATGACGCCTGGGCCTTTGCTCAGCGTCGAAGGATTGAGCGTCGCCTTCAACACGGAACAGGGCCGGGTCCGCGTCGTGGAGGATCTGAGCTTTCAGCTTGCGGCGGGCGAAACGCTGGGCCTCGTCGGAGAATCGGGCTGCGGCAAGAGCGTTACGGCCCAGACAATCATGCGGCTTCTGCCAAGCCCGCCCTCCCATATCGAAGCCGGGCGCATAATGTTCGAGGGCGAGGACCTGGCGGCGGCGCCAGCCTCGCGGATGCGCAAGATCCGCGGCGACCGGATCGGCATGGTTTTTCAGGAGCCCATGACAAGCCTCAATCCGACGCAGCGCATTGGCCAGCAAGTGGCGGAGGTTCTCAGACTCCACCGGGGAATGAACAGCAGCGAGGCAAAGGGCCTGGCTATAAGCGTCCTCAAGAAAGCCGGCATCGGGAACGCCGAACGACGCTTCGACCAGTACCCGCATGAACTTTCGGGAGGACTAAGACAACGGGTCATGATCGCAATGGCCATTGTCTGCGGACCCAGGCTATTGATAGCCGATGAGCCAACAACGGCTCTCGATGTCACGATTCAGGCGCAGATTATTGAATTGCTGAAGGCCGTGCAAAAGGACCTGGGGCTGTCGATCCTCCTGATTACCCACGATCTGGGAGTGGTCGCCGAGATGTGCCGAAATGTCGTCATCATGTACGCCGGGCGTGTCGTGGAGCGCGGCCCCACAAACGAAACCTTTCAATTTCCCCGCCATCCCTATACGGCCGGCCTCATCAATTCCTCGCCCCGCAACGCAAGGAAAGGGGAGCGGCTGCCAACAATTCCTGGGCTGGTCCCGCCGCCCGGAATGCGAAGCAGGGGATGCAGCTTCGCTGACCGCTGTCCGCGTGTGCTGGAAAAATGCCGCAGTGAATTTCCCCCCCTGGCTCCCTTGCCGGGACGGCTTGTCGCCTGCTGGAACCCGGCGCCATGACTGCCCTGCTGGAAGTTCGCGATCTCTCCAAAGACTATCCCGCGCGCGACGGAAAAGGCGTGGTGAGAGCTGTCAGCAACGTGAGTTTGGCGCTTGAGGCAGGACAAACGCTGGGTGTCGTCGGGGAGTCGGGGTGCGGCAAGTCCACCCTTGCGCGCCTCATCATGAGGCTGATTGAGCCCAGGTCAGGTGAAATCCTCTTCAAAGGCCAAAACCTGGTTTCACTCTCCGCTCCGGACCTCCGGCGGCGGCGGCGCGACATTCAGATGGTGTTCCAGGACCCCTATGCATCACTTGACCCACGCATGAATGTAGCGGCAATTATTTCCGAACCCCTCGACATACATGGCATTGGCAGCAGGGCTGAACGCAAGGCCAAAGTGCTTGAACTGCTTGACCTCGTCGGGCTCGATCGCAGTGCGGCAGCCAAGTATCCCCATGAGTTTTCCGGCGGCCAGCGCCAGCGCATCGGCATTGCGCGCGCCATTGCGCTTGAACCCAAGCTTGTGGTGCTGGATGAACCCGTCTCGGCACTTGATGTCTCAATTCAATCGCAGATTCTCAATCTGCTTATCGATCTCAAAAAGCGATTGGGGCTTACTTACATTTTCATCTCCCATGATCTTTCCGTCGTTGAGCATGTGAGCGATGACGTCGCTGTCATGTATCTCGGCCAGATTGTTGAATACGGCAAGGCGGCGCAGGTATTGCACGCCCCGCTTCATCCCTATTCCCAGGCATTGGTTTCAGCCATTCCGGAGATTGACACCCAAAAGAAGAAGCAACGGATCGTGTTGACGGGCGATCCGCCGAACCCTGAAAACATTCCACCGGGCTGCCCATTCCATCCGCGCTGCCCGCATGTCATGGCTATATGCAGACAGATACCTCCCGAGCTTCAGGTTACACAGGACCGCCGCGCCGCTTGCCACTTATACCGCGAAGGACCTGGAGGACATTGAACACGCGCTCCCTGAAAATAGAGTGAAACAGTCTTCCACGGGATATCAAAAGCCCTATTTTTAACGAAGATGCGGATTTTGACACACCTGGATCACGGCGGATTGCCGCCTTTTGGCCGAGATAACAGATTCTGTGTGCTATCGAGCTGGCACTCCACACTTCACACAACAAGATAGACGCACGATGAGATCCGTCTGCAACACAATGCGCCGGCTTCTGGGGCCTGCTTTGCCAGCAATGCGCTCAAAAAGAAGCTGCGCTCCGAGGCTTCCCAAGGTTTCGGCTGGCTGGTTCATCACCGTAAGAAAGGGTGACAAGACCGCAAGGTGCTCAACGTCGTCGAAGCAGACGAGAGCCATATCCTGCGGAACCGAAAGGCCGCGTTCACGCAGGGCCTGCATGGCGCCAACCACCGTCATGTTATTCACCGTGAAGATTGCTGTCGGCAGGGGGGCGAGCGCCAGGACCTGTTGCGTGGCGCGGTAGCCACCTATCTGATCCACAGTGGTCCGGAAGACAAGTTCCTCGCGATAGGGAATACCGGCAGAGGCAAGCGCTTCCTGATAGCCCTTCAGGCGTTCGCGCCCGGTCGATGTGTCGTCCGCATCGGTGAGATGCGCAATGTCCCGGTGACCCACGGCAATGAGATGTTCCACCAACCGGCGGGAACCCGAGGCGCTGTCACATACGATGAAGTCGCATTCCGATTCCGGTAAAGTGCGGTCAAGCAGGACAAGAGGGAAACCTCCACGCAGCAGAGAGAATAAACTGTGGCGCGAATGGTCGCTCACGGGAGCCACCAGCAGGCCCTCGACGCGGTGCGAAATAAGGTCCTCGATATATTCGCGCTCCAACCGAAGGTCTCCCTCGCTGTTGCAGAGAAGGACGCGGTACCCCGCCCTTCGCGCCGCCGTCTCGGCGCCGCGCACGACAGGGCCAAAGAATGGATTGACGACATCGGGAACGATGAGCCCGATGGTTTGCGTCTTTTGCGAAATCAAGCCGCGGGCGATACGGTTTGGCACGTAGTCGAGCGCGGCTATCGCCTCTTCTACACGCCGCTGGGTATCCGCACTTATCCCATGCCGGCCGTTCACCACCCTCGAAGCCGTCATTGCCGAAACACCCGCGTGCTTGGCGACATCGTTCAAGGTCACTGCCAATGCTCTCTCCTGTTAGCTACCAATATTCCATTGTTATTATATCACAAAAAATCTGCCTAAATATACA
>CADEEO010000117.1 GCA_902826365.1 uncultured Hyphomicrobiales bacterium | reverse complement strand
TCGCCAACGGCGCGCAGGTGGTGTTCGACCAGTTCATCTCGTCGGGCGAGCGCAAATGGCTGCGCATGTCGGGCCTCGTCTGCCTGCTGCCCCATGGTTACGAGGGACAGGGACCGGAGCATTCATCAGCCCGGCTCGAGCGCTTCCTGCAGATGTGCGCCGAGGACAACATGCAGATCGCCAACTGCACCACGCCGGCAAATTATTTCCACATCCTGCGCCGCCAGCTGAAGCGCGATATCCGCAAGCCCCTGATCATGATGACGCCGAAGTCCCTGCTCAGGAACAAGCGCGCCACCTCGAAGCTGGAAGAATTTGCCGAAGGCACCTCGTTCCACCGCATTCTCTGGGACGACGCCGAAACGCTGAAGGATCAGCCCATCAAGCTCGCGGCCGACGACAAAATCCGCCGCTTGGTGATGTGTTCGGGCA
This sequence comes from uncultured Hyphomicrobiales bacterium, assembly GCA_902826365.1. Taxonomy (GTDB): domain Bacteria; phylum Pseudomonadota; class Alphaproteobacteria; order Rhizobiales; family Aestuariivirgaceae; genus Aestuariivirga. The sequence goes on along the minus strand of CADEEO010000117.1, from coordinate 8,075 downwards.
AGGTCTATTTCGATCTCTACGAGGAGCGCGAGAAGCGCGGCCTCACCGACATTTATCTCCTGCGCGTCGAGCAGCTCTATCCCTGGCCCCACAAGGCCCTGATCCAGGAGCTTGCCCGCTTCAAGTCGGCCGAATTTGTCTGGTGCCAGGAGGAACCCATGAACATGGGGGCCTGGACCTACGCCCAGCCCAATATTGACCGCGTTCTGGATTATCTGAAGGCAACCAATGCGAAGGTCAGCTATGCGGGGCGCAATCCGTCGGCTTCCACCGCAACCGGATTGATGAGCAGGCATCTCAAGGAATTGAAGGATTTCCTTGAAGTGGCCCTGGGCAGTGCATGATGCGCCAAAGTGCTTACTTTGGCGAAGCAATCATGCACCACTATATGAAGACGATCACGATGAGTTTTGATTGAAGCAATCAAAACTCATCGTGATCTGGAATTTGAGGAAAGAAAAGAATGGCTAAGGAAATTCGCGTGCCTGCCCTGGGTGAATCCGTCACCGAGGCGACAATTGCAAAATGGTTCAAGAATGTCGGCGATGCGGTAAAGGCCGATGAGCCCATGGTCGAGCTTGAAACCGACAAGGTAACGGTGGAAGTTCCGGCCCCCGCCTCGGGCAAGCTCACCTCAATTGCGGCCGCCGCCGGAACCACGGTAAATGTTGGCGCCTTGCTCGGCGCCATTGAAGAAGGCGCTGCTGGCACCCCAGCCAAACCCGCGGCGGCGGCTCCCGTTGCCGCACCGGCTCCGGCAAAAACCGCGGAACCTGCGAAGATGGAGGCCCCGCTGTCGCCCGCCGTGCGCAAGATCGTTACCGAAAACAAGCTGGACCCTGCAGCCATTCCTGCCACGGGCAAAGATGGCCGCCTGACCAAGGGCGATGTCATCGAGCAATTGGCCAAGCCTGCTGCAGCGCCGGTCAGCTTGCCTGCCGCCGCACCTGCCCCTTCGGGCGGTGAAGAGCGCGTGAAAATGTCGAGGCTCCGCCTCACCATCGCCCGGCGTCTGAAGGAAGCCCAGAACACCGCCGCCATGCTCACCACCTTCAATGAGGTAGACATGAGCGCCGTGATGGCCTTGCGCAATTCCTTCAAGGATGTGTTCGAGAAAAAACACGGCGTGAAGCTCGGCTTCATGAGCTTCTTCGCCAAGGCCGTGGTTCAGGCTTTGAAGGATGTGCCGGCCGTCAACGCCGAAATTGACGGCGAGGATCTGGTTTACAAGAACTACTACCACCTTGGCGTGGCCGTGGGCACCGAGAAGGGCCTTGTGGTTCCCGTGGTGCGCGATGTTGACCGCATGTCTTTTGCATCAATCGAAAAGACCATCGCCGAGTACGGCAAAAAGGCCCGCGACGGCCAGTTGCAGATCGCCGACATGCAGGGCGGCACCTTCACCATTTCAAATGGCGGCGTTTACGGCTCGCTGATGTCCACGCCGATCGTCAACCCGCCGCAGTCCGGCATCCTCGGCATGCACAAGATTCAGGACCGGCCTGTGGCCATTGGCGGCCAGGTGGTGATCCGCCCCATGATGTATCTGGCGCTGTCATACGACCACCGTATTGTCGACGGCAAGGAAGCCGTCACCTTCCTGGTGCGCGTCAAGGAAAGCCTCGAAGACCCGCAGCGCGCGCTGTTGGATTTGTAGGAGCGCCGGTCCATGGCCCAGAAGCCTGATGTCGCCATCATAACCGGCGGAAGCCGGGGTATCGGCGCTGCGACCAGCCTGTTGCTGGCAAAGGCGGGCTATCTCGTTGTGGTGAATTACGTGTCGAATGCGGCTGCGGCCAAATCCGTCGTCGCCCAAATTGAAAAGGCAGGCGGCAAGGCCGCGGCAATCAAGGGCGATGTGGCGAATGAAAAAGACATTGTGGCGCTGTTCAAGGCCGCCGACCAGCTCGGCCAGTTGAAGGTGCTGGTCAACAACGCGGGCATTGTCGATGTGAAGGCCAGGGTTGATGAAATGTCCGCTGAAAGACTGGCGCGCATGTTCGCCATCAACATAACCGGGACTTTCCTCTGCGCCCGTGAGGCGGTGAAGCGCATGTCCACGCGCCACGGCGGCTCAGGCGGCGCAATTGTCAACTTATCGTCAGCGGCGGCGACCCTCGGCGCCCCCGGCATGTTTGTGGATTACGCCGCCAGCAAAGGCGCTATTGATGTTTTTACCCTGGGCCTGGCCCGCGAAGTGGCGAGCGAGGGGATTCGTGTGAACGCGGTGCGTCCCGGAATTATCGATACGGAAATACACGCCTCGGGAGGCGAGCCGGACCGCGTCGCGCAAATTCGCGGGCAGCTTCCCATGCAGCGTGAAGGCACCGCCATGGAAGTGGCCGAAGCAATTGCTTGGCTGGCGTCCGGCAAGGCTTCATATGTGACAGGTACGTACCTGGGTGTTTCCGGTGGCCGCAGCATTTGAAAATTTGAGGATCCCGTCATGGCTGAACAGTTTGATCTCACCGTAATCGGCACCGGCCCCGGCGGCTATGTCTGCGCCATTCGCGCCGCCCAGCTCGGCATGAAAGTGGCAGTCATCGAAAAGCGCGCCACCCATGGCGGCACCTGCCTGAACATCGGCTGCATCCCGTCCAAGGCCCTGCTCCATGCCTCCGAACTTTTTGCCGAGTCCAAGCATTCCTTTGCCAAGATGGGCATCACCGTTTCGCCCAGCTTTGACCTGCCGAAAATGATGGGATTCAAGCAGGAAGCCATTGACGGCAACACCAAGGGCGTTGATTTTCTGCTGAAGAAAAACAAGGTGACGGTCATCCGCGGGACGGGGAAGATTCTCGGCACCGGCAAGATCGACGTCGCCGGGCAGACTGTTGAAACGAAAAACATCATCATCGCCACAGGCTCCGACGTTGCCACGCTCAAGGGAATTGAGATCGACGAGAAGCAAATCGTCTCCTCGACCGGGGCTCTGGAGCTTGCGAAGGTTCCGGCCCATCTCGCCATCATCGGCGCCGGCGTCATCGGCCTTGAGCTCGGCTCCGTCTATGCCAGGCTCGGCGCCAAGGTGACAGTCATCGAATATCTTGACCGCATCCTGCCCGGCATGGATTTGGAGGTCGCAAAGAATTTCCAGCGCCTGCTGCAGAAGCAAGGCTTCGCCTTCAAGCTCTCCAGCAAGGTGACGAGCGCCACCAAGGCAAAATCGGGCGTAACCCTGCAAATCGAACCCAACACCGGCGGCGCCGCCGAATCACTCGATGCCGATACGGTGCTAGTGGCCGTGGGCCGCACGCCCTTCACCGAAGGCCTGGGCTGCGAGAAGGCCGGCATCAAGCGCGATGACAAGGGCCGCATTGAAGTGAACCAGCATTTTGAAACCAGCCTCAAGGGTGTTTACGCCATTGGCGATGTGATCAGGGGTCCTATGCTGGCCCACAAGGCCGAGGATGAGGGCGTGGCGCTGGCCGAATTGCTGGCGGGCCAGGCGGGCCATGTGAACTACGACGTGATCCCCGGCGTGATCTACACCGTTCCGGAGGTCGCCGCCGTGGGCAAGACCGAAGAGGAACTCAAGGCGGCAGGCATCGACTACAAGGCGGGCAAATTCCTCTTCCTCGCCAATGGCCGGGCCAAGGCCAACCAGGCCACCGATGGTTTTGTCAAAATCCTTGCCGATGCCCGCACCGACCAGGTGTTGGGGGCCCATATCATTGGTCCCGTGGCCGGTGAACTGATCCATGAAATCGCCGTTTTGATGGAATTTGGCGGGTCCGCCGAGGATTTGGCCCGCACCTGCCATGCCCACCCCACCCTCTCGGAAGCGGTCAAAGAGGCCGCCATGGCGGTTGCAGGCCGCTCAATCCACAGTTGAACCCTTTTGAACCGTTACCGCTGTTTACCTTTTTGTAGTTAATCCATTTAGCGAATTGTAAAGCCTCTCCGGCATAGTCAAGCCCCTGCAAGACGTGGTTTTGGGCTAGGCTGAAAAAATGACGAACAGTGACAAGCATGTCGACGTCCTGGTTTTGGACGATGATCTCGACCTGCTGACCACCACAGCGGAACTCCTCGCTGATATTGGCTACAAGGTAAAAGGCTTCGCCGATCCGGAGTCCGCCCTCGAGTTTGCCATTGGGCAAACCTTCTCTGTTGGGCTTTTTGATTTCCGGCTCGGCAGCCTCAAGAACGGCCTCGATGTGGTCGAAACCATGCAGGCCCTGGGCTGCAAGTCGGTTTACGTCATGGTCTCGGCCGACGTCGAAAGCTCCACCCGCCTGCGCGCCATCAATTTGAAGCTCTTTGATTTCATCCGGAAACCCGTGGCCCCCGAAGTCCTCCTCGAAACCATTGGCCGGGCTCTCGCCCAGTCGCAAAAGCTGGCCGCTTGATCAGAAGCCGGTCGTGGGCCGCGGCCTGCTGCCATCAAAAAATCTTGCATAACGGAATGGCGCCGGATCAACGCAAGGCGTTTCGCCCATGACCATTTGCGCCATGAGCTTGCCCGCACCCGGTCCCAAACCAAAGCCATGGCCCGAAAATCCGGACGCGAGATAAAGCCCGTCGACCTCCGGCAGCGGTGAAATGCACGGCACAACATCGGGCGTTGCATCAATGACGCCGGCCCAGCGCTCGGCAATCCGCATGGATTGGAATCGTGGATAATAATCCCTTAAGCTTGCCGCCGCCTCATCGAGAATCCAATTGACCGGCTCCGGATCGAGCATGCGCACCTCTTCAAAGGGCGAGCGCTCGTCAAGTCTCCAGCGCCGCTTGAGCCGGGCCTCATCAAGAAACCGCTTGCCGAGCCTGAGGCGCACCCCGCTCCAGTCCATTTTCAGGGCGGGCAGGAACTGAAAGAACTGGCGGAAACTGTCCGGCATGATATCGGCAACGGAAAAATGCCGATGGGTAACCGTGTAACCGCCATCAAGTCGCTTGCGAAAAGCAAACTTGCCACCCGAACAGGATTTTTCCAAACCCGTATCAAGCGGCTCAGTGCGCATCACTGAGCTGATGACCGTAAGCTGGGGAAATGCGATTTCAAGATTATGCAGGAAGCGCCGCGACCAGGCCCCGCCCGCCAGCACCACCTGTTCGCAGGCGATGGTTCCTTTTTCCGTCACCACCGAGGTGATTTTGCCCGCGGCGGTTTCCACCCCGCGCACCGCGCAGTTCTGGAATATCTTCACCCCAAGTTTTTGCGCATGCCTTGCCATGGCCGGCACCGCGATAAAGGGTTCGGCACGGCCATCAGCCGAAGTGTAAAGCGCGCCCTTCCAGGCCCGCGACGAACCCGGCTGCAACCGTTCTGCCTCGGCGCCCGAAACCAGTTTCGTATCGAGGCCAAACGCCCTGGCGTTTTCCGCGTACCATTTTTCCCGCGCCGCCAGTTCCACTTCGTTTTCCGCGAGATAAACAATTCCACATTGGCGATAGCCTGTTTCCGCACCCACGCGCCCGTTCATTTCCCGCCACAGCTTCAATGACTCAAGAACGAGCGGAATTTCGCGGCGATCGCGCCCCATCTGCCGGCACCAGCCCCAATTGCGCGAAGATTGCTCCCCGGCAATGATGCCCTTCTCCAGAAGCATCACGGGAACCCCGCGTTCGGCCAATTCCAGCGCCGTGGCAACGCCAATGACGCCACCGCCAATGACGGCAACCGTGGTTTTTTTGGGAAAATCTGAATCAGAGGAAACAGGATCAATGGCAGGCATGGCCGATTGCTACAAAATGCAATGCCTGGGAACAAGCCTTAACTCTGCGCGTGAGCCTTGCGATATTGTTCAAGCAGGTGGGCCCGGTCCACTTCCGTATAGATTTGGGTGGAGGACAGGCTCGCATGGCCCAGAAGCTCCTGGATCACCCGGAGGTCCGCCCCGCTGCCCAGCAAATGGGTGGCAAAGGAATGGCGCAGCGCATGGGGCGTAGCCGTATCAGGCAGATTCAGAACACCCCGCATTCTCTCGATCAGCAGCTGGATATTGCGCGCATTGAGCGGCCCGCCGCGCTGGCCCCGGAACATTGGTTCACCGGGCTTCAGTGGAAACGGGCAGAGCGCGATATAGGAATCGAGCACTTCCCGCACCCGGGGCAGAACCGGGGCAATGCGCGCCTTGCCGCCCTTGCCGGTGATCACCAGGGGGGTGGATTTGGATTGGCTGAGGGTAAGGCCGATGGCTTCCGAAATGCGAAGCCCGCAGGCATAAAGCAGGGTGAGCACCGCCCGGTCCCGGGCTTCCACCCATTTTGGCGTCTCGTCGGTTGAAAGCACATCGCCGGCCGCCACTTGCCGGGCCGCCTGGATATTTAACGGTTTTGGAACGGAATGCGCCAGCTTTGGCGAACGCAGCGCCGAAAGTGCTGCATTGGTGAAGTAAGTGTTTCTTTCGGCAAAACGGAAAAATGAACGGATGGCCGAGAGCTGCCGCGCAAGGCTGCGGCTTTCCACGCCGGTTTTCCGCCGGCGGGCCATGAAACTGCGGAAATCCGAGACCGTCAGGGCTGCAAGATCAGGCACCGTGGCAGGCTGGCCCAGATGATCCTTCAGGAACTGTCCAAACTGTGAAACATCACGGGCATAAGCTTCCAGCGTCTTGGTCGCCATCCGGCGCTCGGATTTCAGCGATTGCAGCCAGCCCACGGCAATCCCTGCCGCATCACCCGAAAATCCAAACTGAAGACCATCACTCATGCCTTAGCCTAGGCCTCCAATGGTTGATGACTCCTAACTGCTGACGACGGGCGAACCAAAATGCTCCACCAGGGGAAACGGACTATAAAAACGATGCAGCAAATTCTTCCAAGCCTGGTAACGGTCGGAACCGCGAAACCCCACCGTATGGTCCGCCAATTCCCGCCATTCCACCAGAAGCAGATAGCGCCCGGGCTTTTCGAGGCAGGGCCGGATTTCAAACCGGATGAAACCGGGCGTTGCCGCAATGAGAGGCAGCGCCTCTTTCACCGCCGTTTCGTAATCCGCCGCCTCGCCGGGTGCCACATCGAGGATGGCATGTTCAAGGATCACAGGATGGATTGCCCGGTTTTTTTCCAGTCCGCCAGGAAGCTTTCAATGCCCTTGTCGGTCAGCGGATGCTTGGCAAGGCCCTTGAGAACGGCGGGAGGTGCGGTCACCACATCGGCCCCGATAAGCGCTGCCTGCTTGATGTGATTGGCGGTGCGCACCGAAGCCACCAGGATTTCCGTGTCGAACCCGTAGTTGTCATATATCTGGCGGATCTCGGATATGAGCTCCATGCCTTCCAGATGAATGTCGTCAAGGCGGCCCACGAAAGGAGAGATGAACGAGGCTCCCGCCTTGGCCGCCAGCAGTGCCTGATTGGCGCTGAAGCACAGCGTGACATTGACCATGGCCCCCTCAGCCCGCAGCGCCTTGCAGGCCTTGAGCCCGTCAATGGTGAGTGGCACCTTGACCGTCACGTTCTTGGCGATCTTCCGCAGGTCATTGCCTTCCCGGATCATGCCAGCGAAATCAAGCGCGGTGACCTCCGCACTCACCGGCCCTTCGACAATCTTGCAAATCTCGGCGATGACTTCCTTGAAGGCCCGGCCTGACTTTGCAATCAGCGATGGATTTGTGGTGACGCCGTCAAGAAGCCCCGCATCGGCCAGATCGCGGATCTCCGCCACATCAGCCGTATCAACAAAAAATTTCATAATCTATTCCTTTCATTCACATCAATGTGCGGGGATCAATTCCGCATTGTTTTTTGGCGAGCCCGCCCAATCCCTCAATGAGTCTGTCCAGCGAACCCTTTCCCAATGGCTCGCCATTCAACGCCGTAACCGGCCTGATAAAGCGCAGGCTATTGCACAAAAACACCGCATCCGCACGGACTAAATCTTCGAGCGGAACGGCGCGCTCGACAGGCTTGAGCCCCAGCTTCTTGCCGTGGTCCAGTAGGACACGGCGCGTGATGCCCGGTAAAATTCCCTGGTCAAGGGAAGGCGTAACCAGTTCATCGCCCTGCAACACAAAGATGTTGGCAACCGTGGCGGAGGCCACATGACTCGATGTGTTGAGCATCAAAGCATCATCCGCGTCGCTGGCCGCTTCGCGCGTCACCGGCATCGGCATCTGGTGCTGCGCG
>CADEEO010000116.1 GCA_902826365.1 uncultured Hyphomicrobiales bacterium | reverse complement strand
CATCCATGACGAATTTGTGGCGCGGCTGGCGAAGCGGGCGGGCGAAATCAAGATCGGTGCGCCGCTTGATATGGCAACGGAAATGGGGCCTCTTGCTACTTTGAAGCAGGTGCAACGAGCGGAAAAGCTGATTGCAGCGAGCGTCGCCGCAGGTGCGGTGCTGGTGACGGGTGGCAAGGCCAGAAAAAGCGAAGGCTATTATTTTGAACCCACTATTCTTCTCGCGCCATCAGCCGAACTGGCTTGCGTGCGTGAGGAATTTTTTGGCCCGGTGCTTTCTGTCCTCAAGTTTAGAACCGAAGCGGAAGCGGTGGCCCTGGCCAACGGTACGGCTTATGCCTTTGCGGCTGGCATTTTCACGCAGAATCTGGGCCGGGCGCACCGGTTGACACAGAAAATCAGGGCAGGGGTGGTGTGGGTGAATACCTATCGTGCGGTTTCGCCCATTGTGCCTTTTGGGGGCAATGGCTACACGGGCCATGGGCGCGAAAGCGGCCTGGATTCCATCCGGGACTACACGCGCACGAAAGCAATCTGGATCAATACATCGGATGTGCCGATGGCTGATCCCTTTGTCATGAGGTAGCGATGAGAACGGCTTTGATCACCGGCGGCGCACAGGGCATTGGCGCGGCGGTGGCGCGCAAATTCCTGGGCGAGGGATTTGCCGGGGTACTGCTGGTTGACCGCAATGCGGAAAAGCTGGCGGCGATGCAGAAGCAACTCGGCAAGGGCGCTGAAATCTATGCGGGTGATTTGCGCGATGCGGGAACGCCGGCTGCTGCCGTGGCCAAGGCGATCAAGAGCTTTGGGCGGCTTGATGTGGTGGTGAATGCGGCTGGGAATACGGAGCGTTGCGGCATTGCGGATACGACGCCGGATTCCTTTGATCGCCTGTTTGAAGTGAATGTGAAAGCCCCCCTGTTCATGATGCAGGAGGCGGCCAAGCATATGGTGCCGGCGAAATCCGGGGTGATGATCAATGTAGCCAGCATGCTGGCCCATGGCGGGCCGCCGAACCTCGCCACCTATTCGGCTTCCAAATCAGCGCTGATGACCTTGTCGCGGAGTGCCGCGAACACCTTTAAGCGCGATGGCATCCGGGTGTTCTGCATAAACCTGGGCTGGGCGCTGACCGATGGCGAGCATGAGCTGCAAACGACGTTTCACAAGCTGCCGCAGAGCTGGGCCGAGGACATCGGCGGCCGCATGCCCTTTGGCCGGTTGATTACCTCCGACGATGTGGCGGGACTCTGCGCTTTTCTGGTTTCGCCGCCGGCACAAATGATGACCGGTGCGGTGATCGACTACGAGCAGATGCCGGTCGGCACCTTCGACAGCCACCCGGCGCTCAGCCCATAAGATCAACGATAGTGATTTCCGGAGGAACACCAATACGTATTGGTGCTATCGAGCAGCCAAGCCCTCCTGATACGATGAGATGGCGGCCTTCTTCAATGATGTGGCCATAGGCGAAGCGATTGCCGAATTGGGATGGCACAATGGGTGACCAGCCCATAAACCGCACCTGGCCGCCGTGGGTGTGGCCACTCAAGGTAATGGAGACACGATCCGGCATTACCGTGAACAGATCAGGCTCATGGGCCATATGGATGATCGGCGCATTATCGGTGACCTGCGCAAGGGTGCCAGGGAGATCATCGCGGCCTTCGAAGCGTCCGCGGACTTTCGTCTTTATGGCCACGATGCTTGCGGTGCCCGAGAGCCAGAAGGGGAGATTATTTTTTTCAAGGCGCGCCACTTTGTTTTCGAGAACTGGAATGCCGGCATCTTCCAACACGCGCTGGGCGAGGGTAGGTCCGCGCCCCAGATTTTGGGCCGTGAGATCTTCCCACCAGTCATGATTGCCGATGATGGCATAGGTTCCCAGCGGTGATTTGAGTTTCCGCGCAGCGCGTGCCGTGTCGGCGACATCGACCCGGCTGATTACAAAGCGGTGGCCTGCGGCATAGTCGCCGAGCAATAGATGCAGATCGCCTTCAAGCGAATTTGCCAGATCGAGAATGCGGTTCCAGCGCGCCAGGCTCATGTAGGGTTCGCCCAGATGGGGATCGGCAATCAGCACGAGGCGCAGCTTGAGGCCGGGTGCCCATTTTGGCGGATTGACGGCGTAGTATTGGGTGCGCAGCAGGAAGCCCGGTTCGATGGCCAGCGCATAGGTGCCCGCTGAAGCTCCCGCGAGAGCGAGGCCGCCGAGCCATTTCAGAAGGCCGCGCCGCGTCATGAAGATTGGCCGGTAACGCCCGCTTCCTTGAGGGCCCATTCGCGGAAGGCTTTCACCATGGGCGTGTCCGCCGTTTCAATGGGCGAGATGACATGGTAGGCAAACTGCGGCGGGGCGCGCAGGGAGAGCTCGAAGGGTTTTACCAAGCGGCCGGCCGCAAGATCATCCGCCACAAGATTTGAATCACCCAAAGCCACGCCCTGGCCGTTCAACGCGGCCTGCACGGCAAGTGACGTCTGGCTGAAGTGCAAGCCGGCGGAATCGTCGAAATCACGGATGCCGGCGGCCAGCATCCACATGCGCCAGTTGGGCCAGGGCAAGCCTTGCGCTTCCCAGTCCAGATGAATGAGCTGGTGATGCTGGATGAGGTCACGCGGCGTTTTTAACGGCTTGTCCTTGGTGATCAGGCTAGGGCTGCAGACGGGGAAAACCTGATCCTGAAACAGCAGATCGGAACGCAGGCCCGGATATTTTCCGTTTCCGAAGCGGATGGCGATATCGATGTCGTCCCGGTCGAAATCGAGGACCGTGGTGGATACATCAAGACGCACGTCGGCGCCGGGCACAACGGCCAGAAACCGGTCAAGACGCGGCACCAGCCATTTGGCGCCGATCGAGGGCGAGGCTGAGACCTTCAATTGCTTGGTATTTTTGAGTTTGCGGATTTTCTGCAGGGCGCGGTTGAGGGAATCGAGGGATTCAGCGGCGGCGGCGAGAAGAATTTCGCCTTCGCGGGTGAGCCGCATGCTGCGGCTGGTGCGGGCAAACAGTGAAACGCCGATCTGCTCCTCCAGCTCCTTGATCTGGTGGCTGATGGCGGCGGGGGTGACGCCCATGTCGGAGGCCGCCCGCGTAAAGCTCAAATGCCGGGCGGCGGCATCAAAGGCGCGGAGTGAACGGAGGCCGGGAAACAGTTCGAGCATGGCACATCTTCAAAAGAGATTTGCAGATGAGATGAAAACTAGTCGTTTGTGTAAACAAATACAATCGCTTATATCTTGACCATCAATAAAAATTAATGAAAGATGAATGTCATGTCACGTTCCAGCAGCCAAACTGCCCACACAAGCCTCGCCTATGCGCCAGTTGGCGCTGCCGACAGATTGTGGCTTTTCCTCAAGGGCATGGCCCGGTTCGAGCCAGCCGCAAGCGCGATCTACGCTGAGAATGCCCGTATCCGTGATACTGGCCGCAACTGGCTGATGTAATCAGCGCCCCTTCCAGACGGGGGCGCGCTTTTCGGCGAAGGCCTTGGCGCCTTCCAGCTGGTCTTCGCTGGAATAGAGCCTGTCCACCGTTGCCAGCTTGCGCCTGGTGACCAGGTTGAAGGCTTCCTGCACGGGCAGGTGCAGGGTTTCGCGCAGGGTTTCCTTGATGGCGGCAAAAACCAGCGGCGGGCCTTCCGCCAGCAGGGCCGCCACGGCGCGGGCCCGGGCCATCAGGTCTGCGGCGGGCACGATTTCATTGATGATGCCCCAGTGCTTGGCTTCAGCGGCGGTAAAGCGCCTTCCGGTGAAGAGCATTTCGGTTGCCACGTGATAGGGAATGCGGCGCGGCAATTTGATGGTGGCGGCGTCCGCTAGGGTGCCGGAATTGATTTCGGGCAGCGCGAATGTCGCGTGCTCGGCGGCGATGATAATGTCGGCCGAGATCATGATTTCAAAACCGCCGCCAAAGGCCAGGCCGTTCACCGCGGCGATCACCGGCTTGTTGAGGCCGGGCAATTCCTGCAGGCCACCGAAACCGCCCACGCCATAATCCGCATCGGGCGCTTCGCCACCGGCGGCGGCCTTGAGATCCCAGCCGGGGCAGAAGAATTTATCGCCGGCGGCGGTGAGAATGGCCACGCGCAATTCCGGATCGTCCCGGAACTTGGCGAAGACATCGCCCATGATGCGGCTGGTTGCGGCGTCAATGGCATTGGCTTTGGGGCGGTTGATGGTGACTTCGAGCACGGCGCCGCGGCGTTCGGTGATGATGGGTGAGGTCATGTCAGTCTCTCCGCATACGGATCAAGGCATCAACGGCAACAGCGCCATTGGGCAAAACGAGCAGGGGGTTTACGTCGAGTTCTTCGATGGTGGTGCGGTGCGCCTTGGCGAAATCCGCCACGGCAAGGACCGCCGCGATGACGGCCTGCTGATCGCCTGATTTGCCGCGGAAGCCATCCACCAGTTTCCACACTTTCAATGATTTCAGGGCGCGGGCGATTTCCTCGCGCGAGGTTGGCAGCAGCAGCGTGACGCTGTCTTTCAGAAGTTCGGTGAGAATGCCGCCGGCGCCGATCACCAGGGCCAGGCCAAATTGCGGATCGTTCTTGAGGCCGATGATGAGTTCGGCCACAGCGCCGGTCACCATGCGCTCGACCAGAACATCGGGCGCCAGCTTTGCCATTTTCTCGGCAACAGCTTCGGCTTCTTCAACGGTTTTGATGTTAAGGGCCACGCCACCCGCTTCGGTTTTGTGGGCGATGGCCGAGGAAGATGTTTTGATGGTGACGGGGAAGCCAAGCTGCTTGGCAACGCTCGCCGCCTCGGTTGTTTTGCAGACGTGCCCTTCGGGCACGGGAAGGCCGAAATTTTTCAGGAGAATCTTGGCGTCATGTTCGCTCAACATGATTTCGCCCTTGCCTGTTACGGCTGGTGCGGCCAGCGCAGGCAGCGCTTCGTTGCGGGCCCAGTTCCGGCCAATGAAGGCGGCGGCTTCGAATGCGGCCAGCGTGTCATCAAGCCCCATCATGGGGGCCACGCCCTTCGCCGCCAGATCGGCGGCAACCTCGGGGAGCATGCATTCGGGAAGCGAGGCGGTGACAACGGCCCGCGCGTTGGCGTTTTTGGCGGCTTGGGCAAGGGCCTTTGCCGCAAGGACCCAGGCGGCGGCATTGCTTCCCGCATGGGTTGGCGCGTCGAGGATCAGCACGCCTGCATCAAAGCCACCGCGCAGCACGGCGGAATAGGTCGCCGTCAAATTGTCGAACTGGTCCCAGATGAAGGTGTGATAGTCGAGCGGGTTGTCGATTGAGACATATTCATTAAGGGTGGCTTTCACGTCCGCCCTAGTTTTCGGGTCAAAGGGCGGGAAGCTTACTTTCCGTTCCAGCGCCATGTCGGCAATGAGGGCTGCCTCGCCTCCCGAGCAGCTCATGGACACAATGCGGCTGTCCTGCAAGGGCCCGCCGTGGTGGAGGAACTTCAAGGTTTCTACAAAGGACGTCACCGACTTCATGCGGGCGATGCCGTAACGTTCGAACAGCGCATCATAGAGGGTGTCGGCGCCGGCCAGCGATGAGGTGTGGCTCATGGCCACTTTTGCGCCTTGCTCGGAGCGGCCGGTTTTGAGCGCGATCACCGGCTTCTTGATCTGGCGGGCGACCTCGGCGGCGCGGGCGAAGGCCGCCACGTCGGTAAGGCCTTCGATGTGGAGGCCGATGGCGGTAATGCGCGTGTCGCGGGCCAGTTCCTCAAGCAATTGCGCCATGTCAATGTCGGCCTGGTTGCCGATGGCAAAGATGCAGGCGAGCGGCAGGGCGCGGCGGGTGAAGGTAAAGTTGCAGGCGATGTTGCCCGACTGGGTGATGATGGCAACGCCCTTGTCGATGATTTCCATGCCATGTTCGTCGGGCCAGGGGGCCACGCGGGCGAGGCAATTCACGAAGCCGTAGCAATTTGGCCCCATCAGCGGCATGCCATCCGCTGCCGCGAGCAATTCCTCCTGGAGGTGGGCATCTCCGGTTTCGGCGAATCCGCTGGCATAGATCACCGCCCCGCCACAGCCCTTTTTCCGCAGTTCACGGACGATTTCGATGGTGGGTTCACGTTTGATGGCAACGAAGGCGGCATCGGGCGCGCCGTCGATATCGGCAACCGATCTGATGCAGGCAATGCCGCCGAGGTTTTCGCGCTTGGGGTGGACGGCCCAGATTTTTCCGGCAAAGCCCAGTTCGCGGGTACGGCGGATCGCGACTTCGCATTCGTTGCCGCCGACGAAGACGATGGACTTGGGGTTGAGCAGGGGCGTGAGGCTACGCGTCAAGATCAACCACCCAATGGCCGCAGCAGGGCGCGGGAAATGATGTGGCGCTGGATTTCCGAGGTGCCTTCCCAGATGCGTTCGACGCGGGCATCGCGCCAGATACGCTCGAGGGGAAGATCGGACATCAGGCCCATGCCACCGTGGATTTGAATGGCTTCGTCGGCGATGAAGGCCAGGACTTCGGTAGCTTTCAGCTTGGCCATGGCCATATCCATGTCGGTCACGGTTTTCTGGTCGAACTTCCAGGCGGCTTCGAGAGTGAGCAGTTCGGCGGCTTTCAATTCCATGGCCATGTCGGCGAGCTTGAAGGACACGCCCTGGAATTTGCCGATCTGCTGGCCGAACTGATGCCGGTCCACGGCATACTGCTTGGCGTGTTCCAAGGCGCGTTCGGCGCGGCCAATGCAAGTTGAAGCGACTTGCAATCTTGTGGCCCCCAGCCATTCGTTGGCGACCTCGAAGCCCCTGTGCAATTCGCCGAGGATTTGCGATTTGTGCAGGCGGCAGTCGTTGAATTCGAGAATGCAGTTATTGTAGCCGCGGTGCGAAACGTTCTTGTAGCCGTCACGCACGGTGAAGCCCTTGGTGCCCTTATCCACAAGGAAGGCGGTGATGAGCTTCTTCTTGCCGCGCGGCGTGTCTTCTTCGCCGGTTGCGGCAAAAAGAATGGTGAAGGTGGCTTCATCGGCATGGCTGATGAAATGCTTGGTGCCGTTGACGATGAAATCATCGCCATCCTGCTTGGCAAAGCATTTCATGCCGCGTACGTCGGAGCCCACGCCCGGCTCGGTCATGGCGAGGCAATCCACCATTTTTCCCTGAACGGCGGGGAAAAGATATTTATCGCGCTGCTCGCCGACGCAGGCCATGAGGATGTTGGACGGCCGGGCGACGCAGTTCCAATGCAGCGCGTAATTGGCGCGACCCAGTTCCTTTTCGTAGAGAACCCAGGTCAGGGTATCGAGGCCGGCGCCGCCCGCTTCGGCTGGCATGTTGGCGGCGTAAAGGCCTGCGGCGATGGCCTTGGCCTTGATTTCCTCGCGCAGCTCGGGGCGCAGCACGCCGGTGCTCTCGATCTCGATTTCATGGGGATGAAGTTCGTTGACGACGAAATCGCGCGTCGTCTTGATGATCATGTCCTGTTCTTCGGTGAGCTTGAAATCCATGGGGCTACCTAATGTGCATGGTTTCGAGGTGGCCATCGACGGCGATATCCTGGCCGTTGACCATCTTGGCGGCGGGGCTTGAGAGGAAGAGGCACATATCGGCAATCTCCTCCGGTTCGACAAAGCGCGGAATGGACTGGGACCAGGTCATTTCCTTGGCGATCACGTCAAAGGCAACGCCGCGGATATCGGCCTCGCCCTGAATAACGCGGTTGATGCGGTCACCGCGCACCGCACCGGGGCAGATGGCATTGCAACGCACGCCATGGGGGCCGAGTTCGATGGCCAGTGATTTGGTGAGGCCGATGACGGCCCATTTGGCCGCCGCATAGGGCGTGCGGTTGCCGAAACCATATTGGCCGGCGGTGGAGGAAAGATTGATGATGTTGCCCGACCCTTGCGCCTTCATCACGGGGGCGGCGCGCCTGGCGCAGAGGAAATGCGAGTCGAGGCAGATTGCGAGGCATTCCTTCCAGTCGGCGTATTCCACGTCGTCAATGGGTGCCGTTGGGCCTTTGATGCCGGCATTGTTCACCAGCACGTCCAGTCCGCCCAGATCTTCCAGAGCTTCATCGAACCAAGTGTCGACTTCGGCTTCGTTAGCAACATTCACATGGGTTGCGGCGATTTCGGGGAATTCCTCACGGAAGGCGGCGAGAGCTTGTTCGTTGACATCGCAGATGTGGACTTTCGCGCCCTCATCATAAAAGCCTTTTGCAACGGCGCGGCCAATTCCTGCTGCTGCGGCGGTGATCATGACGCGCTGTGGCATGCTATTTCCTTTTGACTTTCATGGCGCTGCCCATTTCCTTGGGCTTCTTCAGCTTCTTGTGGGCTTTTCCGATCGCCGACAGCGCATCGTACAGGTCGCTGCGCATGGGGACAACTTTTCCGGCCTTCTGGTTGACATGCAACTGCATGATCTCGTTGGTGGCGACAAGCTCGCCGGTCTTGCCATGCAGCATGCGGTGGAAGAGGTGCATGCGCTTCTCATCGAGCCCGACGAGCTGCGTCTCGATGGCGAAGGGCTCGCCCGCTTTCATCTCGCGGTAGTAGTTGAGGTGCGTCTCGGCGGTGAAGAAGGTGAGGCCCGAGGCGCGATAGGTTTCGTCGTCGCCGACATAGCGGAAGAAGGCATCGAGGGCATCG
>CADEEO010000115.1:3128-8628 GCA_902826365.1 uncultured Hyphomicrobiales bacterium | reverse complement strand
GCCTATTGTTTCAATGCGAAATGCCGGGGATTGCCGCCATATCCTTGCGGGCCAGCCCTGAAAGATTCATCTGCAAACGCTTCTTGGCGGGCGGCACAAGATTGATCAGCGACAGCACGCCATTGCGCAATGCCCGCTTTGGCGCGCTCTTGAGTGTCGCCATGCTGGTGAGCATTCCCGCCATCTCCATAACTTTCGCGGCGGCAGGACGGCGAACCTGCCCATAGCTGTACAGTACCTTGTCGGGCTGCCTGCCTTCCACCACATCAGCCAGGAGGCGGCCGAGCACCACCGCATCTACAATTCCAGTGTTCATGCCCTGGCCGCCAGCCGGACTGTGCACATGGGCCGCATCGCCCATCAGCAGGAACGGACCCTTGCGATAGGATTTGGCGAGCCGGTGATGGACACGGAAGCGGGAACTCCAGACAATTTCTTCCACACGGTTGATGCCCGTCGTAGGGCCGCGTGCATCGAGCAAGCCCTGGATATCTGCGATGCCTGGCTTTTCGGGCGCATTGTCAAGTGTGGCGACAATGCGGAACGCGCCATCGGGCAGCGGTGCCACCACGACCACGCCGGCCGGCGAAAAGAACAGGGAGACTTCCGATGTGCCAAGCGACCATTGCATGCGCACGTCGGCGAGGACAAAAGACTCCTCATATGTACCGCCCTCAAACTCTATTCCTGCAGCCTTGCGGACGATGCTGTGCATGCCGTCGCCGCCCACCACGTAGCGGGCCTTTACGCTGGTTTCTCCGTGCGGCGTCTGAAGGGTAACTTGCGCCCCGTTGGCATCCTGCGTCACAGCCGTAGCCGTGACACCGCGGTGGATTGAGCCGCCGAGTGCCTCAAGCCGGTCGGCAAAGACCTTTTCCGTTTCGTTCTGAGGGATCATCAGCAGGTAGCGGTAGGCTGATGGCAACTGGTCGAAACGCAACTGCACCAGGGGGCGGTCTCGATCGCGGATGGCGAAGTTTTCCACCCTCATGCCGCGCTTGGTCAATTCGGCGGAAACACCAAGTTCTTCCAGCATTTCCAAGGTGTGAGCATGGATGACTGCGGCCCGCGATGTATTCTGCCCCATCTCAAGCTTGTCAATCAGCAGGTAGTCAACACCTGCCTGCTGCAAGGCGATGGCGAGTGCGGTACCGGTTGGCCCTGCCCCCACGATCATCACGTCTGTACTGTTCTTAAGCATCTCATTCTCCTTTTGTCAACGCTTGTTGACTAATTAGAAAATGTTCTTGCATTTGTCAACATATGTTGACATTATGCCGCATGCCCCGAGAATCGAAAAAACCGACAAAGTCAGACCGCACCCGTGCCGCCATTGTTACTGCGGCCCAGAAACTATTCGCCGAACAGGGATACGAACGCACAACCGTCCGTGACATTGCAGCACTCGCCGAAATCGATCCTGCCCTTGTCATCCGTTATTTCGGCAGCAAGGATGAACTGTTTGCACGCGTCGCGGTTTTCGACCTCAAGCTTCCGGATCTTGGCAAGGTAGACCGGTCAAAAATCGGTGAAAATCTGGTGCGGCATTTCCTCAGCATGTGGGAAGGCGAAAATGCCATTGGCGGCATGCCGATCATGCTGCGTTCGGCAACTTCCAATGAAGTGGCTGCAAATAAATTGCGGGAAGTTTTTTCGGGCCAGGTTATGCCCGCCTTGGCACGGGCCGGAGGTCGGGAAAATGTGGCGGAAAGAGCCGGGCTTGTTTCAAGCCAGCTCCTTGGGCTTGCCTTCTGCCGCTACGTTCTCAAGCTCCCGCCGGTGGTCAATCTCTCTCGGGAGGTCATCATCCGCGCAGTAGGAAAAACGATCCAGCGCTATGCCACGGGTGAAGATTGATTGTGACACCGCGAGATTAAGAGCGATTGAGGCTCCGATTCCATCGATTACCTCAATTGGAATAGCATCCAGCCAAATCCCGGATGAGATGAAGCTGCTTTTGGGGAACCGACCCGTCAAGAGGATTGATGCCAACACGGTATCCCTCCGGTTCACGGGAAAGACTATACATGAAGTGGGTGTAGTGGAATTCGTTGTCGGCAATAAATTCGTACCGCACCGAGCCAATTATCACGGGAATTATGAACTCCGTGTCTTCCAGGCTGATTACTTTTTCCATCTCTTTCCTGGAAATGAAAACATGCCTTTTCAGAATTTCATTCTGGCCATGATGCAGGACCATGCGGCTTTTGGGAGCATAGGTCTTGTTATCCTCTGCGCTCAGCACGAAAGCAGCCTTTTCGTCGCCCGGATCAGAGAGCGACGGACTCATGGGATAAAGCCTGGCTTCGACGGTCACATTCCTTGCCGGCGATTTTCCGGTGTTCCTGAGACTGAGATCGAAATCCAAATGCACGCCCGTTTCATCGAAGACAAGCGCGCTTTTTACCTGAACCTGATCCACCAGAACCCACGGTCTTTCGTTGGAAACAAACAATTCCCGGCTCAGCCGGTTGGATTCGACAGCGGCGTCGACAGCGGTTTGGGCCAAGGCGATTTGATTGGAACCGGTTGTCTTGACCTCATGGACGAGATCGCGGGCGGCGCGCCAGAGAAACCAGGTTGCGATTCCGAGAACAACGGTAAAAATTGCAATGATTCCATTTCCGTTGGCGTGGACCAGGTCGCCGACGCACAGGCGGTAGCCGAGAAGCGAGCCATAGAGGTTGGTGACGTATTCCTGAAGGGGTTGCTGGGGATTATTGTAGTAAGCCTGTTGAAGGCATTGTTTGAGGGATGGAGACGTCCAGCCAATCCAGAAGATGATTCCCGCTACAGCAACGCCAATGACCAACTGCCCTAACCGATGCATTTTAACTCCATACTTGGTCCGGGGTTAAATATCCTCCAACCTTACACCGTCAATCCGGGGCGAAACTAGGGCCGCGAAAGCGTGTCTCAAGCCACCGACGGCAGCCTAAGTTGCACTCTCAATCCACCGATGTCCGCATCGCCGAGGACCAGGTTGCCGCTGTACATGCCGGCGGTTTCGGTCACGATGGAGAGGCCGAGGCCGGAGCCGGGTTTGGTTTCATCGAGGCGCTTGCCGCGTTTCACCGCTTCGGCGCGTTTATTGGCGGGGAGGCCCGGGCCATCGTCATCGACGGTGATCATCAGCCAGTTCTGCGTGCCGTCGATGGGATCGATGATGGGCGCGGCACTAATCTTCACGGCCTGCTTTGACCATTTGGCGGCATTGTCGATGAGGTTGCCCGCCATTTCCTCAAGGTCCTGGACCTCACCGCGGAATTTTAGGCCGGGGCTGACGGACACGTCAATCTTCACGCCCCTGTCCTGGTTGATGCGCATGATGGTGCGGCCAAGCGCGGCCAGCACCGGCTCCACATCGGTGGCCGCACCGAGCGTCTGGGCCCTTGCGGCGCGGCGGGCCCGGTCGAGGTAAAGGCTCACATGGTCGCGCATGACCTGAATCTGCTCGGAAACCTTGGCGCCGAAGTCCGTCTTGTTGCCCTGCGCCTCGTTGGAGAGAACGCTGAGCGGGGTTTTCAGGGCATGGGCGAGGTTGCCCACTTGCGTGCGGGCCCGGTCGATGATTTCCGTGCCGGCAAGGATGAGCAGGTTCATCTCATCGGCCACGGGCTGCATTTCGCTGGGAAACTCCCCTTCCAGGCGTTCGGCCTTGCCGGCGCGGATGTTGCTCAGGGATTGCTGCATGCTCTGCATCGGCTTCATGGCGACCCGCACCTGGAGGAAGATGGCGAGCAGCAGGCCAAAACCCAGCAGGCCCAGCACGCCGTAGAGGGCGCGCTGGAACGCTAGGATCTCGTTCTTCAACTCGTCAAAATTCCCGGCCACCAGGAAGGAGAATTCCTCGCCGCCGAAGAGCTTGAATTTCTGTTCGATTGCGCGGAGCTGGGTGCCCTTGCTGTCCTTGATGTAGAAGCTGGCGACGCCACCCGCGTCGCGGGTTTGCAAATCGGCTTCGGCGGGAACCAGGCGCTGTTCAAGGGATGATTCGGAAGCCAGGTCAGGCAGGGTTCTATGTTTGGGGGGCGAGACCTGCCAATACCAGCCGGAGAGCGGTAGGGTGAAGCGCGGATCGGGAATCCGGCCCGACATGACCGGCGATCCGTCGGTGGCAAGCTCCACATTGGCGAGAAGCCCGTCGAGAATGGCGCGCAGCCTGGCGTCGAAATTGCGCTCAAGGGCCTGCTGGAACAGGTAGGCGAGCAGGAAAGCGGCGCTGACAAGGAGGACGACGGCCACCACCGCGGAAGTAAAAATCAGCCGGAAGGAGAGTGAATTACTTCGCATTATCCGGCTCGGATACGCAGTATCCCATGCCGCGGATCGTGTGCAGCACGTCAACGCCGAGCTTTTTCCGCAAGCGCCCGATGAACACCTCGATGGTGTTGGAATCGCGGTCGAAGTCCTGGTCGTAGAGATGCTCGACCAGCTCGGTGCGCGAAACCACCTTGCCGCCGTGGTGCATAAGATAGGACAGCAGGCGGAATTCCAGCGAGGTGAGCTTGATGGCGGTGCCGTTCACGGTCACGCGGGCACTCTTGGTGTCGAGAACCATGGGGCCGCAGGTGAGTTCGCTGGTGGCGTGCCCGGCGCTGCGGCGCAGAAGGGCGCGCATCCGGGCCAGCACTTCCTCCATCTGGAAGGGTTTGACCACATAATCGTCGGCGCCGGCGTCAAAGCCCGCCACCTTGTCGCTCCAGCGGTCGCGCGCCGTGAGGATCAGCACCGGCATTTTCTTGCCGGCGCGGCGCCATTTTTCGAGGACGCTGACGCCATCGAGAACCGGCAGGCCGAGGTCGAGGACCACCGCGTCATAGGGTTCGGTTTCGCCGAGGTAATGCCCCTCCTCGCCGTCCATGGCCTTGTCGACCACATAGCCAGCGTCACCGAGGGCGGCGACCAATTGCCGGTTCAGGTCAGGATCGTCTTCAACGACGAGAATGCGCATTCATTTTCATTCCATTGCACCTTGCAGTATGGTGACTATAGGATTGAACCATCGTTCACGTCCACCCTGACGCGAATCAGGTTGCCATCAACCACCAGGGTGACGACATAAACGCCTCCCCGCTGTCTTACCTTGAGAATTTTGGAGCCGGGATAATCGGCCTGGGCAATGGCGGCGGCCTGGGAGGGTGCTATTCTGGCTTCCGGCAGCAGGTTAAGATTGGGCCTGATGACCTGGGGGGGCAGCTTTCTGAGGATCTGGGGACGGTTGGTCGACGAATATTGGGCAATAGCAGGCCCGGCGACAAGCAGGGTCGCCAGGGCAATCGCCACAAATTTCAGACTTCTCAACATTAAACCTGTCGCCTTTCCTGCGCCCGTTCTAGGGGGTGCAAGCTGAACTGGGGATGAATAGAAATGTCAGGAATGCTGACTAAAATTAAAATTTAGCAATAACAATCGGCTAAGGGGAATTTTCCTGAGCTTACGGGGTTTTTCGGGGGTGGATTTGCCCCCGCGATTTCAGCATCCTATGCCCTCCCTTATA
>CADEEO010000115.1:0-3028 GCA_902826365.1 uncultured Hyphomicrobiales bacterium | reverse complement strand
TATGCCCTCCCTTATAATGGGATCCCGCAGCGGCAAAGCAGGAACGGAATCACACCACAAGCGTTAGAGAGCCGGGACCTGGATGAACGGCGGATGAACGCGGGCTTCAAGTGCCATACAGGGACGGGGCGGTAATCCTTTGTTTATCGCTTAACACAGGACCAGAGAGCTCATCATGAACGCCGCCCCTGCCGCACAGAACGAAGTCACCGACATCAGTTTCTTCCGCAATATCGGGCTGGCCTTCATCGTTTTGACGGCCATTGCCGGCTCCATGACCGTGGGCCTCATCGTGCAGCAGACCAACGCCGCGCCAACCACCATCGCCAGCGCCGAATAGGCCCGGCGCACTTCCGCTTTTCAACGGCCCGAAACTCCAGGCCAATTTCAAGGATGTTCCGGAACCTTTTTGCCTGAGCTGCGTCGAATCACTTGTCCCCTCCAAAGAAAGGACATTGGTCATGGAACAGGCTGTTTCGACTTTTCTCACCAGACGAGACGTGGTTGCCGGGCTGGCGGTGCTCGCCGCACCGGCGGTATTGGCGGGCGCGGAGAGCGCCTCGGCGCAGGAGAAGACCCTTTACGAGCGGCTGGGCGGCGTTTTCGCCATCGCCGCGGTGGTGGACCACTTCAGCGACGCCGTCGTGAAGAACCCCATTGTCGGCCAGGACTCCAAGAATCCGCAATTGCGGGAATGGCACACCAAGAACCTGGGGCGGCTGCCCGGCCTCAAGTTCATGCGCACGCTGTGGGTTTGCGAGGTATCGGGCGGGCCTTTCAAGTTCGCGGCCACCAAGCCCGGCGCCACGCCGCTCGGCCTTGAGGAAGCCCACAAGGACCTCAAGATTTCCCCGGCGGAGTTCGATGAGGTTGCGGCCGAACTCGGACGGACGCTGGACGCCTTCAAGGTGCCGGAAAAGGAAAAGGGTGAAGTCCTGGGAGCCTTCGCCGCCCATAAGGACGAGGTCACCGCCGGCTACGTGGCGGCCAACTGAGCGCGGCACGGATGAGCCTGCGGGGTGGAATCAGCGTAGGGCTCTATTTCCCCCGCACCATCCGCCCGATCTTGTCGCCCAAAAACATGTAGCCCAGCACCAGGCTGCTCACCACGGCCTCGGTCTGGGAAAGCTCGGCTAAGGCCACGTTGAAGTCATCGAGGCCTGTGAGCTTCACCATGAAGCGCGCCGCCCAGTAGAGGCAGACGAACAGCATCAGCAGGAATTTCGGCCACCACAGGAAGGGATGCTCGTATTCCCTGGCCTGCAGGTCGCGGATGGCCTTGCGCCGCTCCAGCTCATAGCCAAGCACCTTCACATCCGCGTCGAGGTTCAGGCGCTCGCGCTCGCCGGCTGAAGCGGCGAGCGCCTGCTTGTGCGCCAGCATCTTCTCGATCAGGTTCTCGCCGAGGAATGACTTGATGAGCGGGAAGATGAGCCCAAGAATTGCCAGCATCGCCTCAGTCCTTCGTGCCGACGGGCCCGGTGGTCATGTGGCGCAGGACAACGCCCACGAAACCAAGCCCGCCGACGATGGCCAGCACCGCGAGATTTTTCCTGTCGCCGGCCAGCACATATTGCCGCCAGTCCAGCGTGTGCAGGTAATCGACCAGCTCGCCCGCCAGGGGCAGCAGCGAACCGGCTCCAATCGTGAGATAACCGAAAATCTGGGTGCGCCAGCCCTTCAGCATGGGCGAAAACAAAATGAAGCCAATCGCGGCGAGCAATGCCAGCAGCGAAAAATATCCAAGATATTGCATTACGTTCTCCTTTTGAAAATTGCGCGGATGAGATCAATGAGAGCCGCCAGCAGCCCGCGCGGCTTGACGGGGTTTGCCGGGCCGGCAGGCGTTTGCACGCCGCTTCCGAACACGGAAAGATCAAGCGATGAAACCGGGACCTTCCGCACCTTCCCCGGCATCCGGTCATAAACTTTGATATGGGTCACCACGGGATATTCGGCCCTCTCAAACATGGCGCGCTCGCGGGCCCGGCGCTTCACAAGGCCAGGGAGCACCATGCCGCCGGATTTTTTGTACTGCTGCAGGGCGTCCATGGCGGCGCCGAAATCGCCGGCTTTGATCTTTTCATCGAGCGAGCCGCCATCAATTGCGCCAGTGTTGAAGTCAAAGGACACGAGCGCGTCGTTCTGATGCGCGGCCAGACTGCGGCCCACCGACTTTTCGACGCGGCGCTCAAACTTGGCCAGGTCGGAGGCAAAAAGGGAAATCGCCTGGGCGATGGTGATGCGCATCCCCGGCTTGGGCGCCAGGCCGCCGGCCGCCGCCGTATGGCCCACGCCAATGGTGAGCACGCCCTTGCTGTCCTTGTAGGTGGTGAGCACCAGCGCTTCTTCATCAAGAATGGCGAGCATGCCCTTGAGCGAGGTTTTCATGATTCAATTCCCCGGCGCCAGCAAAAACGGAAACAGCTTTGCCGCCGCAGCGCCCAGCGAAACGGAAAGCCCGACGACAAGGCTCAGCGCCTTCCAGCTGCCGCGGGCGCCCACCAGCGCATCGCGGATTTCGCGCACGTCGGAGCGGATGCCCTGCAGCTCCGCCTCCACGGTTTCCATGCGGGCCTGAAGTGCGCCCACTTCGCGTTCAAGGGTCATGAGGTTCACCTGTTATCCGGCCATCTTGCCAAGCCCGTCCATTTCGGCGAGGTTCGGCGATGGATTGGCAATGGCATGTTAAATCGGCAGCAGCCCGGGCAGCGCTCCGGCTTCTCAAATCAACCGGCTGGTACGACGGCTATTTCAACCACTGGCGGATGTTTTTCGATTACGCGGAGCGGCGCGGCCTGCATATTTTCCCGGTTCACCACTACACGCCCATCCCGGACACGCAGCGCCTGGCGGCGCGCCTGTGGAGCGGAAAGCGCACCCTGCCCGCCGTGGATATCCGGGAAGCCGCGGGGCTGGCGTTTCTCAAAAAATTGCTGCCGAAATACCGTTCCGAGTGTGAGGCGCTGCGCCACGGCCAAAGCCCGGACCGCCAAGAACAACAGCGACCTCATGGACATACCGCTGG
>CADEEO010000114.1 GCA_902826365.1 uncultured Hyphomicrobiales bacterium | reverse complement strand
CAGCCGCAATCACGCCAGTGGCAATTGCCTTGGACAGGTCCTGGTATTCTTCGCTGGCGGCGCCGGCGCGGTTCTTGATCTCGTTGAGTTCGAGCCTGGCAAGATCAATGCGGCCGGCGGCGACATAGCCTTCACCGAGATATTCGCGGGCGAGCACGAAGTTCGGATCGATGGCCAGCGCCTTGCGGTAATAGGTGATGCCGATTTCGAGGCGGCCGGCCTTGCGGTTGCTGTAGCCGGTGTAGTTCAGGACACGCGGGTCATTCTGGTTTTGAATTGCCGCGAGAACCTGCAGGGCCCACTCATAGTGACCGGCCTTGGCCAAAGTACGGCCCTGTTGATAAAGATCCTCATCCGGGAGGATGCCGGATTCAACCTTGACGCATTTTTTTACATTGCCGACTTTCTTGACAACTTCGCCCTTTTTGCACTTTTTGACTGGCTCCTCCGGTTCGCCACCGCCTCCCGCAGCGAACGCCGTTGAACCGCCTGATGCCATCAGAAAAGCGGCGAGAGAAAAATACAGAAGTTTTTTCATTGTCGATCTCCAGAACTGAAAGGTTTGGGACTTTGCCGAACTTAGCACTGTTACGGGGGCATTGCCGCACTGGATTGCAGGGTTAACGAAAAATGAACGCCCTGTTCAGGCCCGGCTCAGCCATTTTCCGCAATATTTGAGCCAACGACCAGACAGACCGCAACCCAAGGAGCAGAAAATGACACGTCTTAACAGCCCCCATAAGTTAGCCGCCGCCGCAGCATTTGGCGCTGCCGCGCTTTTCAGCATGCTTTCGTTTGGCAGCAATGCCGAAGCGGCGAAGAGCGTGACAAGCTGCCAAGGCACTTCAGCCGGACAAGTCATTTCGTGCTGCAAGCACATCATAGCGGAAAGAGGCCGCCCTTTCTGGATGATTCAAACGGGCGGGGATTGCCGTAAACATGTCAAGTGTGAAGACGGGCATGGCCCCAACCGCTGCTACATGGTCCTGGCCTTAAAGGAGGACGGCGGCAATGATGGAAAAAACGAGCCGCGCCGCGATGCCGCAAAGCTGAAATAATCGAATACCACAGCAAGGCAACAGGGAGTGGTCCCACAAGGGATCACTCTTCCTGTTGCCGCCAACCATAGATCCACGACATCTGTTTCGTTAAGCTTCGCACGGGGGAGGCTTTCAAGACAGCATTGCGCGCATGCCTCAGGAGGCCGCCGGCGTGATAAGCTTTGCCGAGCTGGCGCGATCTCCTTTGAATTGCCATAGTGCGCTTGAAACGTAATTCAGTGAAATCCTGGAATGCCGATTCCAGTTCACCGGCACCTTGCACCGCGCTGGAAAGCACGCAGGCATCTTCGAGCGCCATGGCGGCGCCCTGGGCGAGATAGGGCAGGCTGGCGTGGGCCGCGTCGCCCACGAGCACCGTGTGTTTTTTGCTCCAGCTTCGCGTGGGCGTAAAATCGAGGGCGGGCCATTTGGTCCATTTTATTTTTGCCGCAAGAATATCCGTGAGCGGTCTGCAGACGCTCTGAAATGCGCTGCCGAGGGAAATTTCCGCATCCTCCACGGCGGCGACAATGTTGAACTGCTTTCCGCCGCTCACGCAATAGTGAACGACGTGGCCGCCGGGGCAGAGCCAGAGAGTTACGACATCGGCATTGGCCGCCGCTGGAATTGAGCCGATGGGCGCAAGGCCACGATGCAGGGTGTGGCCACTTTGCTTTTTACCCTGCTCCCCGATCACAAGATTTCGAATCCTCGAATGCACACCGTCAGCGGCGATGATGGCCTGGCCTGCGAAGTCCTTGCCGGATTTCAGGGTGAGCGTCGTTCCGGCAATTGAAACTTCCGCAACCTCGGCATTGGTTTGCAATTTGATGTCGGGTTTTGAACGCACCGATTCGAGAAGGGCGTTTTGCAGATCGGCGCGGTGGGCGACGCGGTAGGGCGCGCCAAACCGATTCTCAAATTCCGTTCCCAGCGGAATGCGCTGCAAGATGTTTCCTGTCAGGCCATCGCGCACGTGGATTTCGGCGGGGGCCACGCAATGGCGGGCAACGGCATCCCAGGCGCCGAGCCATTGCAGGGCGCGCACTGCGTTTGGGCCCAATTGCAGGCCGGCGCCGACTTCTTCAAACGACGGGGCTTTCTCAAATATATGTGATGGCTTGCCGATCCGGGCGAGGCCCAGCCCGGCGGCAAGGCCGGCAATCCCGCCGCCGGCAATGAGAAAAGGTGAATCAGCCATGGCGCATCATGGCATGAAGCGGAGTTAATTCCATGAGGCGGATTGAGGCTTGCGGCAAAGCGCACTTCCGCCTAGATCACCGCCATCACCAACCAAGGAACCTCGCCCGTGGCTTTCATTTCCGACGCGCTGAACCGCATTCAACCCTCCGCCACCATTGCCATCTCCAATAAGGCCCTGGCCTTGAAAGCGGAAGGCAAGGACGTGATTGGCCTGGCGGCGGGAGAGCCGGATTTCGATACGCCGGACAATATCAAGGACGCGGCCATTGCCGCCATCCGGGCGGGCAAGACCAAATACACGGCGGTGGATGGCATTCCTGAGCTGAAGGCGGCGATTTGCGCCAAGTTCAAGCGCGAGAACGGGCTGGACTACAAGCCTTCGCAGGTTTCGGTGGGGACCGGGGGCAAGCAGGTTTTGTTCAATGCGCTGATGGCTACGGTCAATCCCGGGGACGAAGTGATCATTCCGGCACCCTATTGGGTGAGCTATCCCGACATCGTGATGCTGGCGGGGGGCGTTCCGGTCGTGGTGCAGACGACGCTGGAGAATAATTTCAAGCTGAAGGGCGCCGATCTGGAAAAGGCGATTACGCCCAAGACCAAATGGCTAATTCTCAATTCGCCATCAAACCCGAGCGGTGCGGCTTATTCCAAGGCGGAGTTGAAGCAGTTGACCGATGTGCTGGTGAAACATCCGCATGTGTGGATACTCACCGACGATATGTATGAGCACCTGGTATATGATGACTTTGAGTTTTTCACCCCGGCACAGATGGAGCCCAAGCTCTATGACCGGACGCTGACGATGAACGGGGTTTCAAAATCCTATTGCATGACGGGCTGGCGCATCGGCTATGGGGCCGGGCCGGAAGTGCTGATCAAGGCCATGTCCAAGCTGCAATCGCAATCAACCTCCAATCCTTCATCGATTGCCCAGTGGGCGGCGGTAGAAGCGCTCAACGGGAAGCAGGATTTCATTGCGGCCAACAACAAGGTTTTCAAGGAGCGCCGCGACCTGGTGGTTTCCATGCTCAACCAGGCCAAGGGCCTTTCCTGCCCGACGCCGGAGGGGGCTTTCTATGTTTATCCTTCCTGCGCCGGCGCCATCGGCAAGGCGGCACCTTCCGGCAATGTGATCAAGACGGACGAGGATTTTGTGACCGAGCTATTGGCTGCCGAAGGTGTGGCCGCGGTGCATGGCGCGGCCTTTGGAAGTTCGCCCTTCTTCCGCATTTCCTATGCAACCGCGACGCCTGTTCTCGAGGATGCGTGCATGCGCATCCAGCGTTTTTGCGGCAATCTTAAATAAGGAAAAAACCTGATCATGTACGATAGTTCCATTGCTCCGATGAGCCATTCCCTGAAGGCGCTTGCGGCGATTTTGAAGAAGGCGGAAGCCTATTGCGAAGCCAGGAAGATCGACCCCAACGCGCTGCTCACGGCGCGGCTGTTTCCGAACATGTTCCCGCTGACACGGCAGGTGCAGCTTGTTACTGATCACGCCAAAGGCTGTGGCGCAAGGCTGGCGGGGATTGCCAATCCCAGTTTCCCGGACGAGGAAAAAACCTTTGCCGAACTGCAGTCGCGCATTGCCAAAACCCTGGACTTTATTGGCGGGTTGAAAAAGGAACAATTTGACGGTGCGGCCACACGCACCGTGACCATAAAGATAGCCGGCAAGGACGTGGAGCTTACGGGTGCGGCCTATCTTTCAAGCTCGGCGCTGCCCAATTTTTATTTCCACGTGACCACCGCCTACAACATCCTGCGCCACAACGGCCTGGAGATTGGCAAGGGCGATTTCCTGGGCCGGAATTTAAGTTAGTTTCTCAACCTTTGGCTTGAGGAAATAACCCGCAGCAACGACCAGTAGCAAGCCGCAGGTGGCGGCCACGTAATGAAGCTGGTGGGGCACATCCACGCCGAGATGGGCGAAGGCCGCCGTATCGCTGATGATCATTTCGCCGGCGATCCAGCCGAGAAGTGCCGCGCCGGCCCAGACGAAAATGGGGAATCTGGCGATGATGCCGGAGATCAGCGATGCACCGACCACAATCAGCGGAATGGACAGGAGCAGCCCGAAAACAAACAGCGAATAATCGTCGCGCGCGATGGCCGCGATGGCCACGACATTGTCGAGGCTCATGACCGCATCAGCCATGGCGATGGTTCCAACGGCTTTCCAAAGCCGGTCGGAGGCGGGGATGTCCTTGTCCTCATGTTTCTCGCCAATAATAAGCTTGATGGCGATCCAGATGAGGAGAACGCCGCCAAGCGACTTGAGAAAGGGAATGCCAAGAATTTGGGTGATGATGAAGGCGAATACGATTCGCAGGCCCACGGCGGCGCCAGCGCCCAAGAGGATGCCGATACGGCGCTGCTTTTCAGGCAAGGAGCGGCAGGCAAGGGCTATAACCACCGCATTGTCGCCCGACAGCAAAAGGTCAATCCAGATGATCTGGGTGATTGCCAGAAGGTATGCGGGGCTAAAATCCATGGAATTTCCGAGTTGTTTCAGGGGAGGTGGTGGTAGGGTTAACGTTGTGCAAGGGGCAAGCTGGAACCTCTTAACGGGTTTTGCCCCGGCGTTGCACGCGGAAAATACCTCTCCACAGGAACTTTTTGGCATGCGGCGAGTTGTACACATGCCAGGATATGCCCAATTCGGGTCACAATCGGCTGTGAAAGCTCTTGGCGGTTATCAAAAGGAAAGTCTCACAAATGCATAAGTTTTTATCGATTGGCCTGCTGGCCCTCGTTACCATGGCCCCGGCGGCGGAAGCCAAATCGGGCATCAAAATTGGCGTCCTCTCCTGCGAAGTGGATGGCGGCGTTGGTTTCATCATCGGCTCCTCAAAGGGCGTTGATTGCGTTTACCGCCCTTCAAGCGGCGCGCGGCCGGAACATTATTCCGGTTCAATCGGCAAGCTCGGCGTTGACATCGGGATCACCAACCAGACGAGGATGGCTTGGGCCGTATTCGCGCCAGGCAAGATCAACAAGGGCGCCTTGAAGGGCACCTATACGGGCGCTTCGGCTGAGGCCACGGTGGCTGTGGGTGTTGGCGCAAATGTTCTGGTTGGCGGTTTCAAGAAGGGAATCAACCTGCAGCCGATCAGCGTCCAGGCGCAGACGGGCCTGAATGTGGCCGGCGGCATCGGCAGCCTGCACCTCCGCTATGACCGGTAAGCATAAACTTTAAGAAAAAGGGGCCAGATTGGCCCCTTTTTTTGTGGCCAAGAACCTCTAGGGGTTTGGCGGCCTGTTGTATTTGGGCACCATTGCACCGGAAATTGTTTGGCATGCTCGTTTGTGAATTGTTGATCACCGAATCGTGAGATATATAAATTGCAAAACGAGGGTTTGGCGAAATCGCGCAAGCGATATTTTCAGGGGCAGGTTATGACAATTTCGATGAAAAGAGCGGCGTTTCTTCTGACAGGAACAATTGCTGCCGGGATGTATGGCAGCGTTTCCCTGGCTGCCGATATTGAGACAGCAGGCCCGCTTCCGGCGGTTTCCGGTCCCAATGGCAAGGTAGAAATCGGTGGCGGATGGGCTGACATTGATGACCTCGGCGACGATGAAGTGTTCCGCGGCGGCGCTGCCTTTAGTTTCCCGGTCGGCGATATGTTCGGCATCCAGGCTGATTTGACGGCTTTGGATGCTTACGGCGAAACCGCAATTGGCGGCGCAGCCCATTTCTTCGCGCGCGATCCCAATTCCTACCTCCTCGGCGTTTACGGAGGCTATACTGATGCCGACCCGGCTAATGTCTGGTACGTCGGCCCGGAAGCTGAATTATATCTCGACAATATCTCCATTGAAGCCGTTGGCGGCTTCATGGACATCAGCGACGGCGGCGACACCGAATTTTATGCGATGGGTAAGGTTGCTCTCTATGCCACTGAAAACCTTCGCCTGTCGGTTGGGGCCAGCACGGTGGCCAATTTTGAGTCGGCCAATGCCGGGCTTGAATGGTTCATGGGCGACACGGGGCTGCCTCTTTCCCTCACGGTTGAGGGCCAGCTTGGCGAAGATGGCTATACCTCGGTCATGGCGGGCCTCAGCCTGTACTTCGGCGGCGAGGACAAGAGCCTGATCCGGCGTCACCGCGAGGATGATCCGCGGCTGCATTTCTTCAACATCTTCAATGCTGGCCTTCTGGGCGGCGGCGGTGGCGTGCTGGGTGGCGAAGAACCGACGTGCGATGAAGATCCGGAGACACAATTGCCCGGTTGCAATCCAACGTAGACGAAGGCCCCGGGGAGCAGGCCTTACGCATTTTTTATCATTCAGGCATCTATTCAGCCTTGTATCATTTTGACCAGTTGGTCTAGGGCAGTTCGCAGACATTTTCCATGAATTTGCCGCTTGCCGTCAGCGGAACTTCATCAAGTTTGACGAAGCGCACCTTGATCGCCTCGCCAAGTTGTTCGCGCATGTTCCTCACGATATTGTCTTCCGCGCCGGGCTGGACCGGCAGATATTCAACATAACGCACTTCAAATGACAGGGGCGCCACCTGGGCAAGCTGCCAGGTTTCGGTGCCCAATGGTTTTTTCAGGGCGGGCGGAACCGACAGGGACAAGCGGCGGCCATCCGGCAGGCGAAAGAGATGAGAGGTGCGGCCAACGATGCGGGTGAGAACCGGCAGGGTCCGGCCACAGCCGCATGGCTCTCCGGTAATTGCCGTGTCGCCTTGGTCATAACGAATGAGTGGTTGCGCAGTATTGAGCAGGGGCGTTATGACGACACGGCCCGGCGTGCCCACGGCGCAGGCGCGGCCTTCATCATCGACAATTTCCACCAGGGCGATTTCCGCATTCACATGGTAGTTTTCGCAAGAGGGGCAGGGGTGGGCGACCTTGTGGCATTCGGTTGAGCTGTAGAGGCCAACAATTCGCGCGCCAAAGGCACGGCGGCAGTCCTCAATTTCTTCTTCGGTGATTCCGGTGCCGTGGCCGAGGATGGCGTCCAGCTTGAGGGGCAGTTTAAGGCGCAAGGCTTCCAGGGCAGCGGCATGGGCTGTCTTCGGTCTTGTGCCGAGATAGGCCACGCCCTTTTCCTGCATGAAGCGCACAAGCTGCTCGGGGGTTGCCTGCCGATTGATGTGCCAAACCCGGCCGCTTGCCTTTTCATCCCAGGCGGGGCCCCATGTTCCGCCCAGTTTACCCTCTGGCCACAAGGCAAATTCACGGCCACCCCTGGTGCAGTCGCAACTGGTTTTTGAAGGGTCAATGTTGTGCCAAGTATTGGCTCTGGCCATGGCGGCCCGCGAGGCCAGAGCCGCCAACCCATTATGGGTGACGGTGACAGGCATGCCGGTGGTTCCCGAACTCCAGTGATCGCGGGTTTGGCCATGGCCGGGCGGCACGGCGGGCGCCAGCATGCTGTCGCGGTGATCAAACAGGTCCTTTCGCGTCAGGATAGGGATTTTCTCCCAGCGATTCCAGTCAATATGGCCCGCTGGGCTGAAAGCAGGGGCGAGCCTGGATTGGTAAAATGGGACATTTTTTCGCGCGTGTTCAAGGAGTTGCGAAAGCTGGCTACGCTGGTATTCAAGGAGCTGCCGAGCCGGCCAATACTGGCTTTTCATCAATAATTCGTAAAAATTTTTTTCGAGCGAAGAGGGGTCGGGCATGGGGTTAATGTAAACAAGCAAGCCATTTTGTCTAATTGCTTTGAGGTGTTGCAATTTGGCAGCAATGCGGCGGAATTTTGGGGAAAGGGCGGTTTTCGCTTTGATGGCCTGCAAATTGTCGGATATAACCTTAGGGAATCGGGGGACAGCCTCGTCGTGTGGCCAAGTTTTGCAGGGTGGGTTTGATGACAATTTCGATGAAAAGAGCGGCGTTTCTTCTGACAGGAACAATTGCTGCCGGGATGTATGGCAGCGTTTCCCTGGCTGCCGATATTGAGACAGCAGGCCCGCTTCCGGCGGTTTCCGGTCCCAATGGCAAGGTAGAAATCGGTGGCGGATGGGCTGACATTGATGACCTCGGCGACGATGAAGTGTTCCGCGGCGGCGCTGCCTTTAGCATGCCGGTTGGCGACATGTTTGGCATCCAGGCCGATTTGACAGCCCTTGACGCTTATGGCGAAACGGCGGTGGGTGGCGCTGGCCATTTCTTCACACGCGATCCAAATTCCTACCTCCTCGGCGTTTACGGCGGCTATACTGATGCCGGCCCGGCCAATGTCTGGTACGTCGGCCCGGAAGCTGAATTGTATCTCGACAATATCTCGATCGAGGCGGTTGGCGGCTTCATGGACATCAGCGGCGTTTCCGGCACTGATTTCTATGCGATGGGTAAAGTGGCCCTTTATGCGACAGATAATCTGCGCTTGTCGGTTGGAGCCAGCACGGTGGCCAATTTTGAGTCGGCCAACGCCGGGCTTGAATGGTTCATGGGCGACACGGGGCTGCCTCTTTCCCTCACGGTTG
>CADEEO010000113.1 GCA_902826365.1 uncultured Hyphomicrobiales bacterium | reverse complement strand
AATTCAATGAAACCCGTCTTAACAGGCGTCTTTGGCGCTTTCATGTTTGCCGCTTTGGCCTCAACCGCCGTCGCAGACACAAAACTCACCATCGCCACCGTGAATAATGGCGACATGATCCGCATGCAGGGTCTGACCGATGATTTCACCAAGGCTAACCCGGATATTTCCCTGGAATGGGTCACCCTTGAAGAAAACGTGCTCCGTGAAAAAGTGACGACCGACATCGCCGCCAAGGGCGGCCAGTTCGACGTTCTCACCATCGGCACCCATGAAGTTCCGATCTGGGGCAAAAAGGGCTGGCTGGTTCCGCTCACTGAAGTTGATGACCCGGCCGACATTCTGCCGGCAATCGCCGGCGGTCTCACCGTTGACGGCAAGCTCATGGCCGCGCCGTTCTATGGGGAAAGCTCCATGGTCATGTACCGCAAGGACCTGATGGAGAAGGCGGGCCTGACGATGCCTGATGCCCCAACTTGGGAATTCATCGGCCAGGCGGCCCGCGCCATGACTGACAAGGCCGCCGAGACTTACGGCGTATGCCTGCGCGGCAAGGCCGGCTGGGGCGAAAATATGGCTTTCCTAACCGCCACCTCGAACTCCTTCGGCGCCCGCTGGTTTGATGAAAACTGGAAGCCCCAGTTTGATCAGCCGGAATGGAAAGCGACGTTGGATTACTATCTCAGCCTGATGGCTGATGCCGGCCCTCCCGGCGCATCGTCCAACGGCTTCAATGAAAACCTGGCTCTGTTCAACTCCGGCAAGTGCGGCATGTGGATCGACGCCACGGTTGCGGCATCCTTCGTGACCGGCAAGGACTCGACGGTGGCTGACAAGGTGGGCTTCGCGCTCGCCCCCGACAATGGCCTTGGCAAGCGCGGCAACTGGCTGTGGGCCTGGTCGCTCGCAATCCCGGCCGGCACTCAAAAGGAAGAAGCTGCCCAGAAATTCATTGGATGGGCAACCAGCAAGCACTACACCGAACTCGTAGCCAGTA
Organism: uncultured Hyphomicrobiales bacterium; assembly: GCA_902826365.1. Classification (GTDB taxonomy): domain Bacteria; phylum Pseudomonadota; class Alphaproteobacteria; order Rhizobiales; family Aestuariivirgaceae; genus Aestuariivirga. The sequence goes on along the minus strand of CADEEO010000113.1, from coordinate 7,697 downwards.
AGGAAGGCTGGGCCAATGTGCCTCCGGGGACGCGCACCTCGCTCTACGCTAATCCGGAATACGCCAAGGTACCGTTTGCCAAGATGACCCTGGATTCGATCAACTCCGCTGACCCGACAAAGCGCACCGTAAAGCCGGTGCCTTATGTCGGCGTGCAGTTCGTGGCCATCCCTGAGTTTGCAGGCATTGCGACGAACGTTGGCCAGATCTTCTCGGCGGCCCTTGCCGGTGAAAAGACTGCGGATGAGGCCCTTGCCGAAGCGCAAACGTCAGTGACGCGCGAAATGACAAAGGCCGGCTACATCAAGTAACCTTCCTCCCATGGAAACTTGGCTGCCCGGCTTGTCGCCGGGCAGTCCCTTCTGATCCAGAAACTCAGGACGCGGGTGAAGACATGGCCACGCAGCAAACACGCACACTCGGAAAGCTCGCCGTTTCGCCGTCGGTCTTTGTGCTGTTCATGTGGATGATCGTGCCATTGGCCATGACCATCTACTTCTCCTTCCTGCGCTACAACTTGCTTGATCCCAATCCGGTTTGCTCGCTTCTCACGCCGGGCGCTCTATTGGACGCCGAGAACCGCTGCCTCGCCGGCTTCACCAACTATTATTATTTTCTCACTGATCCAGCTTTCTTCAAGGCCATGGGAAATTCGCTCAAGCTGGTCGGTTGGGTGCTAGCCATCAGCGTGGCGGGGGGAACACTGCTCGCCCTATTGCTTGACCAGCCTTTCTTTGGCCGCGGCTTCGTGCGCATCATGATGATCGCGCCATTTCTTGTCATGCCCACCGTCAGCGCCCTGGTGTGGCAGAACATGCTGATGGACCCGGTTTCGGGCTTCTTCGCGTTTATCTCGAAATCAATCGGGTTGCAGCCCATTGACTGGTTTACCCACCACCCCTTTGCCGCAGTGGTGATTATGGTGGCCTGGCAATGGGTGCCCTTTGCCACTTTGATCCTGCTCACCTCGCTGCAGTCGCTTGATGAAGAGCAGAAGGAAGCCGCCGAAATGGACGGCACGCCGCCGCTCTCCTACTTCTGGTACATCGTGCTGCCGCACCTGATCCGCCCGATGACCGTGGTCGTCCTGATTGAAACAATTTTCCTGCTGAACGTCTTCGCTGAAATCTACGTAACCGGCACGGCCGGCCCCGCCGGCAACCTGCCTTTCCTTGTCTATCAATATGGCCTGATTGCCAATGACATCGGCGGGGCTTCGGCAGGCGGCATCGTCGCGGTCATCCTCGCCAACATAGTTGCCTTCTTCCTGATGCGGATGATTGGCAAGAACCTGGAGGCATGACATGGCACGCCGGGAAACAATGCAGCGCAAAATTTTCATCACGGCTCTGGCCTGGGTGGTGGGGCTCATCGTATTCTTCCCCATCCTCTGGACGGTGCTCACCAGCTTCAAGACCGAGGGCGACGCCATCAACATCTCCGGCTTTTTCTCGACCGGCTGGACGACTGAGGCCTATTCCGTTGTGCAAAGCCGTTCGAACTATGTTCAGTTCGCATGGAATTCAGTGGCTCTGGCGCTTGGTTCCACCTTCTTTGCCTTGGTCATTGCCATCCCTTCCGCCTGGGCCATGGCCTTCGCGCCGGGAAAGCGCACCAAAGACCTTCTCATGTGGATGCTCTCCACCAAGATGATGCCGCCGGTGGGCGCACTCATTCCCATCTACCTGATCTTCCGCGATTTAGGCCTGCTTGATACGCGCGGCGGCATCATCACCGTGCTGATGCTGCTCAACCTGCCAATCATCATCTGGATGCTCTACACCTATTTCAAGGAAATCCCCGGCGAGATTCTCGAGGCCTCGCGCATGGATGGCGCCTCGCTGGGCAAGGAATTGCTCTATGTGCTCACCCCCATGGCGATTCCCGGCATTGCCTCAACCCTGCTGCTCAACATCATTCTTGCCTGGAACGAAGCCTTCTGGACTCTGGCGCTGACCACAAAGGATGCAGCCCCCCTCACGCAATTCATCGCGTCATATTCAAGCCCGGAAGGCCTGTTCTGGGCCAAGCTTTCGGCGGCCTCCACCATGGCCATTGCACCCATCCTGGTGCTCGGCTGGTTCGCACAGAAACAACTTGTTCGCGGTCTTACATTCGGAGCGGTGAAATAAATGGGCACGATTTCTCTCAAGAACGCACGCAAGGCCTTTGGCGATGTCGTCATCATTCCCGGCGCCAGCCTCGACATCAAGAACGGCGAGTTCGTGGTCTTCGTCGGCCCCTCGGGCTGCGGCAAGTCCACGCTGCTCCGCATGATTGCAGGCCTGGAAGACCTGACATCTGGCGCCATCCTTATCGATGGCAAGGACATGACCGAGGCGGCGCCTTCCAAGCGTGGCCTCTCCATGGTGTTCCAGTCCTACGCGCTCTATCCGCACATGAGCGTGCGCGGCAACATTTCCTTCGGCCTGAAAATGGCCGGCATGCCGAAGAATGAAATCGATGCAAAGGTGGCCAAAGCCGCTGCTACCCTCAATCTCACCGAATATCTCGACCGCAAGCCGCGCCAGCTTTCCGGCGGCCAGCGCCAGCGTGTCGCCATCGGCCGCGCCATTGTGCGCAATCCCGAGGGCTTCTTGTTTGACGAGCCGCTCTCCAATCTTGACGCAGCGCTTCGCGTCAACATGCGCCTTGAGATCATGCAGATGCACAAGGATCTGGGCGCCACCATGATTTACGTGACCCATGACCAGGTGGAGGCCATGACCATGGCCGATCGTATCGTCGTTTTGAACCGGGGGAATATCGAACAGGTGGGCTCTCCACTTGAACTCTATAACAGACCAGACTCTCTCTTTGTTGCCGGATTTATAGGTTCGCCAAAAATGAACCTGATTTCCGGAAAGCCAGCCGAAAAATTTGACGCGCAGACAATCGGGATCCGTCCTGAGCATCTCGGGATTTCCCTGAAAGATGGCACATGGCCAGCGAAGATTTCGCTTGCAGAACATCTTGGCGCCGATACGTTCCTCCACGTTGATGCAGGGCCCTGCGGCATGATGACGGTGCGGGCCGCGGGCGAATATGATGCTGCCCCCGGCGCGAAAATCTTCCTGACGCCGGAGCCAGACCGCATTCACTGCTTTGACAAGGATGGGAAGGCCATTCGTAAATGAGATTGAAGGGCAAAGCAGCCATCATCACCGGTGCTGCCCGCGGCATAGGTGCCGCCTTTGCCGAAGCCTATGTGCGTGAAGGGGCAACTGTTGCCATTGCCGATATCGACATGGCCCGCGCCGAACAGACGGCAAAGGCCATTGGCCCATCCGCCTTTGCCATTCGCCTCGATGTAACCGATCAATCCTCTATCGACAATGCCATTGCCGAAGTTGAAAAGCGTTGCGGCGGCATTGATATCCTCGTCAACAATGCCGCCCTGTTTGATATGGCGCCCATCGTTGAAATCACTCGAGCCAGCTTTGACCGCCTCTTCAACATCAATGTCGGTGGCGCAGTGTTCACCCTGCAGGCCGTTGCCCGTTCCATGATCAGGAACAAGCGCAAGGGCAAGATCATCAACATGGCGAGCCAGGCCGGCAGGCGGGGCGAAGCCCTGGTTGCCGTCTATTGCGCCAGCAAGGCGGCCATCATCAGTTTCACGCAATCTGCGGGGCTTGATCTCATCAGGCATGGCATCAATGTCAATGCCATTGCCCCAGGTGTTGTCGATGGCGAGCATTGGGAAGGGGTCGATGCGCTCTTCGCCAAGTATGAAAATCTTGCCATCGGTGAAAAGAAAAGACAGGTGGCCGCCGGCGTTCCCTACGGGCGCATGGGCACCGCGGAAGATCTCGTCGGCATGGCAGTTTTTCTGGCCTCGGAAGAAAGCAATTATATCGTCGCCCAGACTTACAATGTCGATGGCGGCCAATGGATGAGCTGAAGGGAAACAAAATGTATCTGGAAAAATTGAAACTTGATGGTCAGGTCGCCGTGGTAACCGGCGCGGGGCAGGGCATAGGTGCTGCCTGCGCCAGGGCGCTGGGCGAAGCCGGCGCAAAAGTCATAGTCGCCGACTTCATGCCGGAACGCATTGAGGCGACCGTGGCGGCACTGCGCAAACTGAAGATTGATGCCCATGGCGCCAAGCTTGATGTGACAAAGTCGAAGGAAGTTGACGCTGTCTGCGCCGACATCCTCAAGGCCCATGGCCATGTCGATATCCTGGTGAACAATGCCGGCGTGGCCAAAAGTGATGTCCGTGCCGAGGACACCACGGACGCCCACTGGCGTCACCACATGGATGTGAATGTCGATGGCCTGTTCTGGTGCTGCCGCGCCTTTGGCGGGGCCATGCTCAAGCAGGGCAAGGGCTCGATCGTCAACATCGGCTCCATGTCGGGCTACATCGTCAACAAGCCCCAGCCGCAATCCTTCTACAATGCCTCGAAGGCCGCCGTGCACCATCTCACCCGCTCACTGGCAGCCGAATGGGCTGCCCGCGGCGTGCGCGTCAATGCCGTGGCCCCCACCTATATCGAAACCCCATTGACTTCCTTTGGTATCAAGGAGTCGCCGGAAATGTACAAGGTCTGGCTCGAAATGACCCCCATGGGCCGCGTCGGCCAGCCCGACGAAATCGCCTCCGTCGTGCATTTCCTCGCCTCCGACGCCGCCAGCCTGATGACCGGCTCCATCGTCCTGGCCGACGGCGGCTACTGCTGCTGGTAACTTCTGAGACTCTTCCGCAAGAGCCCAACATTTCTTGACCGGTCCAAATTAACATGGCAATTCGGTTGCGTCTTGATCGCTGAAGGGGCTGTCCATGAGTTTGTTTGTCAACGTCAAAGAGCAGATTGTCACCGAGTCCATTGACGGCCTGCGCCGCGCTTCGGGGGCTGCTTCAATCGCTACGCTTGAAGGCTACCCCCACATCAAGGTCGTCTGCCGCACCGATCTCCCGTCCTCCAAGGTTGCGGTCATTTCCGGCGGCGGGTCGGGCCATGAACCCTCCCATGCCGGATTTGTCGGCAAAGGCATGCTCACAGCGGCAGTCTGCGGAGAGGTTTTTGCTTCCCCGAGTTTTGACGCGGTTCTGGCTGCGATCCTTACCGTAACCGGAAAAGCCGGCTGCCTTCTCGTTGTTCCAAATTATACCGGAGACCGGCTCAATTTCGGCCTTGCCGCCGAGCGGGCCCGCGCACTCGGCAAGAAAGTCGAGATGGTGATCGTCAGCGACGACATCGCCATTCCCGACATCGCCCAGCCGCGCGGTGTGGCCGGTGTGCTTTTCGTCCACAAGATCGCGGGCTACCTTGCGGAGAAAGGGGCAAGCCTTGCCGCCGTCGCCGCCGCCGCCCGCAGCGTTGCCGCGAAATCAGTGACCCTTGGCATTTCCCTGAGCTCCTGCACCCTGCCAGGAGCGGGCCGCGAAGACCGTGTGCCGCCGGGCCAGGCCGAACTCGGCCTTGGCATCCACGGCGAACCCGGCGTTGAGCTGATTGATTTCGGTGGCGCGAAAGCGGCGGCCGATATTCTGTGCAAGCGCCTGTTCGAACGGGTGGGCAAGGCGTCTGGCTATGCCCTGCTGCTCAACAACCTGGGCTCGACAACGCTTCTTGAAATGGGCGTTCTCGCCAATGAATTCCTCTCCGCCGCAAACGGCAAGAACATCAAGCTGATCATCGGACCGTCCCTGCTGGTCACCTCGCTGGACATGCACGGCTTCTCCGCTTCGCTCCTGCCGCTCAGCCGCGAGTACATAACAGCGTTGACTGCACCTGTTGCACCCACCGCCTGGCCTTCGGCGCGGATACCCACCAAGTTGAAGCGTCTCAAGCTACCGAAGGAATTGAAAAGCACCGCCAGCAAGCCAAGCCGCAATGACGCCGTGGCGGCCTTCATTTCGAAATCCTGCGATCTGCTGATGGCCCTTGAGGCGGAACTGAACACCCTTGATGCCAAGGTGGGCGATGGCGATACGGGATCGACGATTGCAACGGGCGCGCGCAGTTTAAAGTCCCACCTCGCAAAATTGCCCCTCGCCGATAACGCAAGCCTTCTGGCTTCGATCAGCGATCTTCTCGGAAAATCCATGGGCGGTTCAAGCGGCGTTCTCTTGGCAATCATGTTTGCCGCCGCAGGGCAAGCGCTGAAAGCTGGAGGTTCCTTGCCCGCCGCGTTGCAGGCGGGCCTCAAGCGCATGAAGGAAATCGGCGGCGCAAAAACCGGCGACCGCACCATGATCGATGCGCTGGAGCCGGCCCTTGCCGCCCTCGCCAGCGGAAAATCCCTGGCCAATGCCGCAAGCCTTGCCCGCCAGGGCGCCGATGCCACAGCCTACATGACGCGCGCCGGAGCGGGCCGCTCCACTTACGTGTCGTCAGCCAATCTCAAGGGTGTTCCTGATCCGGGCGCTGTTGCCGTGGCCAAGTTGCTGGAAGGGCTTTCCTAACCACCGTGCAAAAAGTTCCCTGGATCGGCACCGGCTGGAAAATGAACAAGCTCCGTGCCGACGCTATTGCCTTTGCCAACACGCTTAAAGGTTCAGCCATCGCCAGCACCGCATCGGCCCAGACTTTTGTGCTCCCGCCCTTTCCCTATATCACCGAGGTGGCGGATATCCTGAAAGATACGCGCGTGAAAGTCGGCGCGCAGAACATGCACTGGGAAGAGCAGGGCGCCTGGACCGGTGAAATCTCCGCTCCGATGGTGAAGGATTGCGGAGCCACTATGGTGGAACTCGGCCACAGCGAGCGCCGCACTTTTTTCAACGAGACCGACGATGGCGTGGCGCGCAAGGTGAAGGCCGCAATGAAGCATGGCCTTCTGGCGCTGGTCTGCATCGGCGACACGAAAGCCGAATATGACGCGGGCCGAACTGCCGAAGTTCTGGAACGCCAAACCCGCGCGAGCCTGGGCCTTGTCGGCAAATCAGCCGTTGGCAAAGTCATTTTCGCCTATGAGCCCGTCTGGTCCATCGGTGAAGGCGGCGTTCCCGCCGATCCCGGCTTCGCCAATGAGCAGCACCAGCGCATCAAAGCTGTCACCGCCGCCGAAACAGGCGCGGTGCTGCCCGTGCTTTACGGCGGCAGCGTAAACCAGCAAAACTGTTGCGGGCTCGCCCGCCAGCCCCACATCGACGGGCTTTTCATTGGCCGCGCCGCGTGGAATGCTGCGGGCTTCATCGGCATCGTTGAAGCCGTCATTTCAAATCTGGGAGAAACACCATGAAAATAGCCTTGGGCGGCGACAGCGCCGGAAAGCCCCTCATCGATGTGATCGAGGCTCACCTCAAATCAAAGCCCGGCCATGAGGTGACTAATCTCAGCCAGCCCGGTTTTTACGCCGATCTGTCCGCCACCATTGCCAGGGCGGTGAAGGCCGGCACTTATGAGCGCGCCATTCTCTGCTGCGGCACCGGAATTGGCGTGTCCATTTCCGCTAATAAAGTGCCGGGCATCCGTGCCGCGCTCACCCACGACACCTATTCGGCAGAGCGGGCGGCAAAATCCAATAATGCCCAGATCATCACCATGGGAGCCCGTGTCATCGGCCCGGAACTTGCCAAGGCCATCGTCGATTCCTGGCTGGCCTCGGAATTTGACCCCAAAGGCGCCTCCGCCGCCAATGTCGAGGCCATCAACCGGCTAGATGATGGGACTATAAACCCTTAATAGGCTTTTAAACGTATTTTAAACCTCCTGCAGCGGCTTTCCGCCCCGGAGCGCTAGGAT
>CADEEO010000112.1 GCA_902826365.1 uncultured Hyphomicrobiales bacterium | reverse complement strand
AGCACCGATTCCTCGATCAGCACTTCGGCGGTGGGCGAGGCATCGAGGCCCGATTCGACGATGTCGAAAAATTCCTCGCGGTTATAAGCGATGCCGCCGCCGGTGCCGCCCAGGGTGAAGGAAGGGCGGATGATGCAGGGCAGGCCGATGGTGAGCATGGCTTCAAAGGCTTCGACCATGGCGCGGTTGCGGTATTTTTTCAGTCGCTCTGGTTCGCGGTCGGCCCAGCCGCGTTCGAAGGCCGCAATATCACCACCTTCGGATTTCAGGCGATTGGTTTCGGCGATGAAAAAGGCCTTGTCTTCGTCCTTGGCATCGGAGGCATTGGCCAGCATGGATTTCGGTGTTTCGAGGCCAATGCGTTTCATGGCTTCGCGGAACAATTCCCGGTCTTCCGCCATGTCGATGGCTTCAGCCTTGGCGCCAATGAGCTCGACGCCGAATTTTTCGAGGACGCCCATCCTGTTGAGGGTGAGAGCGGTGTTCAGCGCGGTTTGCCCTCCCATCGTGGGGAGCAGGGCATCGGACCGTTCCTTCTCGATGATCTTGGCTACGACTTCCGGGGTGATGGGTTCGATGTAGGTCGCGTCAGCCAAATCCGGATCGGTCATGATGGTGGCCGGATTGGAATTGATCAGGATGATGCGGTAGCCCTCGGCCTTGAGGGCCTTGCAGGCCTGGGTGCCGGAATAGTCAAATTCGCAGGCCTGGCCAATAATGATAGGGCCAGCCCCAATGATGAGAATGGATTTTATATCTGTACGTTTTGGCATGTTTTGAGGAAACCCGATTTGGGGTTCCCTACACAATCACGGGGCGGATTCCAAGCTTTTCCGAAGAGTTATCAGTTTTGTGTCAATCCGGCGGTTTCGGCCGGGCCGATGCACTTGATTCGCCTGAAACTTACGCAGTTTTCGCCTTCACACATGGTGGCAGAACCGAGCTGGCGGGTGGCGCTTGCGGCTTCGCGCTGGAAGAGGATGGATTCGGTGAAACCTTCCTTCACGCAAAAGGCGTCGGCGGCGGGCTTGCCGCAATCGGCCTTGCCGCTCAGGCAGGTATCAATGCGGGAGCCATCCACAACGGGGGCAAAGAAATTGCGCACCGAGGCTTGCCCGGCGGTGGAGGCCAGAAGCAGAATTCCCAGGGTTGCGGCAAAGGTCTTTAACATTTCAGGCTCCGGATTTGAAAGAGTGGGACAGGAAGCGAAATGGAGCGGCTTGAGAGGGGGCTGTTGATCCACCCCACTTGCCTCCTGTCCCTCAGCCCTCTTGCGAAGGTTGACGGTGAAACTGGGTTAGGCGTCGAGGCAACGCCTGACTGAACAGGCGTCTAAACTGGTTTGACCCTTCAACGGCCATTGGCCGTTCTTGATGATCACGGTCACGTTGCTGATCTGGGACTTGGCTACGGTTGCCATCTGGATGTCATTTCCGGCGAATGCGCCGGCCGAGAGGAACATGATGGTAAGGGTTGCGGTGGCGATCAGGGTCTTCATTTTTGTCTCCTCCAGAGACGGTGTGTGCAGCGTTAAAAACAAATTACCCCAGCGCTTTGGAATGGAGCCTGAATGGCTCGTTCATCTGGCGTTTAGATTCGGCTCAAAACCAGCGTTGAGCCGGGAAACAAAAGAAAAGGCCCCGGTTTTACCGGGGCCTTTGAAGTTGCAAGCAGGACATTGCAGGGGATCTTGCTTGGGGAGGGAGCTTTGGAACCGGGGTAAGGTCATGACAACTTACGAGAGGGGAGGGATATAAGTTGCTATTCCAAGACCCCGGTTCCGATGCCCAGCGGATTAGGCTGGGCCGTTCAATCAGGCCTCCACGTCGGAGCAGTTCTCAACGGCGCACTGTTCAACAACGATGGGGCCGTAAACCGGGAAAGCCTGGTTCATTTCAATAACCGTGACGTTCTTGGCGTTTGCCAAAGGCATGTCACTGGCAGGGGTGATGGCAGCAATTGCAGTTGCCGCCGATCCAAGGACTGTAAGTACGAAGAATGTGTAGCGGATCATGGTGTGGTTTCCTCCCGTGTATTCGATCTTGAAGCCAACATACCGATCTAACCCCGAACCCAACCTGAATGTTCCGTTCATCTGGCGTTTATCTTGGGGGGAAAGTGTGCAACTATTGGGCGAAATGAGCCGTAATTGGGGTTATGAGCACCTTGTCCGAACCCTTAGATAGCGAATTGGACGGCCTTTTGCCCCGAATCGCAGCGGGCGACCGGCTGGCTTTTGGCCGCCTTTACGACATTACGTCGGGCAAGCTATTCGCGGTTGTGCGCTGCGTTTTGAAGAAACCGGAGCTTGCCGAGGAGGCCTTGCAGGAGGCTTTTATCAAGGTTTGGCAAAGGGCTGGCTCCTATGAGGCGGGTTCGCTGCGGCCAAGCGCCTGGCTTGCCGCCATAGCGCGTAACCAAGCTATTGATCTTAAACGACGATTTTCCGAACGCATGGCAGCACGGGCAGAGGAGTTGGAGGCCGCCGATTCGGTGCCGGTGATGCCGGAGGCGGATGTGGCCATAGACCTCAGTCGGCTCAAGAAATGCCTGAAACTGTTGCCGGAGGAGCGCCAGGACATGGTGCTTCTGGCCTATTACCAAGGCTGGACCCGGGATGAGCTTGCGGCGCAATACAAGCGCCCGGCCACGACAATCAAGACCCTGCTGCGGCGGAGCCTTACAGTGCTGAAGGATTGCCTCGATGGCTAGGCCCGAAGAGATGGAAGAACTGGCGGCCGAATTTGCCCTTGGCTCGCTTCCCCCTGCTGAACGGCAGGAAGCCGAATCGCTCATGGCAAGCGATCCGACCTTTGCCGCGATGGTCAAAGCGTGGGAGCGGCGGCTTATTCCGCTGGCCTTGGCGCTTGAGCCGGTGGAAGCGCCCCCACGCATACGGGGCGCGGTGATGAAGGCCATTGCAGGGGATACGGCGGGTTCGGAAACAGTTGTGGCCTGGAAGCGAAAAGCTTCAGCTTGGCGCCTTGCCACGGTGGGCGCCAGCGCCATTGCAGCGTCACTGGCGGCCTTCATTGCGCTGGGCACACCGGAGGGGCCTCTTACCGACCAGCGCTATGTGGCGGTGCTGCAGGCGGAAGGACCGGGACCGGCATTTCTGGCCTCCATTGATTTGGCTAGCGGCAGCATCAGCGTGCGCACGGTTGGGGCTCCGCCGCAGCCCGGAAAATCCTATGAACTCTGGGCCTTGGGCGGCGGGCGCGACAAGCCGCAATCGCTGGGCGTGATCGATGCATCGTTCCGCATTCCGGCAAGCACGCTTGGAAAAATGGACCCTTCGGCGATGAACGACACGATGTTTGCCGTGAGCCTTGAGCCGGAAGGCGGATCGCCCACCAGCCTGCCTACGGGGCCGGTTATGTTTACCGGCAAGCTGGTGGCCACCGAATAAGTTATCCACACAGCCTGCCGCATTGCGGCCTTAAAGTGTTTCTCTCATCACGCGGGTGATTCGGTGGGCGGTTGATGGGTGGCTTGATTACGCGTCGGTCAGTGTTTCAATTATTGACATTGCCACTTGCGGGCTGTGCAGCCGAAGGCGCGCGCTACATTCCCAACAGCCTTGAAGGCGCAAAAAATAGCGGAACCATTTATGTCTATCGCCCCTTGACCCAATTGGGCCAGCGGGGCGAAGACCCTTTTGTTTCCATGGCGCATAAATCCTATGGGCGCATGCGGTCGGGCTCGTTTATCGCCGGTACTTTCCCCGAAGGCGAAGTGGATGTGACGGTGCAGCAAAGCCTGCTGTTCCTGGTGCCGACAATTCCCAAGACGGTGACGGTGACGGTGGTGCGTGGCAGCCAGTCCTATGTCAGGGTTGACCAGATCATTGACAAAATAGGCGTTACCGAGGGCGCATCCGTTGCCCAATCGATTGAAATCGAGGAAATGCCGATCGATGTGGGCCAGGCGGAACTGGCGCAGACGCGGCAAAACATCTGAGCGGCGCAAACCCTTGCGATTATGACGCATTTGGGGAATGGGCCGTGTGCGATCGCCCATAGTAATGTTTCCGGAAAACCCGGAGACAGGCTGATGGCGAAGATCGATGACTTGAAAAACCAGCGTTTGGCAGCGCTCAAAGCCACGGCGGGCGGGCCGCCCAAGCGCACCTCCAACCAGTTCTTCGGGGTAGGCCCAATCACCGATGCGACGGCCGACGAGGTGGCCTCGCGCCTGCTGCGCTTTGAATTCGAGGCCTGGCTTGAGAAGAATTACCGCAAGCTGGATGACAAGGGGCGCGACCTGGGCCCTTTCACCGTGGCGGAAATCGCCCGCAGCATGCACCGGGGCTATCCGGCGGACAAATTCCTCGCCGACATGATGCGCGAAATCCACCGTTATTTCGAGTTTCCGAAAACCAATAAAATGGCGGTTGGACTTGGCGGCGGGCACAGCGGCTTTACCGTGTGCCTGCTGCACATGATGAATGCCACCGACGAGAGCCAGCATGTGTTTGTGGATACGCCGGAACCGGAATCGGATTTGGCCAAGGCGGGCGGGTTTTTCCGCCAATCCTGGGGGGCGCAGATCATTGAGCTGCAGCGCTATGCGCGCAGCGGCAATGAAAAGCGCATCCATTTCGCCAAGGACGAAGGCATGGTTCCAAGCGCCGAGCAGCTTGAGAAAATGGGCATCAAGATTTTCGTGGGCGTGGGCCACGAGACGACGGGGGCCACGACCTATACGCTGTCCGACATCACAAATCTTCTGGACTGGATTGAACGCAATCCGGCGGAGCATCATGCGGTGCTGGATGCCACCTCGATGCTTGGGGCCATGCCCTGGGGCGAGGCGATTGTGCGCCGGGTGGTGAGCGAATGCTGCCTGTTCATGCCGTTCCAGAAAGCCATTGGCGGGATTTCCGGATATTATGTGGCATCTTTCACGCCGCAGGCTTTGGCGCTGATTGAGGCCAATCAGAAGAACCCGTCATGGGCCATCCCACGGCAGTTGAAGATTGTGGCGCCGCTTGATGCGAAGCGCCCGCTGACAGGTGCTCGCAGCGTGAATGCGGGGCCGATCTATGATCCGGCACAGGACAAGATGCTGGGCGGCGTGATCAACACTTACAGCACGCTGGCCTTTGCCGAGACGACTTTTGGGCTGCTGCGTTCGGAGCGGCGGCTCGGTTCGGTTTCCGATCTCAACCGGCGCTCCATTGCCAACCGAACGGCGATCAATGAGTGGGTGGCGGCCCATCCTATGCTGGAGCTGGGCGTGGCCGAGCCGGAGCGGCGGGGTGCGGCGGTGACACTTCTGAAAGTGAATGACAAGGACATCACCGATGCGGCCATTCACGCGCGGATCATTGCGCGCTCGAAGCAGATTTTGGGATATGAGGGTTTGACGCACCCGGACGGCAGCCACGAGCGGGGGCTTGATGTGGCGCGTTATGTGAACGCGTTTCCGGGAACGCCCGGCGACTACCGCGCCTGGATTGGCGGCATCCGCGCGCCGGAAGATGTGACAGCGCTGCTGGACAATCTGCACTACGCCTATTTGCGCGCGAAAATCCTGGTGCTGGAAGAAGAGCTTGCTGCGCTCGGCGAAAAGTTTCCGCCACCCAATGATGCGGGCGAACGTCCGCGTATGGATGATCCCGCAAAGGCTTACAAGATTTTGGTGTGCGATCTCATTGGCCTAAAGCTTGGAAAAGATGGCAAGCCCGATCATAGCGTGGTTCGCAAATACATTGAAGCGAAGGGCGGGGTATTTCACGAGGGCGCGCTGGGTGATGAGGCGAAGCTTGCCAAGGGCAAGCTGCATTTCTTCTATCAGCCGCAACTCGGCACGGAAGCGGAGCTGCTGCCGATTACCAATGCCGGCCAGTATGACGCGGTGATCGCGGCGGCGACCCATTTACCGAAGGCTTCGGTGTTCAAGCTTGGCGGGGTGCGCATCGGGGCGGGGACCGGCAACATGGCTTGCGCCACTTGGGGCGGCGGCAATGGCGAGGGCGGCGAAGCGGTGCTGATGAATACGCCAAGCTTCAACAGCCGGGCGACGGCACAGATGGCGATGAAGGCCATGCTGAAAGTGGCGCCGGACCTGGCGGTAGATGAATTGCATACGCGGGTGGTGGCCGGTGATTTTGATACGGCGCGCAACTTGAAGGAATTTCCCACGGAAAAACTGGAAGGGAAAAGGATTGCCATTATCGGCTATGGCAATATCGGGCGCGAAGTGGCGAAGCTTTGCAAGGCTTTCGGCATGAAGGTTTCCATTCATGCGCGGCCACGGCACCAGGAATGGATTGAATCGGAAGGCTTTGAATTTGCGGTGACCGCCGAGGACGCGGCGCGCGGTGCGGATTTCATCAGCCCGCACACGGGGCTTGGGGCGCTCAATGCGGCCACGGGCAAGTATGTGAACGCCGGCGTGGTGGGCAGCGAAGTTCTGGCTGTCATGAATGACGGGGCCGTAGTGATCAATTACGACCGCGGCGAAGTTGTTGATGCGAAGGCGCTGGACGGGGCGTTGCAGAGCGGCAAGGTGCGTTATGCGTGTATTGATGCTGACCTGTTCAAGGACGCCAAGACGGGGGCGCTGACGGGACCCATGGTGCCCTACCGCGAGATGGAAGCGCGGCACCGGGGCAAGATGGAATTGCTGCCCCATGCGGCGGCGGACACGGAACATCTCTCACGCGTGGAGGGCGCCAAGCAGGCGGTAGACCAGATTTTTGACCTTATCCAGTTCAAGGCGGTGACCAACCTCAAAGGGCAGTTGCCGGCGGGCTATGTGAATGCGGGCGCACGCACGGTGAACGGGGTCGGCACGGTAACGGGGCTCGATCTGGCCCGCGCCACGGAAGATGCGGAAGCGCTGGCCCAGGCGCGCAGGACCGCCGAGGCGATGGCGGCGATCTGGGGGGCGCTGTCATCCACGGTCAATCCGGACCGGCGGCGCGAACTGATCGAGCGGCATGGGGCGGCTTTGATCAAGGCCGGCAATCAGCACGCGGCGCTGCTGGAAAAGCTGGGGCTGCAGGGGCCTTATTCAGGCTGATGACTATAACGCCGATTTCTGCCTAAGTTGGCTCCTTACAGGGAGTGAACGATGGGTGAGTTGAATTGGTTGAGTGCGGCAAAGCTTTCCAGGGGCTTTGCGCGGAAGAAGTTTTCGCCGGTTGATGTGGCCCGTGCCTGCCTGACGCAGATTGCCCAGCATGATCACGCGGTGAATGCCATGTGCCGGGTGGAGGAGAAAGCCGCGCTTGCACAAGCCGAGGCCAGTGCGGCGCGGTGGAAAAAGGGCAAGGCGCTGGGGCCGCTGGATGGCGTGCCGGTTCTCATCAAGGATTTGCTGCTGGTCAAAGGCTGGCCCACCTTGCGGGGCTCCAAGACCGTTTCGCGCGAGCAGGCCTGGGACCAGGATGCGCCATCGGTAGCGCGTCTGCGGGAAGCGGGCTGCGTGTTTTTGGGGGCCACCACCACGCCGGAATTCGGCTGGAAGGGTGTCACTGACTCGCCGCTGACCGGCATTACGCGCAACCCCTGGGATTTGAGCAAGACGCCGGGCGGCTCATCGGGCGGTTCGGCGGCGGCTGTGGCGGCGGGCTACGCGCCGCTTTCGCTGGGCACCGACGGCGGCGGATCGATCCGCATTCCGGCGGGCTTCAGCGGCATTTATGGCTTGAAGCCTTCCTTCGGGCGGGTGCCCGCTTATCCGCTGTCGCCCTTCGGTACGGTGGCACATGTGGGGCCGATGACGCGCACAGTTGAAGACTCCGCCCTGATGATGAACGCGATTGCCAAGCCCGATGCGCGGGATTGGACCTCGCTGCCCTATGACGACCGCGACTATGTGAGGAAACTTGGCAAGGGCGTGAAGGGCCTGAAGATCGCCTTCAGCCCGACGCTTGGCTATGCGGAGGTTGATCCGGAAATTGCCCGGGCAGTGAAAAAAGCCGTGAAGGTCTTGGCGGACCTGGGCGCTGTGGTCAAACAGGTTGACCCGGGCTTTGCTGATCCGGCGCCGTGTTTTCGCACGCTGTGGTGGTCGGGCGCGCGAGCGCTGCTCGGCAAATTGCCGGAGGAGAAGAAAGCGATGCTCGATCCGGCGCTTGCCGATGTGGTGGCGCAATCCATGGCGATCACGCCGGAGGAGTATTTCGAGGCGGTGCGCGAGCGCGGGCTTTTGGGCTCGCAGATGCGGGTGTTCATGGAAAGCTACGATCTGCTGCTGACGCCCACTCTGCCGATCGCAGCATTCGGCGCCGGGCTGCTTTCGCCAGCCGATGAGGGCAAATCAAAATGGGTGTACTGGACGCCGTTTTCCTATCCTTTCAACCTGACGCAGCAGCCCGCCGCCAGCGTGCCCTGCGGCTTCACCAAGGCGGGACTGCCGATCGGCCTGCATATCGTGGGAAAGATGTTTGACGACCGGACCGTGCTGCGGGCTTCGCAGGCTTATGAGGCGGCGACGGCATGGGGCGAGAAGCGGCCGAAGATAAAATAAAACGGTCGACAAACTAAACAAACAGAAACAGGATTTCAGAAACCATGGCTTCAACGAAAGCATTCGAACCGACAGACTCATCCAAGATTCCCCGCTATGCGGAAGTTGCCAGCTTCATGCGGGCGGCGCGGGCCGAGATTGCAAAGCCGCTCGAGATCGCTCTTGTCGGCGTGCCGCTTGATCTTGGGGCGACTTACCGTTCGGGGGCGCGGCAGGGGCCATCGGGGGTGCGCGAGGCATCGCGGTTGATCCGCCAGGTCAATCCAACGACCAAGGTGGCACCTTACCGCCTGTGCAATATCGGCGATGTGGGCGATGCGCCGACGCATCCCTTAAGCGTTGAACGCAGCGTTGAAT
>CADEEO010000111.1 GCA_902826365.1 uncultured Hyphomicrobiales bacterium | reverse complement strand
GACGAGGCGCCGGCAAGATGGACGGACAGAATGGCGTAATCCATGGCGGGGCCGGGCTGGCCCGTTGTGGAGAGCGGCGGATAAAGCGTCCAGCCGCCGCCTACGCCATGGGCGCCCGCGGGGCCTTCGGCGAACATGGAAATCAGGAGAAGGGCGAGTGCCGGCGGCAGGAGCCAGAAGGAAATGTTGTTCATGCGCGGGAAGGCCATGTCGGGCGCTCCGATCATCAGCGGCACAAACCAGTTGCCGAAACCGCCAATCATGGCGGGCATGACCATGAAGAAGATCATGAGCAGGCCGTGGCCGGTGACAAACACATTATACATGTGCTTGCCGGCATCGCAGGCTTCCGGCGTCGCCAGGTCGCAGCCGGCGCCATAGACCATGTTGGCAAGGCCATGGAAAATCTGGATGCCGGGCTCGGCCAGCTCAACGCGCATCATGACGGAGAGAAAACCGCCGATGAGCCCCGAGATAATGGCAAACCACAGGTACATCGTGCCGATGTCCTTGTGGTTGGTTGAGTAGACATAGCGCCTCCAGCCAGAAGGCAGGGCGTGGTCATCGTGAGCGGCGGTTGCGTAGGACATGGGTGTTAGCCTCTCAATGAATTCAGTTTTGCGCCAGCTGGCCCTTGGCCTTCAGCATGGCAAAGAGAAAATCGCGGGCTTCTTCAATGCCGGCGGTCTTGGCTTTTTCAGCCCAGGCCGCGAAGTCCGCCTCGGATACGACATGCACTTCGATGGGCATGAAGGCATGGTCCTTGCCGCAGAGCTCGGAGCATTGGCCGTAGTACACGCCCTCCCTGGTGGCCTTGAACCAGTCTTCATTCAGGCGGCCGGGAACAGCGTCAATCTTCATGCCAAATGAGGGGATGGTCCAGGCGTGGATGATGCCCTCGGGATCGGACGTAATAATCAGCTTTACGATCTTGTTGACGGGCACGACTACCGGCACATCGGTGGCCAGCAGATAAGGGACATTATCCCTTTCGGCATCCGCTTTTGGCTTCAAATAGGAGGTAAAGCTGACCTTGGCCGAGCCGTCATCATTCAATCCGAGATCAGGATATTCATAAGTCCAGTTCCAGCTGGGATTGCCGATGACTTTCACGGTCATGTCGGCCACCGGAATATCGCGCTGCAAATAGAGCAGCCGCAGGGACGGGATGGCGATGGCCACGAGAATCAAAATGGGGATGACGGTCCATGCCACTTCAAGGAAGGTATTATGTGTGTTCTTGGAAGGAACCGGGTTTGCCTTGGCGTTGAAGCGCACGAATATGTAAAGCATCAGGCCAAGCACGAAGAGGGTGATCACCGTGATGATCACCAACAGGAAGTTGTGCAGCCAATCGATGAACTCGGCGACGGGGGTTACGCCATCCTGCAGGCCGAGCTGCCATGGCTCCGGCTGGCCGGCCGCCGCCCAGGCCGCGCCTGATGCGAAAAGGACAGCCATCCCTGCTACCGTTGCCGCCGGCCTGCTTGCGATTTTCATCGATAACCCTCTCAATTCGCCATCCCGCAGCCCGTTCACCCGGACTGTTCATTGCCATTGCGGCGCCTCAAGTTTACCCCAATGGACGGCTGAATGTGAACCACATTCGCAACCCACCCGCAACTAAAGCGGGCGCGGCATAACGTCATTGTAATCAAGCGCTTCGCCCATCCGCCAGCAATCGCTTGGCGCAGTTCGAAATTCCGCCTCATTTATCGATGAAATGCAGCGTCGGGCTTTTTACCCTACAGGCCAATTCGCTGTTGTTTTACACCCAACTCGGCTGTATTAGCCGCGCTTCGCATACGAAAGGTACCCTTCCCCGTGAGAATCACCGCCTCCCTTTGCACTCTTGCCGTCGCTGGCCTGTTGGGTCTTTTTTATCCGGTTTCAGCGCTTGCACAGGATCAGCAGCCCCCGCCGCCGGGAACGGCTTTTGGCCCCCGGGTAAAACCGGGACAGGCAGCGCCAGCAGGGCAACCTGCAGCGGCAGCGCCAGCCGCCGCTCAAACCGTTGCCACCCATGGCGCCTGGAAAATTCAATGCACTGCGGACAATGAGGGGAAAAAGGGCTGCGGCATGGTGCAGGTCACGCGCAGCGAAAAAAATCCAAAGGTTGGCTTGTCGCTTGTCATCGTCAGGGCGAAGCAGGGCGACAAGGACGTGATCATGATGCGCGTCATGGCGCCGATTGGGGTTTACCTGCCAACGGGCGTTGCCCTGGAGGTCGATGGCGCGGCGGTAGGCCGTGTGCCTTTCACCCGCTGCCGGCCGCAGATTTGCGAAGCCCTCGCGGAGGCTTCGCCGGAAACCCTGGGCAAGATGAAAAAAGGCACGGCCGCCAATTTCATTGTTTATGAGGCCCCCGGACTGGGCGTGCCGATGAAAATCTCGCTGGAAGGATTCTCAGCTGGGCTAGAAAGCCTGATTACCCAATAATTATTGGCTGGCAGCGCTGCTATCTGGTGCTTATCTAGGTGTGACACTATTGGATAAGGATAACTCCGTTGGCACTTTCACTTTTTGATGGCAGCGACACGGCCCAGGCACAGGCAACCGACCTCGTAGCGCAAGCCCTGCAGGGCGCCGATGACGGCGAGTTGTTTGTCGAAAAGCGTGAAACACAAGGGTTCTCCTTTGACGATGGCAAGCTGAAGGCCGCCAGCTTTGACGAATCGCAGGGCTTTGGCCTGCGCTCGGTGACGGGCGAAACGGCGGCCTATGCCCATTCCACCGAGATTTCGGCAGCGGCCCTCAAGCGCGCCGCAGCCCTGTGCAAGTCAATGTCCCGAACTGGCGGCGGGCAACTCGCCGCTTCGCCGGAACGCACCAACCAAAAGCTTTACTCCGCCCATAATCCGGTTGAGGCCATCGGCTTTGCCGAGAAAATCAACCTTCTGCAAAAGGTGGATGAATTTGCCCGCGCCCTTGGGCCGGAAGTCGTTCAAGCTTCTGTTTCACTAGCCAGCGACTGGCAATCCATTGAAATCATCCGCGGCGATGGCAGCATCCACCGGGATGTGCGGCCGCTGGTGCGCTTTGGCGTGTCGATTGTGTCGGCGCGGGGCGGCATTCAGGGCCAGGGCAGCCATGGGTTGGGCGGCCGGGGCGATACTGCTTCCTATTTGACCGAGGAGCTTTGGCAAGGGGCGGCGCGGGAAGCTTACCGGCAAAGCCTGGTATCGCTCGACGCAAAGCCGGCGCCTGCCGGTGAAACCGATGTTCTCCTGGGGCCGGGTTGGCCAGGCATCCTGCTGCATGAGGCCATCGGCCATGGCCTGGAAGGTGATTTCAATCGCAAGGGCACATCGGCCTTTGCCGGGCTCATGGGAAGCCGCATTGCCGCCAAAGGCATTACCGTGGTGGATGACGGCACGATCCCAGACCGGCGCGGTTCACTGAGCATCGACGACGAGGGCACGCCGTCGAACTGCACGACGCTGATTGAAGATGGGGTTCTGGTGGGCTTCATGCAGGACCGGCTCAATGCGCGGCTCATGGGGGTTAAGCCCACGGGCAACGGTCGGCGGCAGTCCTATGCCCATGCGCCCATGCCGCGCATGACCAACACCTACATGCTGTCGGGCGACAGGCATCCGGACGAGATTTTGAAATCCATCAAGAAGGGCCTGTTCGCCAAGTCCTTCGGCGGCGGCCAGGTTGACATCACCTCGGGCAAGTTCGTGTTCTCCTGCACCGAGGCCTATCTGATCGAGGATGGAAAAATCACGGCACCGGTCAAGGGCGCCACACTTATCGGTTCAGGCGCCGACGCCCTCACGCGCATTTCCATGGTGGGCAACGACATGGCGCTTGATCCCGGCATTGGCACCTGCGGCAAGCAGGGCCAGGGCGTTCCGGTGGGCGTCGGCCAACCCACCCTGCGCATTGACCGGCTGACGGTCGGCGGAACGGCGGCTTGAGCGATGCCACCCCGCCTCGTCATTTTTGATATGGATGACGTGTTGTGCCACTACGACCTGGGCCGCAGGCTTCGGGCGCTTTCACAAATATCCGGCAAGACGCCCCGGGACATCAGGGCCGCCATCTGGGATTCAGGATTTGAGGATGACGCGGATTCCGGCGGCTATCCGGATGCCGATGTTTATCTCGCCGAGTTCAGCTACCGCATCGGCCACACCATCACGCGCCAGCAATGGATTGCGGCGCGGCGTGAATCGATGATCCCGTCCGGCGATGTGCTGGGGCTGGCGGAAGCCATCGGCAAGGTTTCGCGGCTGGCGATCTACACCAACAATGGCCCCATCGTTAAATCCTCGCTCGATGAGCTGTTCCCGGAGGCCGCCGCCATTTTCAAGGAGCGCTACTGTTCCTATGAGTTCGGCACCAAGAAGCCCGATCCCGACAGTTTCACCAAATTGCTGTCGCAGATAAAAGTTTCCCCGGCGGACACCTGGTTCATCGACGACAAGCGCTCGAATGTGCAAGGCGCCAAGCTCGCGGGGCTCAAAGCCCATCATTTCCGCTCCTATGAGGCGCTGGCGAAAGACGTTAAAAGCATGGGCTTTGAAATAGCTGGAATTGCATGATGACCCTGATGTCCATTCTCGCCGCGTCCGATAACGGAAATTATTTTGCCAGTGTTGCGCAAGCCTGCAACATGAACGCAGCCGAAGCGAAGTCCGCGCTTGGCCGGCTGTGCCCGGCCATTGCGGCGCAGCTCAAAGCGAAAGCTGCCAGTGATAACAATGCGTTCGAAGCCTTGCTTGATCTACTGGATGAAGGCGATGATCTCAACGGGCTCACGGATTCCGAGGCGATTGCCGATGGCAATGCCGTGCTCGATGATCTCTACGGTTCAACGCCTGCGGCCATGGCGGAAATGAAAAGGCTGGCTCCGGGATTGAGCGATGCCCAATACGAAAACATTTCAGCCATCGCGGCCACAAGTGTTCTGGCCGCGCTGGCGAAATCCTATTCAACGCCGGCAACGCTCGCGGGCAACACGGGCGAAGCGCCGCAGGGCGGCGGGATAGTGGCGACTATCATTGCGGCCATCCTCAAGGGCCTGCTGCAAGGCGTCAGAAGCCAGCTCGCGCCAAAGCGGCGGAGGCGGCGAAGCTATACCAGCTACTTCGGCAAGCGGCGCAAAACCACCCGCCGCAAGCGGCGCGCCAGGACGCCGACGCTTGAAGATATTTTCGGGCAAATCCTGGCAGGCAAATAATAATCGGAGGCAGACATGGATCTTTCAGAAATCGGCCGTCAATTCGGCCTCGACGAAGCGCAGACGCGGGCCGCGGTCGAGGCGCTCACGCCGGTTGTGGCAGCGGGCATGCGGCGCAATGGCGGGGCCGGCGGCGGGCTCAATGACATCATCAGGTCGATCACGCAGGGCGGCGCTCCGGAAGAAACGGACGCCGCAACCAGCCAGGGCAATGACATTCTCGGCCAGATATTCGGCTCGAAGGAGGTAAGCCGCGGCGTAGCCAATGAGCTTTCGGCCAGTTCGGGCATCGGCTCATCCATCCTCAAGAAGATGCTGCCGATCATTGCGTCGATTGTCATGGCGCAGGTGGCCAAGCAGATGGGATCGCGCGGCGGCTCATCAGGCGGGGGCCTCGGCGATATTCTGGGTGATATTCTTGGCGGCGGTGGTTCTGCACCCCAGCCGAGGCAAAGGGCTCCGCAGCCGAAATCAACCGGCGGGATTGAAGACATCCTAAAGGATATTCTGGGAGGCGGCGGCGGAGCGGCTGCGCCACGCAGCAGGCCCCGCAGTGGCAACGCGGCGGATGATCTGCTGAACTCCGTCGAGGAGTCGCTGCGGAGGCGGTGAGCTCCTACCTCTATTTTGTCATTCCGGCGAAAGCCGGAATCCCGCTGAAGTTGTGCGCTGATGTCTGCGAGGAGCTATCGCTTCAATTTCCGAGGGATTCCGGCTTTCGCCGGAATGACGGATTGAGGGAGGGTCGACGAGAGAAAAATATTACAGCTTCCGCAGAAACACGCTTCTAACCGCGTGATCCGCACCCTTGCGCAGAACGAGGTCGGCGCGGGGCCTCGTGGGGAGGACGTTTTCGCGGAGGTTCACGAGGTTGATGGTTTCCCAGATGCGCGTGGCCGTTTCGCGGGCCTGGGCGTCGGAATAGGAGGCGTAGCGGTGGAAATAGGATTTTGGATTCTTGAAGGCGCCGTCGCGGAGCGAGAAGAAGCGGTCGATGTACCAGTCGGTGAGATCGGCAATCTCCGCGTCGATATAGATTGAAAAATCGAAGAAGTCGGACACGTTCGGAATGCCGCGCCCGTCGCGCGGCGGGCGGCCGGTCTGCAAGACATTGATGCCCTCGACAATCAGGATGTCGGGCTGGTCAATGGTGACCGTCTCGCCGGGCAGAACATCATAGGTGAGATGCGAGTAAAGCGGCGCCGTAACCTTCGGCGTGCCCGCCTTGATGTCCGACATGAAGCGCAGGATTGACGGCAGATCGAAGCTTTCCGGAAAACCCTTGCGGGCCATCAGGCCTTCGCGCTCCAGAACCGCATTGGGCAAAAGGAAACCATCGGTGGTGACAAGCTCGACTTTCGGGTGATTGGGCCAACGCGACAGGAGCCTTCGCAGAATGCGCGCCGTGGTGCTTTTGCCGACCGCCACGCTGCCGGCAATGCCGATGACATAGGGAACTTTCCGGTCTTCGCTGTGGAGGAAATTATTGGTGGCGCGGAAAAGCTTCTGGGTCGCCGCCACATAGAGATTGAGCAGGCGCGACAGCGGCAGATAGATGGTCTCGACTTCCCGGAGATCGATCTTGTCGTTGAGGCCGCGCAATTCATCGAGGTCGATTTGCGTGAGCGTCATGGGCGTGTCGGCGCGGAGCTTTGACCATTCATCGCGGTCAAAGCGGCGGAAGGGGGAGACTTCCCGGGCAAGCGTTTCCATCAGGGGTTTTTTCCCCGCGCGGCTTTTTCGGCAAGGCCGCTCACGCCCTTGCGCCGTTCCAGTTCATCCATGACGCTGCTTAAAGGCACATCGGCGGCCTCGAGCAATACGACTAAGTGATAAAGCACGTCGGCGGCCTCGGCTGCGACATGGGCCTTGTCCCGCTTCATGCTGGCAAGGGCGAGTTCAACCGCCTCCTCGCCGAATTTCTTGGCGCATTTCTCCACGCCCTGCGAGAGGAGCTTGGCCGTATAGGACTGATCGGGGCTTTCGCCACGGCGCTTGGCAATCGCTTCTGCGAGGTCGGCCAAGGCTTGCAAGTTGCTGCTCATTGTACTCCCCTGCTCCTTACGCCAAGCGCATGGGAATGCCATGCGCTGCCATGTGCGACTTTGCCTGCGCGATTGTATAGGTTCCGAAGTGAAAAATCGATGCGGCCAGAACCGCCGTGGCATGGCCGTCGCGGATGCCTTCGACGAGATGATCCAGGGTGCCGACGCCGCCCGAGGCGATCACCGGCACGGAGACTGCATCGGCAATGGCGCGGGTGAGCGCCAGGTTGAAGCCTTTGCCGGTGCCGTCGCGGTCCATGGAGGTGAGGAGAATTTCGCCGGCCCCCAGTTCCACGACTTCCTTGGCAAAGCTCACGGCATCAATGCCGGTTGGGTTGCGCCCGCCATGGGTGAAAATCTCGAAGCGGCCGGGCGCTGCCTCCTTGGCGTCGATGGCTACGACAATGCATTGGCTGCCGAATTTCTGCGCCGCCTCCCTGACGAACTGGCGGTTGCTCACGGCGGCGGAATTGACCGATACCTTGTCGGCCCCTGCCAGCAGGAGCTGGCGGATATCGTCAGTCGTGCGCACGCCGCCGCCCACGGTGAGCGGCATGAAGCATTGCGCGGCGGTGCGTCTGACCACATCCAGCATGGTGCCGCGGTTCTCATGGGTGGCGGTGATGTCGAGGAAGCACAATTCATCGGCGCCCGCCGCATCATAGGCCTTGGCCGCTTCAACGGGATCGCCGGCATCGCGGAGGTCAACGAAGTTCACGCCCTTCACCACGCGGCCGTCCTTCACGTCGAGGCAGGGTATGATGCGGGCTTTCAGCATTATGCGGCCTCGCGGATGAGTTTGAGCGCGGCCTTTGCATCAAGCCTGCCATCATAGATGGCGCGGCCCGAGATGGCCCCTTCAAGAATGGCGCAATCGGGTTCGAGCAGGCGTTCCACATCCTTGATGGAAGCGAGGCCGCCGGAGGCGATGACCGGAATGTTCACGCTGTTGGCGAGTTCCAAGGTCTTTTCGAAGTTGATGCCCTTGAGAATGCCGTCACGGTCGATGTCGGTGAAGACGATTGCGGTGACGCCCACATCTTCGAAGCGCTTGCCGAGTTCGATAGCTGTGAGCGATGAGCTCTCGCCCCAGCCTTCAACGGCGACGTGGCCGGCCTTGGCATCGATGCCAACAACAATTTCTCCCGGAAATTCCTTGCAGGCCTCGCGCACGATGTCGGGGTTTCGCAGGGCAATGGTTCCGAGAATGACACGGGTAATCCCACGCGACAGCCAATGCTCAATGGTTGCGAGATCGCGGATGCCGCCGCCGAGCTGCACCGGAATGGAAATGGCCTTGAGGATTTCTTCCACGGCGCGGGCATTGACGGGGCGGCCTTCAAAGGCGCCATTGAGGTCCACGAGATGCAGCCATTCAAAGCCCTGGGCTTCGAAGCGCCTGGCTTGCGCTGCGGGATTGTCGTTGAAAATGGTGGCCTGCTCCATGTCGCCCAATTTCAGGCGCACGCACTGGCCGTCCTTCAAATCGATTGCCGGAAACAGGATCATGGTTTCCACCGCAGGAAATTTGCAATGAGGGCCAGGCCAAGCGCTTGGCTTTTCTCCGGATGAAACTGCGTGCCGGCAAGATTGTCGTAGCCCACCATGGCGGTGATTGGCCCAGCGTAATCCGTCGTGGCCACCACGTCTTCAGGCAGCGTCACTTCGAGCTGGTAGGAGTGGACGAAATAGGCGTGAAGGCCCTCTTCTCCCAGCGTTATGCCGTCAAGAA
>CADEEO010000110.1 GCA_902826365.1 uncultured Hyphomicrobiales bacterium | reverse complement strand
TTGTAGATCGGCTGGTTCGCGACCTGGCCGATGATGTCCCAGAGGGCGATTTCAATCCCCGAGAGGACGCCCATCAGGCTCACATCGGGGCGCTGGGTGTAGCCCGAGCCATAGATCTTGCGCCATAGGCTTTCGATGTGGAACGGGTCCATGCCTTCAACATAGCGGCCGAAGGTGTCCTCGATCATGGCGGTCATGGCCTTGGGGCCGAAGGTGGCGCAGTAGCATTCGCCGATGCCCGAAATGCCATTATCGGTTGTGAGCTTGACGAAGGTGAAATATCGGCCGCCAAAGCCGGGCGGCGGATTGCCGACGATAAAAACCTTCAACTCGGTGATTTTCATGGGGATGCTTCTTTCAACACAATGGCATAAAGCTAAACGATAACAGCTTGCAGACACAAGCAGGGATGAATTTTTCTAACTATGGTGAAGCGTGGACAGGGTTTTTGATTTTATCATCGTAGGGGCGGGTTCGGCGGGCTGCGTTCTGGCCGAGCGGCTTTCGGCCAATGGGCGGCATAGTGTGCTGGTGCTTGAGGCGGGCGGCTCGGACCGGCGCTTCTTCATCCAAATGCCGCTGGGCTATGGCAAGACGTTTTACGATCCATCGGTGAACTGGATGTATGCGGCGGAAGCGGACCCGGGGCTCAACGGCCAGCGCGATTACTGGCCGCGCGGCAAGGTGCTGGGCGGCTCAAGCTCGATCAATGCGATGGTCTATATCCGCGGGGCGCACGAGGATTATGAAAGCTGGGAAGCGGCAGGCAATAAAGGCTGGGGCTGGGATGAGGTGCTGCGCTGCTACCGCGCCATGGAAGACACGGAAGCGGGCGGCAATGAATTCCGCGGTGAAGGAGGACCGCTGCCGGTGCGCTGCGGGCCCACGGATTTTCATCCGCTCTATCTCAGGTTTGTGGAGGCCAGCGGCAAGGCCGGACTTCCGCTGAACGAGGATTTCAACGGGGCGACGCAGGAAGGGGTTGGCGCCTATCAATATACCACGTGGAACGGACAGCGCATGTCGGCGGCGCGCGCTTTCCTGAGGCCCGCAATGAAGCGGCGGAATGTGCGTGTTGCGACCCATGCGCAGGTGACGAAGGTTCTGTTTGAGGGATGGCGCGCGACGGGAGTTGAGTACCTGCATCGCGGTGTTAGAAAAACTGCCGTGGCGGGACGCGAGGTTATCCTGGCGGGCGGGGCGATCAACTCGGCGCAGCTCCTGCAGCTTTCGGGCATAGGACCTGCGAAAGTTTTGCAGGCGCAAGGCGTTGAGGTGCGGCTCGAGAATGCGAATGTTGGGGCGCATCTTCAGGACCATGTGGGGCTGAACTACACCTACCGGATGAAAGTGCCCACACTGAATGACGAGTTGAGGCCGTGGTGGGGGAAGCTGCGGGTCGGCCTGCGCTATGTCCTGTCACGCGGCGGGCCGCTGAGTTTGAGCGTCAACCAGGGCGGCGGATTTTTCCGCTCCTCGCCTGCGCATACGCGGCCCAATATGCAGCTTTACATGCAGGCCTTCTCCACGCTCATTCCCAAAGTGGGCGAGCGCCCCCTGCTCACGCCGGACCCGTTCTCGGGATTTTCACTGGGCCTTTCCAATTGCCGGCCAAGCAGCCGGGGCTTCATCGAAATCCAGTCGGCTGATCCGCTGCAGCATCCGCGCATTGTGGCCAATGCCTATTCAACCGAAGAAGATATTGCCGAGATGCTGGAGGCGGTAAAATTCCTGCGCAGAATTGCGGCGCAGAAACCTTTGGCTGAAGTGATTGCGGAAGAGCTGCGCCCTGGTCCCGCTTGCCTAAGCGATGAAGAATTGATCGCCGATATCCGGCAGCGCAGCGGCACAGTGTATCATCCTTCCTGCACCTGCCGCATGGGACCTGAGCCAGCGGACTCTGTGGTTGATCCGCACTTGCGTGTCCACGGCATTCTGAATTTGCGGGTGTGCGATGCTTCGGTTTTCCCCAGCCTGATTGCGGGCAACACGAATGCGCCTGCCATGATGGTGGGCTGGCGCGGGGCGGAAATTATCCTGAGCGATAATACTTAAGCAAAATTGTTACTTGACAAAGATAGGGATTGCTTTCTATTTAACCTATTAGTTAAATACAAGATTGACCCGGAAAACATGACAACCGATCACCTCAGCGCGACTTTTTCGGCGCTGGCCGATCCCACGCGGCGGGCCATTTTGAGCCGCCTTGCGCTGGGGGAAACCTCGGTCCTTGAATTGGCCAAGCCTTTCGAGATGAGCCTTCCTGCGGTTTCCAAGCATCTCAAGGTTTTGGAGCATGCAGGCCTCATCACGCGCGGACGCGAGGCGCAATGGCGGCCCTGCAAATTGAAACCGGAATCGCTCAAGGCCGTTGATGGCTGGCTGGAGCACTATCGCCATTTCTGGGATGAGTCTCTGGATCGTCTCGAAGATTATCTGCGCGATATTCAGGCAAAGGGAAAAAAGGAGAAGAAAAATGGCAATGGCAAAAAGTGAAGCCAAACAAGTTGGAGAATTCGAGTTCGTCATCTCACGGGTGTACGACGCACCGCGGGACCTGGTGTGGAAAGCCTGGACCGAGCCGGAACGCCTGCTCAAATGGTGGGGGCCGAGGGGCTTTGATATTCTCTCCGCCAAGGTCGATCTCCGCGTCGGCGGGATTTTCCACTATCACCTGCGGTCGCCGGATGGATTGGAGATTTGGGGCAAATTCGTCTATCGCGAAATTTCGCCGCCGGAGAAACTGGTTTACATCAATTCATTCTCCGACCCAGCGGGCGGCACGACGCGGGCGCCCTTCTTCGACGGAAAATGGCCGCTGGAGATCCTGAGCACGGTTACACTTGCCGCGGAAGGCAAGAAGACCAAGGTCACCATCAATTGGCTTCCCTATTCCGCAACCCAAATTGAGCGCACGACCTTTGAAGAGGCGGCAAGCTCAATGCAACAAGGCTGGAGCGGGACGCTGGATAATCTCACGGATTACCTGGCGGCGCTGTAAGTTGCTCTGGATTACTGTGTCACAAGGCAGCGGCGTTCCTTGCCGGTGTGCGAATTGTAGGTGCCGGTATCCGGGTTGAAGGATTTGTATTTCGCGGCGCAGTATTCATTCCACGCCTCGGATCCCTCCTCCAACTCCTGCTTTTTCGGCTTTACCACGGCGGCGACCGCGGTAGCGGTTTCCGATTCAGCGAGCGGAGCGGCGGCCTGTTTCTGCAATTTCTTCTTTGGCGCTGCGGCAGGGGCTACGGCGGTGTACTGGTTCATGCAGTCGTTGAAGGCGTTGCGATAGGATTTTTGCCAGAGGTCTACATCGGTGGTGCGGGTGTCGGCGAAATCCTTGGCGAGCATTTCACAGTAAGTCTGGCTGCTGGCCGAGGCTGGCGCGGACAGCAAAACAAGCGTGGCAATAGCTAAAGCCGAGCTGGAAAATTTACGCATACTCACAATCCCTACCTGATCCCGCAGGAACTATCCCGCCCAATTATGGCAGACCCGGGGCAGGAAATTCAGGCCTTTTGGAGATTTTCCAGGAAATTTTGGGCAGCGGCCACGGCGGTGGAGAAGCAGGCCTGGAGCAAATAGCCGCCGGTGGGGGCTTCCCAGTCCAGCATTTCGCCCACGGCGTAGCATTTGGGGAACTTGAAAAATTGGAAGTTTCCGTCAACTTCGCTGCGGGCCACGCCGCCTGCCGAAGAAATGGCGCGGGCGATTCCAGCCGGGCGCAGGATGTTCACTGCCACATCCTTGATGCCTTCGGCGGTGATCGGGGTTTTGGTTTCATGGAGCAGCGAAATGGCGACAGGCGGGAGGCCCACAGTTTTGCGGAGATAAGTCGAGAGGCTTTCCTTGCCGCGCGGCTTTGCCAATTTTTCGGCGAGCGCCGCCGCCGTCATATCGGGGCGGAGATCGATTTGCAGGGGCTGGCCCGGGGCCTCACGCATGAAACGCGAGAGCGCGTAGATGGCGCCACCCTCGATGCCCTCCTGCGAGATCATCAATTCGCCGCGCACCTTGTTGCTGGCATAGGTGAGGCTGACGTTCTTGACCGGGGTTCCGGCGAAGCGGTTGCGGAACAGCGGCGTCCAATTCACCAGGAAACGGCTATTTGCGGGCTTGAAACCATTCACCCTTATGCCCGCTGCACGTAGCATTGGCACCCAGGCGGCATCACTGCCCAGATGGGGCCAGCTTGCGCCGCCCATGGCGAGGATGGTGGGCGTGCCGTCAAAGCCCTGCCAAGGCTCACGGGCTTTCAAAGTTGCACCAAGGCCTTCCAAGCGGCGGAGCCAGGCGCGAAGCAGCGGCGAGGCTTTCATCTGTTTTGGAAAGATGCGGCCCGAAGAGCCCACGAAGGTTTCAATGCCAAGGCCATGGCACCAGTCGATCACTGCTTGTGGCGGGAAAGCGCGGATAGAAGGCTCGAGAAAGTCTTTCGCCTCGCCATAGCGGGTGAGAAAGGTTTCCAAATCTTCCGAATGGGTGAGATTGAGGCCCCCTCTTCCGGCGAGCAGGAACTTGCGGGCGGGTGACGGCATATGGTCAAGGATGATGACTTCAACACCGCCTTTGGCCAAAACCTCCGCCGCTATCAGGCCCGACGGGCCTGCGCCAACAACCGAAACCTTATGCTGCTTCACGGCGCAGGGGCTGACACATGCAGTGAACGCCGCCACCGGCCTGGGTGAACATCGTCATATCGGGATCATAGACCTTGAAGCCCGCCGCACGCATTTTCGAGTTGAGGTCGGTGGCCGTCAGGGTTGAGAGCACGCGGTCGTTGCCTAGCGGCACGACGTTGCAGCCCAAGGCCATGGTTTCCTTGAAGGAGGCCGGGATGATTTCGATCTTCTTGGACTTGAGCCACTGGATGACATCATCCTCGGTGGTTTCGAGGCACACGGCGGCGCAGTTTTCATTCAGCATGCAGACCATGAGATCGATGTGGACATAGAACTGGTCGATGGGGGCAAACTTGATTTCCCAACCTTCCTTGATGAACCATTCGGCGGCCTGGCGGGCGGCCACTTCTTCCGAGCGGTGATCGGTGTAACCCACCAGCGCCACCCCTGCCCGGATGGTATTGAAGTCGCCGCCTTCGAAGTTGCCGGCGGAGATCATGTCGTAGATCGGAATGTCATTTTCGAGATAGAAGCGGAGGGCTGCCGCGTATTCGCCGCGGCGGCGCGGGTTGGCCAACTGGCAGATCACCGCACCATAGGGCGACATGAAGGAACTGTCGCGGGCATAGACCTGGTAGGGATTGTTCATGTCGGTGGGCAGGAAATGGGTGGTGACGCCGGCATCATGGTAGGCATCGACCATTTCGCGGTGCTGGCGCATGGCCACCTGCTTGTCGAATTTGTAACCCTTGCGGATGGTATCGCGCACCAGGGAGGACCAATGGGCATTTTCCAGTCCCATCCAGCGGAAGCTTTCGGCGGGGCCGAGCAACACATCCTTCAGCGGGCCGGTTTCCGATTTCAGATACCACTTCTTCATCTCAGGGGTTTTGCCGCCTTCAAGGCGGGCTCGGAGAGGAGTTTGCTTGTGGGCGGCCATGGGCGGCTCCCTGTTGGTGTGCTTGGAAGGGGTTATATCTCAGACCAGCCGGGAAGCCAGCGAAACTATTATGCCGCCTTCCACTTGACGGAGCAGCCCATGGAGGCGGTTTGCTCGCGGGGGCCCTCTCCCGTTTCGGCCACCAGCTTCATGGCTTCAAAGAGCTCACGCCGGGCATTGGGCACGAGCGTGGTTTTTGATGCGTCCAAACGGCCCCGGTATTGCAGTTCAAGCTTGCCGTTGAAGCCGAAAAAGTCTGGGGTGCAGACCGCGTCATAGGCGCGGGCCACGGATTGGCTTGCATCATGCAGATAGGGAAAGGTGAAGCCGTGCTGCCTGGCGAAGATTTTCATGTTGTCGAAATTGTCGGCGGGATAGGCCACAGGATCATTGGAGCCGATGGCGATGGTGGCCACACCAAGACCCTGAAGCTCGGTGGCATCGCGCACCAGCCGGCCGATAACGGTTTTCACATAGGGGCAATGGTTGCAGATGAAGGCGATGAGCGTGCCATTGGGGCCGCGAAGGTTTTCCAGCATGTAAGTCTTGCCATCAACGCCTGGCAGGCTGAAGCTAGGCGCCTTCCAGCCGAAATCGCAGAGGGGTGGAAGGGCTGCCATGGATGCTCCTCAGTACGGGAGATCAAAATATTCGGCTGAGGTCATGGCGTAAATATCGACATCCTCGAAGCGCCCGTCACCCACGGCGTAGCCCGCCACGCGCTTTTCATGGACCATGCCGATGCGGCTTGCCAGCTTGGCCGAGGCGGAATTTGCCCGCATGATCTTGCACCACACGCTTTTCGCCGAAAGGCGCTCAAAGCTAAGGCCCAGCAATGCCGTGCCAATTTCAGTGCCGAAGCCGCAGCTCCACATGGCGGGATGGACGCCCCAGCCCAGTTCGATGGTGCGGTCGCGTTGCATGATCAGAAATCCATCGCCAATCGCTTCACCGGAGGAGCGCTCTTCGGCGGCAAGATGGAAAACATTGCGGCGGTCATCGCCCTGCCGCGCCACCGAGCGTAAAACGAAAGCTGCAACCTCCGCGTCATTGCGCAGGCGCATGGCGGTGTAGCGCTGGTAACGGGGCTGCATCATGAATCCGGTGAAGGCCTTGACGTCATAGGACTCGATTTCACGCACTATGAGGTTTGGCGTGTCGGCAAGCGGAAGTATGGTCAGCGACTTCATGACAAGCTTATACTAACTACAAATTCCAAATCATGGGAAGAGTCGCTTTGCGCAAATGCCCGCGCACTGGGAAGTTGTACTGTTAGCCGCGAATCAGGCATAGTGTGCGGCAACTGACTTGGTCTGGGGGACTAGATGACGGCGAACAAGTTCATCGCGGAAGCGATTGGGACATTTACATTGGTGGCGGCGGTTTTGGGCGCAGCCCTCATTTCCGGCAATGCGGCGGGATTGGGCGTTGCGCTTGCAGTTGGCATTGCAGTTATGGGCATGGCCTATGCCATGGGCCCCATTTCTGGCGGGCATTTCAATCCGGCGGTTACACTCGGCCTTTTTTTGGCGGGACGTTTCGAAAAATCGCAGATCCTCGGCTACTGGCTGGCGCAAGTTGTTGGCGGTGTTCTCGCTGCCCTGTTCTTTGCCTTCATCCTTTCCAGCAAGGGTGCCCTTCCGGCGGGCTTTGCGGCCAATGGCTATGGCGAGCATTCGCCCGGCGGCTATTCCATGACCGCAGCGTTGGCCATGGAAATTGTGCAAACGGCGCTATTCGTGCTGCTAATCTGCCGGGTCACGCGCGGGAACGGGGCCGGCAACCTGGCCCCCGTGGCCATCGGCCTAACCCTTGGGCTCATGCATATCATGAGCATTCCCGTGGCCAACACATCGCTTAACCCGGCCCGTTCCATTGCCTCGGCGGTCATCGAAAATGGCTGGGCCTGGCAGCAGCTTTGGCTGTTTATTCTCGCTCCCCTGGCAGGAGGCGCAATCGGTGGCTTGGTTGATAAATATCTCGGTGAAGCTTAGTAACCTCCCAAGCGTAACAAACTCGAAGGGCGGGCCTTGAACCCGCCTTTTTTTGGCTTTAACCCTTGCATTCAAGTCATTTGACTTTCATTGGAAAAGCCCTATTTTCCGCCTCAATCAGCGCGCCCCCGGATGTGGCGAAACTGCCCCGGGCGCTCACCCTTTTTTAATCGCCAGAACGGTCTTTCAATCCTAGATGAATTTCTCTGAACTCGGACTAAGTCCAAAAGTACTCGAAGCTATTACAGCTGCCGGATATATCACCCCCACGACAATCCAAGCGGAAGCCATTCCCCATGCCTTGCAGCGCAAGGACGTTCTGGGACTGGCGCAAACCGGCTCGGGCAAGACGGCGGCCTTCGTGCTGCCCATGCTGACCCTGCTGGAAAAGGGCCGGGCCCGGGCCCGCATGCCACGCACCCTCATTCTGGAACCCACCCGCGAACTGGCGGCGCAGGTACATGAGGCCTTCGAGACACTGGGCAAGCAGCACAAGCTGACGGTCGCCCTCCTCATCGGCGGCGTTGCCTTCGAGCCGCAGGCGGCCAAGATCAACCGCGGGGCCGATGTGGTGATCGCCACGCCGGGCCGCCTGCTCGACCACATGGAGCGCGGCGGGCTGCTGCTCACCGGCATCGAGATGCTGGTGATCGACGAGGCCGACCGGATGCTCGACATGGGCTTCATTCCCGACATCGAGAAAATCTGCAAGCTCCTGCCCTTCACCCGGCAGACGATGTTCTTCTCGGCCACCATGCCGCCGGAAATCCACCGGCTCACCACGCAGTTCCTGCACAATCCGGTGCGCATCGAAGCGAGCGCTCCAAGCTCCACAGCTGCGTCCATCGATCAATATTTGGTGAAGGTGCCGCATGATGCAGCACCCAAGCGCGATGCGCTGCGCGCGCTGCTCCGCACCCAGACCAAGGTGAAGAACGGCATCGTGTTCGCCAACCGCAAGACCACCGTGGCGCTGCTGGAAAAATCCCTGCGCAAGCACGGTTTCAGCGCGGGCGCGCTGCATGGTGACATGGACCAATCGGCGCGGCTCAAGATGCTGGCGGCCTTCCGCAACAATGAAGTGACCTATCTGATCGCCTCGGACGTGGCGGCGCGCGGACTTGATATTCCGGAAGTGAGCCACGTGTTCAATTTCGACGTGCCTATCCATGCCGAGGACTATGTGCACCGGGTTGGCCGCACGGGCCGTGCGGGCCGTGAAGGCCATGCGTTTACTATGGTGACCCGCGAGGAAGCGAAATACCTGCGCGCCATTGAAGCTCTGATCAAAAAGGAAATTCCCTATTTTGATATCGGGACGGTGGAAGACAGCGGGGAAGCGCCGGAAAAGGAACGGCGGGCGCTGCGCGGCGGCAGGAAGCCTAGCCATCACCGGGAGAAGCCTGCGGCGAGAGAGCATGCGGTTACAACACCCGCCGCTGCAAAGCCTGTAGCTGCAAGACCAGTTGCTGAAAACCCCGTTGCTGAAAAACCGGTTCAGCAGGCCAGGCCTCCAC
>CADEEO010000109.1 GCA_902826365.1 uncultured Hyphomicrobiales bacterium | reverse complement strand
TGCCCGCCCTCGCCGGGCTTGGCGCCCTGCGCCATCTTGATCTGCATCATGTCGGAATTAACCAGATATTCCGCAGTGACGCCAAAGCGCCCGGAGGCCACCTGCTTGATCGCCGAGCGCATGGAATCGCCATTGGGCAGCGGCACGAAACGGTCCGCCTCTTCGCCGCCTTCGCCCGTGTTGGACTTGCCGCCGATGCGGTTCATGGCGATGGCCAGCGTCGTATGCGCCTCGCGGCTGATCGAGCCAAAGGACATGGCCCCAGTCGAGAAGCGCTTGACAATTGTCTTGGCGGGCTCCACCTCATCGATATCGATGGGCTTGCGGCCCCTGTCTTCCGCCGTCTTGATCCTGAACAATCCGCGCATGGTCTTGAGCCGTTCCGACTGCTGGTTGATATGCTTGGCAAAGGCCCGGTACTTCTCGACCGAATTGCCGCGCACCGCATGCTGCAGGTTTGAAACCGTATCCGCCGTCCACACATGGGCCTCGCCCCTGATGCGCATGGCATAGTCGCCGCCCACATCAAGCGAGGTCTTCAGCACCGGATTGATGCCGAAGGCATCCTCATGCCGGCGGAAAGTCTCCCCGGCGATTTCCACCAGCCCCACGCCTTCAATCTGCGTGGCCGTGCCGGTGAAATACTTGTCGACGAATTCAGATGAAAGGCCAATGGCATCGAAAATCTGCGCCCCGCAATAGGACTGGTAGGTCGAGATGCCCATCTTGGACATGACCTTCATGATGCCCTTGTCCACCGCCTTGATGTAGCGCTTTACCGCTTCATAGGGCGTGACTTCCTCTTCCAGCTCGGAAACCATGCTTTCCAGCGTTTCAAACGCCAGATAGGGGTTGATCGCTTCCGCCCCATAGCCCGCCAGCGTGCAGAACTGGTGCACTTCGCGGGGTTCGCCCGATTCAACCACCAGGCCCACCGAGGTGCGAAGCCCCCTGCGGATGAGATAATGATGCGTGGCTGATGTTGCCAAAAGAGCCGGCAATGGCACCCGTTCGCCCGACACGGCGCGGTCCGACAGGATGATGATATTGTAGCCATCCCTGACGGCGCGTTCGGCAAGCCTGCACACGCTGTCGAGTGCTGCTTCCATGTATTCCGGCCCGTTGGCCACGTCATAGGTGATGTCGATGGTGGCCGTGCGGAAGGGGTTCTCGCTCACCTTGCCGATGGTACGGATGCGTTCAAGGTCTTCATTGGTGAGAATGGGTTGAGAGACCTCAAGCCGCATATGCGTCGAGGTGCCTTTGAGGTCCAGAAGATTTGGCCGCGGCCCGATGAAGGAGACGAGCGACATCACCAGCTCTTCGCGGATGGGATCGATCGGCGGGTTGGTCACCTGCGCAAAGTTTTGCTTGAAATAAGTATCAAGCATCTTGGCCCGGTCCGAAAGAACCGAGATGGGTGCATCATTGCCCATGGAGCCGACCGCTTCCTGGCCCGTCTGCGCCATGGGCGCCATCAGGATTTTCAAATCTTCCTGCGAATAGCCAAAGGCCTGTTGCCTATCGAGCAGTGGCACTAGGATCTTCGGCCGCTTGGTCTTGGCCTTGGGCAAATCACGCAGCACCACCTGGGTGCGCTTCAGCCACTCCTTGTAAGGGTGCGCGGTGGACAGCGTCTTCTTCAGTTCCTCGTCGGAAATAATGCGCTTCTGCTCAAGGTCGATGAGCAGCATCTTGCCGGGCTGCAGCCGCCACTTGTGGGTGACATGCTCTTCGGCAAATTGCAGGCAGCCCATTTCCGAAGCGAGCAATACGAAACCATCATCGGTGGTGAGATAGCGCGCCGGGCGCAAGCCATTGCGGTCAAGCGTGGCGCCGATCAACCGGCCATCGGTGAAGGTCATGGCAGCAGGGCCGTCCCACGGTTCCATGAGTGCCGCGTGATGTTCATAGAAAGCCCGGCGGTCCTCATCCATCAGCGGATTGCCGGCCCAGGCTTCCGGGATCAGCATCATCATGGCATGCGGCAGCGAGTAGCCGCCCATCGTCAAAAATTCCAAGGCATTGTCAAAACACGCCGTGTCCGATTGCCCTTCATAGGAAATGGGCCAGAGCTTCGACAGGTCCTCGCCCAGCACCGTGGACTTCATGTTGGCCTGGCGCGCCGCCATCCAGTTGTAATTGCCGCGCACCGTGTTGATCTCGCCATTGTGGCAGACAAAACGGTAGGGATGCGACAGTGGCCAGCTTGGAAACGTGTTGGTGGAAAAGCGCTGGTGCACGAGGGCAAGCGCCGATTCAAGGCGCGGATCCGTCAGGTCCTTGTAATAGGCCCCCAGGTCCTTGCCGAGCACCAGTCCCTTGTAGACAATGGTGCGGCTGGAAACCGACACCGGATAATAGGTGCGGGCCTTTGCCCCCAGAACTTCCAGCACGCGGTTGGAAACCACCTTGCGGCAGACAAAAAGCTTGCGCTCGAAATGCGCTTCATCGCGAATGGTTGGCCCGCGTCCGATAAACACCTGCCGGTGGAAAGGTTCGGTGCCCTTCACCGAATAGCCGAGCACCGAAGAATCAACCGGCACATCGCGCCAGCCCAGAACCTTCAGCCCTTCCTCGCGCGACGTTTCCCACCAGATGCGCTCGATATCCTGCCGGTAAACCGTCTCTCTAGGCATGAAGAGATAGGCCACGCCATAGGTGTGGGGTGCTGGCAGCTCAAAGCCCAGGCGCTTGGCCTCTTCGGAAAAAAATCCATGCGGAATTTGAATCATGATGCCGGCCCCGTCGCCGGCCTTGGGGTCAGCACCCACCGCCCCGCGGTGCTCGAGATTCTTCAGAATGCTCAGGCCGTCATCAATGGTGCGGTGGCTCTTGATGTTGTTGATGTTGGCGATAAGGCCAATGCCGCAGGCATCATGCTCGTTTCGGGGATGGTAAAGCCCATGCGGTTCGCGCATCCCCTCCGGCAGCATCTGAAGTGACTGGCTCATGGCTATCGTCCTCTTCCAATATTCCCCTTCAGTCCCGAGGGACCGTTGCTTCTTTCCTTGCCTCTGGGTTTGATCTCTTGAGGGGGCATTTTTAGCCACCGGAGCCTCGTCTAAGGGATCAAACTCTGAGAGCGTCCTTCCGCCCGAGCCGACCCTTACGTGCGTTTATTGGTCTGGGCGCGGGCCATGCAAACGGCATCGGCGGCTGTTTTTGCCGTCGCTTTCAGATGTGTTGTGGTCGTATTCCGGCTCATCCGGGTTCACAAGTCCAAAACTGCCATTTATAAAGGACAGCCATACTGTCCTTTCTTCAAAATACACGATCTGGAGCTTTGCGCAAGGAAGGAATCGTTTGGTGGAAAAATACGCAATAAAATTACGCAGGAAAATACCTGCCCGTTTTTTGGTGGGGCAGGCATTTCAATTTTGCCAGAACTTACTTCACAACCTGACCGCGGATCTCTCCATCGGGAAATTTAGCGGTATGGAGGTTGATATACAATTTGCCAGCCTGCAAGTCTGCAAGTTGGGCATCAGTCAGAGTGGCCGAGCCACTTTCAATTTTTCCGCTTATGTCGACTGCCGGGCCGGCATTCTCACCGACGGCAGCGGGGCCATGAAAATGCGCCGCTGTAGCATCGCCGGTCAATCCGCTGAACTGGATCGTCCACTTCACTTCTTTGGTGGCCGTATCGACGCTGACTTCAGCAGTGCCGGTTGCAGCACTGTCGGTTGGCGGCACTTCGCTAGCGCCCTTGAGATCGGCTTTGAAGGCCAGCATTTCCGCTGAAGCGGGGGCAATTGCCGGAACCGAGGCAAGTGCTGCGGCAAGAGCGAGAGTCGGAATGCTCATTTTCATTGTAATTCTCCCACAGTTTTGTTTGCTTTGTAGGTAACACGCCAAATCGTGCCGTTGCCGTCTTCGCTAACCAGCAGCGAACCATCTTTGGCGACTGCAATCCCAACCGGCCTGCCCCAGACTTCCTTGTCCGAGACAACGAACCCGGTCATGAAATCCTGGTATTCACCTGTTGGTTTGCCGTCCTTGAAAGGCAGCATCACCACCTTGTATCCTGTGCGCCCCGCACGGTTCCATGAACCATGCATGGCGACGAAGGCGTTGCCGCGATATTCAGCCGGGAAGGCATCGTCGTTGTAGAAGGCCATGCCAAGCGGCGCTGAGTGCCCTTGGAACAGGACATCGGGAACAGTAACCTTTGAGGCCAGATCAGGCCGCTCGCCCTTGCGCCGCGGCTCCTCATTGCCGCCGATGTAGTACCACGGCCAGCCATAGAAGCCGCCTTCCTTGACTTCCGTGGCATAGTCGAACGGCACATTGTCGCCCAAGCCGTCGCGCTCATTCACCGCACACCACAAGGCGCCATTGCCCGGCTGGATGGCCATGCCGGAGCAGTTGCGCAGGCCCGTGGCATAAATCTTTTCGTTTTTGCCATCCGGATCAAAGGAAATGACATCGGCGCGGCGTTCTTCCGTATCCCAAGTTGCGCCAAGCGGCTTTTCTTTTATCCACGCATCCAGGCCGCCTTCGATCCGTGGGGTGGGAGACATATCAAGCGCGATGTTTGATCCGGAACCAACCGCCAAAAAGAGCTTTGAGCCATCGGCCGAGAAAACAATGTCGCGGGTCCAGTGGTGCGCTTCCGGAATGTTCTCGACAATCGCTTCAGGCTCGCCCGAAGCTTCGATGTCGCCATTCTTGTAAGGAAACCGGACCACGCTATGGCTGTTGCCGACATAGATCCATTCAGGATTGGGACCAGGCGGATAGAAAGCGATGCCATAGGGCTGGTGAAGTCCT
This sequence comes from uncultured Hyphomicrobiales bacterium, assembly GCA_902826365.1. Taxonomy (GTDB): domain Bacteria; phylum Pseudomonadota; class Alphaproteobacteria; order Rhizobiales; family Aestuariivirgaceae; genus Aestuariivirga. The sequence goes on along the minus strand of CADEEO010000109.1, from coordinate 4,461 downwards.
CCTGCGAAAATTCCGTCCTCCTCAACCTTGGCGGCACCTTCCTGCAGGCGGAAAACCCGAATCTGATTGGCCTTGCTGTCAGCCACAAAGATGTCGCCGTTGGGCGCGACCCGGATGATGCGGGGGCTCTCCATGCCGGAGGCCACAAGCTCCACTGAGAACCCTTCGGGCAAGAGCGGTTTGGCGCTTTCAGGCATTTTGATTGGTTCGGCGGAATTTTCAGCCGACTTGGATTCATCAGGCGCCGGCAAATCTTCCGGCGAGATCAGCCGCGTAACGCCCGGCTTGTCGTCCTGCCAACTGCCAAACGCGGCCTTGCCCTTTTTCAGGGATTCAGCCGCGAACACCCCGGTTGCAGCCAAAAGTGCGATTGAACATACGATAGTGCTGACCGGTTTCATGGGCCATTCCTCCTTGATTGCTCATTTGGGAATTAACGCGGGAGCGCTTGGGCTGTTCCGCACTCACGGCAACGTGAATGAATCCGAAGTAATGGAACGCACCGCGCCGGACACCGTTTGGAACTTGGGGAATGTCTTAAAACCGAGGAAATTCACTATGACAAAGCACGTAAAAATAGATCCCGTCCCGCGTGGCATGCACACCGTGACCCCGCAATTGACCTGCGCTGGCGCGGCAGACGCCATAGGCTTTTATAAAAAGGCTTTTGGCGCCGTGGAAACAGCACGGCTATCTGATGACCAGGGCAAGATCATGCACGCCTCAATCCGCATTGGTGATTCCGATGTGATGCTTGTCGATGAGAATCCCGAATGGGGTGCGCTGAGTCCCCAGTCACTCAGGGGTTCGCCCGTCACCATTCATCTCTACGTCGCAGACGTTGATGCGTTTGTCGACAAGGCTGAGAAGGCCGGAGCCAAAATCACAATGCCCGTAGCTGACATGTTCTGGGGTGATCGTTACGGCGCCCTTGAAGACCCATTCGGTCATCGCTGGTCGGTCGCCACCCACATCAGGGACGTTGATCGGGCTGACATGCCTGAAGCGATGCGGAACAGCGGCGCAGTGAAATAGAAGCTGCCGGCTTCGGAATTAGCAAAATCTCCCTCGACTAGCTCCCGGCGAGGCCTTAGAGAAGGCCCCGCCCAAGGAGCTTTTCCCATGAATTTTGCGTCTGACAACCACTATGGCGTTCATCCCCGCATTCTTGAGGGCATCGCGGAAGCGAATGCCGGCTCGGCTCCGGCCTATGGCGGCGATGACTGGACAAAAAAAGCCGAAGAACAGCTCTCCAAAGTCTTTGAAAGGGAAGTGCGCTCCTTCCTGGTGACCACCGGAACGGCCGCAAACGGATTGGCCCTTTCAGCCCTCACGCCGCCCTACGGCGCGGTGATCTGCCATGGCGAAGCCCACATCAGCGTTGATGAATGCAATTCCCCGGAAATGTTTACGGGCGGGGCCAAGATACTGGGCCTCCATGGACCGGCAGGAAAAATCACCCCGGCCATGGTTGAAAAAACCCTCAAGGGTTTTATTCGCGGCGAACACGATCCAAAGCCCGCCGCCGTTTCGCTAACCAATTCCACCGAACTGGGCACCACCTATTCTCCAAAAGATGTTAAGGCGATCTCAAGCCTGATCAAGCCGCGCGGCATGAAACTGCATATGGATGGCGCCCGCTTTGCCAATGCCATTGCTGGCTTGAACGTCAGCCCGGCGGAGCTCACCTGGAAATCCGGCGTGGACGCCTTGTCCTTCGGCGCCACCAAGAACGGCGCCATGATGCTGGAAGCGGTGGTTTTCTTCGATGTGAAATTGGCCGATGATTTTATCTATCGCCGCATGCGGGGCGGCCAGCTCGTCTCCAAGGGCCGCTATTTGGGCGCGCAAATGCTGGCCTATCTCAAGGGGGGCCTGTGGCTGGAAAACGCCAAGCTGGCCAATGGCCTTGCAGCCCAGCTGGCCGAAGGACTCGGCAAATTCAAAAAAATCCGCATTCCGAATCCAGTGCAGGCCAACGAAGTGTTTGCCGTGATGCCGCGGGCTCTGAACGACAAGCTCCTGGCGTCCGGCGCAAAATTTTATGACTGGATGCCTGACAGCCTTGGCAAGGCTATTGCCGATGACGAGATTTTTGTTCGCTTTGTGCTGTCCTACGCCACGCCCGAAGCCGATGTCCGGAAATTCCTGGCCCTGGTCAAAGAGCTGCACGCCTGATCGGCCAAAATAAAAAAGGGGCGCTTGCCGGAAGCGCCCCTCGCATTCAGGATTAGGCGGCCTTTTTCGCCTCGAGCGCTTTCTGCTCATTTGCGCTGCGAATGGCGATCGTGCGCGGCTTCAAGGCTTCCGGAATTTCGCGCTTCAGCGAAATATGCAGCAGGCCATGGTTCAAATCAGCCCCCGTCACTTCAACGTGATCGGCAAGCTGGAAGCGGCGCTCAAAATTGCGGGCCGCAATGCCCTGATGCAGGTATTCGGTCTTTTCGGCGGATTTCTCAGCCTTTTTGCCGGTAACCGTGAGGGCATTGCCCTTCACTTCGAGGTTGATGTCGGCGGCGCCAAAGCCGGCGATGGCAATGGTGATGCGGTATTCGTCTTCGCCAACCCGCTCGATATTATAGGGCGGATAGGCCGGAGCCTCGAAACTTGCGGCATCATCAAGCATGCGGGCAAGATGGTCAAAACCGACGCTGGAACGGTAAAGTGGGGTAAAATCAAACATTTACATTCTCCTAAAGCAATGCATTTGCGGCGAACCCATAATTGGCATCCGCTACGGGAGAGGTAATTTTTGTTTCCCCGAATACAAGGGGGCAGGGCCTAAAAAATGAACTGAAAATGAATACCGGGTTCTGATTGCGTTCAAGTTCGGGGGGCTAGTTTCGGTGCCATGGATGGCCAAGGTGGTCGTCAGAATAAAACGAAACCTGAACCCTGGAGAACCAAAATGATTACCAAGTCCCTCATCGCCGCAGCCGCTGTTGCTGCTTCGCTTACCGCCCTTGCCCCTGTTCAGCAGGCTCAGGCGGGAGTTGATATCAACGTTAATCTCGGCGGCGGCCTCGGCATTTACCCTGGCTACGGCTATGGCGGCGGCTACTATCCCGTATACGAGCCCTACAATAACGGCATCAGCTGCAACAAGGGCCGCAAGATCGTGGATTGGTCCGGATTTCACAATGTGAATGCCATCGATTGCAGCAAGCCGGTTTACCAGTACCACGCCTGGAAGAACGGCCATAAATACCGCGTCAAGGTTGGCATGAACGGCAACATCTTCGGCGTTAAGAAGCTGTTCTAATCCCGCATCCCGCACCGGAACGCCGCAAGGCGTTCCGGCCCCCATTGCCTTGTTTCTGCCACCAAGTTGAACGGCAGATGAACAGGGCTATTAGCATTTGTTCAGCAAGATTCTGCCATGATCCGGTTCGATAAGCTGGGGAGCTTGCGATTTTGGAGGGTGGAACAATGTTCCAGAAAATTTTGATGGCGGCTGGCTTCGCGGCAGCATTTTCCCTTTCTGCGCCGGTTGCGGAAGCCAAGGTGAACGTCACGATCGGCATCGGCCAGCCCGGCGGCTATTGCTACTATAATTACGATCCCTTCCGCTGCGGCAGCTATGGCTATTATCCGCGCCCGGGATATTTTGTCCCGCATCCGGGTTACGGTTATGGAGGCGACGACGGTTACGGTTATGGGGACCGTGTGTCCTGCCGTGAGGCCCGCGGAATTCTCCGGGACCGCGGTTTTCGCGATGTGCGGCCAGCCGGTTGCGGCGGCAAGTTTCATACCTTCATCGCCAGGAAAAGAGGCGAAGTTTTCCGGATTAAAGTTTACTCAAGAAACGGCCGGATTCAATCCATCCGGCGAATTTGACGCGCGAATTTAAGAGGGAGGGTTTCATGTTGACCCGAATCATCAGTGCAGCGGTCTTCACATTGGCAGCCGGCGCATTGCTTGTGCCAACTGCCGCCGAAGCGGGCTCCCGCTGGCGGTTTTTGCATCCCGATTATTACTTTTACAACCCGCCGCCGCGTGATTTTTATGCGGATGATTATGACGACGAGGAATACTATGAGGACGACGGGCGTCCGCTTTCCTATTATGATCCGGATGATGACTATTATGAGCCCCGGTATTATGAGGACGAAGAGCCGGTATACATAGCCCCGAAAAAGAAGCAGAAAAAAACTGTCAAAGCCGTTCCAGTGCCTAAGCCCGTTGCCAAGAAATCCATGGCTTCGGCCGCAAAGAAAGCTGCGGCTTCGTCTGTGGCTTCGGTCGAAAAAAAGGCCGTGGCGGCAACTGAAAAGAAAACCGCCAGTGCCGCTCCCGGCATGTCCTGCGACAAGGCCGGGGAGATTGTGTCGGGCTACGGCTTCACCAGCGTGAAGCCTGCGACCTGCACTGGCCAGGTTTTCTCCTTCAACGCCACCCGCAGCGGCAAGGCCTATGTGATCAAGCTCAGCTCCGCCAGCGGCGAACTGACTGAGGTCAAGA
>CADEEO010000108.1 GCA_902826365.1 uncultured Hyphomicrobiales bacterium | reverse complement strand
AGCTCCCTTGTCCGAACCCACGACCTTCTCGCTCACGGTTTTCAGGATGCTGATGGCCCCCTGCTTGTCATAGTCATAGGAGGCCACGCAAATCGTTTCGATGACCCGGATGCCCAGTTCGCGGGCCACAACCGCTGCCGGAACCAGGCCACCCCGGGTGATGGCGACGACCGCCTCAAAAGGCCCCGCCGTGGACAGGCGCCAGGCCAAGGCGCGGGCATCCCGGTGGAACTGGTCCCAGGAAACCGGAAAGCTTTTTTGCCATTTTTCGTCCATCTCGCACCTAAATCCCCGCAATACTGGGGAATCCTTATGCCCGCTTGGCCAATTTGGCGCAATCCATCACTTCCCCGTCAACCCTTGCTTCACACTTTCTGGGCAAAACTGGCAAAAACCCGGGTTCCGGAGCCGCCTGAATGACCAAGACTGCAAATCCCGTTTCGCAGCTGATGAATGCCTTTGAACTGGCAAACATCGAGGCCCTGGCGGTTTTGCTTCCCGCAGCCACCGTTACCGAACTGACCACCGCCGCCATCCGTAAATGGAATTGCGCCCGCAGCGACATCGTAGGCCGTCAACTGGTGAAATACGGCACGGGAACAATCTCGGCCCGCTATCTCGCCGCCAAACCGGGTGAGCTTTTTCCCGATGTGGAAGTGACCTATGCGCCGCCCCTAGCGGTGCAGAAGGCCTCCTCCTTCAAGCAGCAGCAATGGAGCGATGGCACACGCGATTTCATGATCCTCATTGGCCAGCACGCCAATGAGGAACAGGCAAACCACGCCATAAAAAACGAACAGCGCCTGAACCTCGCCTTGCGTTCCGGCAGCTATGCCGTCTGGGATCACGATTTCGTCAGTGGCGAAACTTACAACTCTCCGGAAATGTATGAGATGCTCGGGCTGAACCCCGAAGGTTCCGATCTGAGTTTTGAAAAATTCAATGCCCGCATCCATCCGGATGATACGGACAAGATATTGACGGCCATGATCAAGAAGGCGCCCTTCGGCACCGAGCTCTTTCAGTCCCGTTTCCGGATTCGCATGCACAACAACGAATATGTCTGGATTGAATCGGTGGCCTGCGTGGTCCGCGATCCGGCAAGTGGGCGGGCGATAAAATGCGTTGGCCTCTGCCGCAACGTGAGCGACCAGATGGCCACCCTGGAACGCATGCGCAGCTCCGAGCGCAACCTCAAGCGCACCCAGGAAGCGGCAAGGCTTGGCAGCTTCTCCCTGCGGGTGGAAACCAACGTGTCGCGCCTTTCAACCGAAATGGCGAGCCTCATCGGCATGCAGGAAGCCATTGTCCATCCCAATCTCGCTACCTTCATGGATATGATCGACGCAGGCGACAAGGAAAAATTTGCCGAAGGCATCGAGCTCGCCAAGCTCGGCAAGCACATAACCGACCTGGAAATTGCCGTGCGGCTCAAGTCCGGCGATATTGAATTCTTCCAATGCACCATCGAACCGGAGCGCAATGCGGCGGGCCAGGTCGAAACCCTCTTCGGCTCCTGCCAATGCGTGACCGAACGCAAGTCGCTTGAGCGCAAATACTTGCAGGCCCAGAAAATGGAAGCCGTGGGCCAGCTCACCGGCGGTGTAGCCCACGACTTCAACAACCTGCTGATGGTTGTGATGGGAAATCTCCAGCTTGTGGAGCAACTCGTCAAAAACGATGAGCGCGCCAGCAAGCGCATCCGCGCCGCCCTCGAAGCAGCTGACAAGGGCTCAGACCTCACCAAGCGCATGCTGGCCTTCTCGCGCCTGCAAACCCTGCAGAACAAGGAAATCTCGGCCAACGAACTCATCATGAAGATGACCGACATGCTGAAGCACGCGGTGAGCGCCACCGTTGATCTCAAGATCATTCCGCAGGAAGGCCTCTGGCTTATCAAGGCCGATCAGACGATGCTTGAAACGGCCATCCTCAATCTTGCCATCAATGCCCGGGACGCCATGAAGCCCAAGGGCGGCAACCTCATTATCGAAACCGCAAACCGCCACCTCGATCAGGCCTATTGCAGCGAGCACGAGGATGTCACCATTGGCGATTACGTGGAAATCGCGGTCACCGATACGGGTGCTGGCATTGCCCCGGAAAACATTGAAAAGGTTTTCCAGCCCTTCTTCACCACGAAGGGCCCCGAGGCCGGCTCGGGCCTTGGCCTTTCCATGATCTATGGTTTCGTGAAGCAGTCCGCCGGCCACATCAAAATCTACTCCGAAGTGGGGCATGGAACAGCGGTCAAAATCTATCTCCCCTGCTTCACGCCAAACGCGGCGGTTGGCACAGTTATCAAACCATCGGAACTCCAGTCGCACCTCGCCCGCGAGCTGGGCGTAAATCCTGAAGACGTTGCCAATGATCCGCAAACCGTCGAAGTCCCTGCCAAGAAGCAGGTCGTGCTTGTGGTCGAGGACAATGACGCGGTGCGCGACATCGCCGCCGCCATGATCGAAGAAATGGGCTATGAAACCATTGTCGCATCGAATGGCCCCGAAGGCCTGGACATCATAACGGCGCGCGACGATCTTGCCCTGGTGCTGTCCGACGTGATCATGGCCGGGGGCATGAACGGGCCGGAACTTGCAGCCAAGGCGCTCAAGGTGCGCCCGGGATTGAAGGTGCTCTTCATGTCCGGCTATGCGCCGGGCTCCGTGCGCCAGATGCAGGACCTGCCCGACACGATTGATTTCGTGAACAAGCCCTTCACCCGCAATGATCTCACTGAAAAGGTCCGCCGCGCCCTTGCAGCCTAGGACCAGCCCCTGGCCTTGCCCTCTCGCGTCATTGTTTCAGCCAACGCCTTGACCTCCGCTTCGGCTTTTTCAAGCGAAGTCGGAACGCGCGACCGCAGAACCAGATTGGTGGAAAATCCTCCCACCCCTTCAAAGGGATAGGAGCCGATGAACACATCTGAGTAGCGATCCTGGATCTCGCCCAATGGCTTGGCCACGTCGCCTTCACCACCCTGCAGGGCCACGGTGCGCGATTGCATCGGCACACCCTTGTCCAGTGATGGCGCAATCGCCTCCATCATGGCCTGCATGATTTTGGGAACCCCTGCCATCACGAACACATTTCCAATCCGGAAACCTGGCGCTTTGGAAACCCCGTTTTCAATCAGCGTCGCCCCTTCCGGCGTCCGCGCCATGCGCAGCCGCGCCTCATTGGGCTCGCGGCCAATCTCCTTGAAATAGGCCAGCAGGATTTCCAGCGCGCGGGGGTGATGCCCGATGGGAACCTGAAACGCCTTGGCCACCGCATCGGCGGTGATGTCGTCATGGGTGGGGCCGATGCCGCCCGTGGTGAACACATATGTATAGCGCGCCCGCAAGGCGTTCAACGCGGCGACAATATCACCCTCGTCATCGGCAACACAGCGCGCTTCCTTAAGGTCAATGCCAAGGCTCACTAGATAATCCGCGATAAATCCCAGGTTCTTGTCCTTGGTGCGCCCGGACAGGATTTCATCGCCAATCAACAATACGGCAGCGGTCGGAACAGATGTCATGATTACCTCGGTCAATGCCTAGACATCTGCCACCGCTTCAGTCCACTGTCAAAACCATGAGATTCAAGAGCCCCCTTGTTCGCGGAAAATTGATCAAACGTTACAAGAGGTTCTTGGCCGATGTTGTGCTGGATACCGGCGAACTGGTGACTGCCGCCTGCGCCAATACGGGCTCCATGCTGGGCCTGACCGAGCCGGGCAATGCCGTTTGGCTGTCGCGCTCAGAGAGTCTCACCCGGAAATATCCCCATAGCTTGGAGCTGGTGGACATTCCGGATATTGGTCTGGTCGGCATCAATACTGGTCAGCCCAACCATATCGTGACCGAGGCCATCATTGCCGGGAAAGTGGCAGAGCTGTCGGGTTATGCAAACCTGCGGAATGAAGTCAAATATGGGCAGAACAGCCGCATCGATATTCTTCTGGAGGATGCAAAGCGCCCGCCCTGCTACGTGGAAATCAAGAACGTCCATTTCTTCAGGAAACCCGGGCTCGCCGAATTTCCAGACTGCGTCACTGAACGCGGCGCCAAACCTCTTGTCGAGCCGTCAAACATGGTAAAGGCCGGGTCCCGCGCCGTCATGGTCTACCTTATTCAGTGCCATAATCCCTCTCGTTTTGCCATTGCCGACGACAAGGATCGCACCTATTTCAATGAATTCAGAAAGGCGCGGGATGCGGGCGTCGAGGCTTTGGCCTTGACTTGCCATGTCTCGACAAGCGAAATAACGGTTGATCGGGCCATTCCGGTCTTGGAAATTTGAATGAACGACGTTCAGGAAACCATCCCGTCCCGGTCCACCCGCATTAAATTGCACAAGCCCGAAGACTTCGAGGGCATGCGCAAGGCGGGAAGGCTGACGGCTGAGGCACTGGACCTGATCACTCCCCTGGTGCGGCCCGGAATCACCACGGATGCGCTGGATCGCTTCATTGTGGAGTTTGCCCGCGACAACAAGGCAATTCCCGCCCCTCTCAATTATCGCGGCTACACCAAGTCAATTTGCACCTCGATCAACCATGTGGTCTGTCACGGAATTCCCGATAACACTCCCATGCGCGAGGGCGATATCGTCAACATTGACGTAACTCTCATCGTCGATGGCTGGTTTGGCGATTCGAGCCGCATGTATCCCGTGGGCGAAATCAGCCGCAAAGCCGAGCGCCTCAACGAAGTGACCTATGAATGCCTGATGCGCGGCATTGCCATGGTGAAGCCCGGCGCCCACCTCGGCGACATTGGCTATGCGATCCAGACCTTCGCCGAGGCTGAGCGCTGCTCCGTCGTGCGTGATTTCTGCGGCCATGGCCTTGGCCGCGTCTTCCATGATCACCCCAATGTGCTGCATTATGGCCGCATGGGCGAAGGCGTTGAGCTCAAGGAAGGCATGTTCTTCACCATTGAGCCCATGATCAATCTGGGCAGGCCCCATGTGAAAGTTAAATCCGATGGCTGGACCGCAGTGACCCGCGATCTCTCGCTCTCGGCCCAGTTTGAGCACACCATTGGCGTGACAAGGGAGGGCTGCGAAATTTTCACGCTGTCGCCCCGTGGTTTCCACTGCCCGCCCTACAAGATCTAGATCATGCCGAAGGGTTTTGGCGAGGCCTCCTCGAAACCCCATTTCATCGGCCATCGTGAACGCCTGCGGGAGCGTTTCCGCGAAGCTGGTCCCGAGGCCCTGCCCGACTATGAACTCCTGGAAATGGTTCTATTCAGGGCCATCAGCCGGGGCGACACGAAACCCCTGGCCAAAAACCTGATTACCAAGTTCGGCAGCTTCGCTGAAGTCATCAGTGCCGCTCCTGAGCGCCTGAAGGAAGTGGATGGCATCGGTGAAGCCACCATCACGGAACTGAAGTTGATCCGCGCCGCGGCGCTGCGTCTGATGAAGGGAGGGATTGTCAATCGCCCCCTGCTGTCGTCATGGAGCGCCATCCTCGAATACTGCCGCGCCGCCATGGCTTTCCAGAACAAGGAGCAGTTCCGCATCCTGTTTCTCGACAAGAAGAACCAGCTCATCGCCGATGAGGTGCAGCAGGAAGGCACCGTTGACCACACGCCGGTCTATACCCGCGAGGTGATGAAGCGGGCGCTGGAGCTTTCCGCCTCCGCCATCATTCTGGCCCACAACCACCCCTCGGGCGACCCAACCCCCTCGGTTGCCGATATCGAACTGACGCGGAAGATTGTGGATGCCGGTATGAAACTTGGCATCACGGTGCATGACCATGTGATTGTCGGGCGTGAGGGTCACACGAGCTTCAGGGCTTCAAAGCTGATCTGATATCCTGCAAGGCCTGCGGCGTATCCACATCAACAAGAACAGCCTGCGTCTTCACTTCAATTTCCACGACCTCGTCGGACAGCGCATCCAGGAGAAGCCTGGCCCCCTGGTCGCCTTCAATCTCGTCAATCGCGATGAAATGCTGCCGCCCCCATAATACCGGATTGCCGCGCTTGCCTTCGAATGTCGGCACGCAGATTGTGCGGTGCTCGGCGACATTGAACGCGGCCACCAGCCGGTCAATCGTCTGCGCGTCAACCAAAGGCATGTCACCAAGGCACACCAGAACGGCATCCGTCTCCTCCGGCACGGCAGCAAGCCCGCGCTTCAAGGACGTCGACAATCCTTCGGCGAAATTCGCGTTATGAACCAGTGTTACGTCCAGCGGCTTAAGGGCGGATTGAACCCGCTCCGGCTCGTTCCCCGTCACCACGATGATGTCATGAACGCTTGAAGCTTTCAGGGCTTCCACGCTGTGACGCAGCAAGGGCTTGCCGTTGAGATCGGCGAGAAGCTTGTTGTTGCCCATGCGCGATGATTTGCCGGCGGCCAATACGATGGCCGCAATCCGTGGCGCATGCTGGGCAATGGGTTTCCGGTCGCGTGGCGATGGCCTGCTTGAAATCTCGGCCAGCAACCCACCCGCCCCCATGTCCATGATATCGCTAGCCGAAAGCGTGATCCCGGCAAGCACCCGCTCCAGCGCCCAATCAAAGCCATTCACCTTGGGAGATCTCGCACAGCTCGGCACGCCCAGCACCGGCACGCCCTGCAAATCGCCCAGCATCATCAGATTGCCGGGATCCACCGGCATGCCAAGATGAATGACAGTCCCGCCCGCCGCCGAAAGCCCCGCAGGAATCACATCTTCCCGGTCGACAATGGCTGATGCCCCAAACAGCAGGATGGGATTGCAGGACAGCGCCTGCAGTTCCTGCGCGGATTTCCGCACTGCTTCAATGGTATGATCGCAAACCCTGACCTGCGCCAGATCGCTGCCCAGCGCCTTTACCCGGTCACGCATGGCTGTTTCGGATTTTTCAATAAGCGACTGCTTGCCGCCGGCCACTTTGGTGATCAACAGGCCAACGCGCTTTTCGGCAAGGGCCTGAACCCGGATTACCGGCGTAGTGCCGATCTCTGCCAGTGCCTTGTCGAGATTTCCGCGTGCAACCGCAAAAGGGATGATCTTGATCGTCGCAATCATCTGCCCCTTTTCAACCACATGGTAATTAGGGAGAGTCGCCAGCGTCATGCTTTCATGCACGCGATTTATCGCATTGACGCGGGAACCGTCGACAACCACAAGCCCGCGCTGTTGGGCATAAACATTCGCCCGCCCTGTAAATGGCTCCTGGGCCGTGGCCCCGGAACCCGCAATTTTTCCAACAATTACCCGGGCCGCTTCATCCTCGGGAACATCACCCGCTTCCAAGCGCGCCACAAATATCTTCAAAACACCAGAAGCCGCGAGCAATTTCACATCATCCGCCGCCAGCTTCCGCCCCTTCTTAAACACACCAGCTGAATGCCGCACCGAATGTGCCAAAATGCACCCCAATGTGTCTTGCAGCGGCAGTTCGGCAAATTTCATTTCAGTTGCCCAGGCGCAAGGAGCGGGTCATTTCGGCCATGATGGAAATGGCAATTTCGGCAGCGCCCTTGGCCCCGATGGGCAAACCGATAGGACCATGAATCCGGGCAATCACTTCGCCGGAAAATCCCATCTTCTGCAAGCGCTCAATTCGGCTCGCCTGGGTTTTCTTCGAGCCCAGGGCACCGATGTAAAAGCACTCGGATTTCAGCGCAATGGAAAGAGCCGGATCATCAATCTTCGGATCATGGGTCAGCGCCAGAAGTGCTGTGCGCGCATCTACGCCGAGGGCCGGTAATACGTCCTCCGGCCACGTAGTATGCAGCGTGATATCGGGAAACCGCGCGCCCGTTGCAAAGGCCCCACGGGGATCAATAACCGTAATGTCATAGCCCGCCTGCCGCGCCATCGGGATCACACTCTGCGCAATGTGAACAGCCCCGATGATAACAAGCCGCAACGGCGGATTGTGGATATGTACAAATTCCCCGCCATGAAGCCCCGATTGATCGAAGCGAAAGGCTTCTTCCAGAGCGGAGCCAAGCGGATCACTGCCAAGATTTTCCTTGGCCACCAGCCGCTGCGCGCCGTTCTCTATGGTGGTAACCACGGCAACCGCCCGGCGCTCCCGGCTTGCCTCAAGCACGGCTTTTAGGAGCGTTGGCTTCACGGTCCCAGCGGCTCCACAAACACCCGTATCTTGCCCCCGCAGGCGAGGCCTACTTGCCAGGCGGTTTCATCGGCCACCCCAAAGGCCAGAACCTTCGGCTGGCCCGAGGCAATGGCGTCAAGCGCTTCGCTCACCACCGCGCCTTCGACACAGCCGCCTGAAACGGATCCGGCAAAATTGCCTTCGCCGTCAATGGCCAGTTGGCTGCCCACCGGCTGCGGGGCCGAACCCCAGGTTTCAATCACCGTCGCAAGGGCCACTTTCCGGCCCTCCGCAAGCCAGGTGGAGGCTTGTTCAAGGACTTCATTGCCAGCCAAATTCCGCTCCTCTTTCAAACCTTGAATGAAACCACACAGGACACGCCCCCGTATATGTGTCAAGATGCTCGTATTGCGGGAGGCCCATGATGCTTCGTTCTATCCTCGCTGTATTGCTTTGGGGCTTCATTTCAGTTGCTGCGTTCGCCCAGTCCATAAGTGAGGCCGAAAAGAGCGAATTTCAACGCATTATTACCGCCCAGATCAGCGCCTTCCGGGCCGATGATGGGCCAACCGCTTACAGCTTTGCTGCGCCCGTTATCCGCAACATTTTCCCTACTCCAGAAATTTTCATGTCCATGGTGAAGCAAGGCTATCCGCAGGTCTACCGTCCGCAAGCCTTCAATTTCACCGAGGCGCTGATTGACCCGTTGGGCAGGCCCGCCCAGAAAATGCTCGTTGTGGGTCCTGACGGAAAAACCTACGAGGCGCTCTATTCCATGGAAAAACAGCCTGACGGCACCTGGCGCATTTCCGGCTGCACCCTGCTCGAAATTCCGGGCCTCGACGCCTGATCTTCCGTTAGCCGCCGGCCGTGAGACATGTCATTGTCCGACCATGTCATCTGATTCCCTGAAAGGTTCGCGGCCTACCCTTTGGGGACCAATCCTGGCCGCTGCAATTGTTTTGGCTATCGCCATCATTCTCTTGGGAATGGGCCGTGAACCCATTTGCAAATGTGGCTACGTCAAGCTCTGGCATGGCGTGGTGATGAGTTCGGAAAACTCCCAGCATCTCACCGACTGGTATACGCCGTCCCATATCATCCACGGCTTCCTCTTCTACGGCCTGTTCTGGCTCGTCGGGAGAAAATGGCCATTCGCCCTGCGCCTCTGCCTTGCCCTCATAATTGAAGGCGCCTGGGAAATTTTCGAGAATACGGACTTCATCATCAACCGTTACCGCGAAGCCACGATCTCGCTCGATTATTATGGTGACAGCGTCATCAACTCGGTGAGCGATGTTATTGCCATGGCCGCAGGGTTTTACGCCGCGTCGCGCCTGCCG